>JAKFXN010000008.1 GCA_021731405.1 Candidatus Parcubacteria bacterium | reverse complement strand
GTCATCCCTCCTATATGTGTTGCAGCGATACCAGTCGAAGCAGTGACAGCGACAGAGAGTCCTGCTGCTTCTAGCCACGCTATGTACTTATTGATGACGTACGTTTTTCCTGCTCCTTGTTCTCCAGTAAGAAAAACATTTGCTCCCGTCTTCAAAATTGCTAGCGCAGTCTCTTGTGTCATAGTTGGGAATAAGCGTACCATATTCTTATACAGATGCGGTAAAATAAAGGAATGAAAAACAGTTCTTCTATTACTCTTGCAATCACCAATCTTGACGATAAGCGCAAAAAGGCGCCGGTGGTAAAAACAGCTAAAAAAATAGCTGCTAAAAAAGCCTCTAAAAAGGCCACTCCTTCGCACGACCACAACCATGCTGATGGTCATACTCATACGAAGACAAAAGCTAAAAAAGTAGCTGCTTTTGCCCCTGCTCCAAAAGGCGCCGCTCCAATAATTAAGCGCAATCCGCTCGGTCACCTTCTGATTGAAAAAATGTTCCGCGAAGCGGGTTTCCGTGGTGGCGTGTCTTCAGACAAACGAGTGCTCGAAAAATACAGCACTGACGAAAGTATTTTCCATATTAGTCCGCAAGTAGTCATCCAACCAAAGAACCGCCAAGACGTCGAAATAGCGACACAAGTTATTGCGCGTGAGACCAAGCGCTTCTCTTCCCTTTCTCTTACCCCACGAGCAGCTGGTACGGGTCTTTCTGGTGGTTCACTTACCGATTCAATTGTGATTGATGTCTGTGCCCACCTCAACAAGATTGGAGAGGTGGTAGAAAAGCGTGACGTAGTAACTATCAGCTGCGAGCCAGGAGCAATGTGGCGCGATGTCGAAAAGAAACTCAAGCGACACGGCGCTTATATTCCTTCATACACCTCTTCAAAAGACATCTGTACTATCGGCGGTTCTGTAGCCAATAACGCCGCTGGTCCTGACTCACTTCGCTACGGACACTGCGCTGACTGGGTAGACTCTCTTGAAGTAGTTCTCTGCGACGGACACACGTACACCATCAAAGCCCTTTCCTACCGCGACCTCAAAGCCCTCATGAAGCACAAACACGAATACGCTCGTATCGCGCGCGAAATTTTTTCTTTGATTGAAAAGAATGAAAAGACTATCAAAGACGGTAAGCCAAAGACAGCAAAAAACAGTGCTGGCTACGCTCTTTGGAATGTCTGTCCACAAGGTATGACAGCGTTCAAAAAAGGCAACGGTACTTTTGACCTCACTCGTCTTATCTCTGGTAGCCAAGGCACCATCGGTATCATCACCAACATCGTGATGCGCGCCATTCCAATCCAGAAAGACACTACGCTCTTTGTGGTACCTATCTTCAAACTTGATGAAGCTGCCAAGATAGTCACCACTGCTCTCAAGTATAATCCGATCAACATCGAAATCTTCGACGCCCTTACCTTTGATCTTGCTCTCAAAAACCCTGACTTCTTCAAGAAGCGACTGGAAGGCCTTGAGTATTATCGCACTATGTTAGCGATGTATTCGCTCTACCATGTTCGCTTTGGTCGAAAGACTCCAGACTTTACTATTCTAATTACTGTCGACAAAGAAACTACCGATAAACATCCAGCTGCTGCTATCGTAACGGACATTTCAAAATTCGGGACACGAGCGCGTGTTGTCCGAAGTGAACGCGAAGTGGAGATGTATCTCCAGATTCGTCGTGCTAGCTTCTCTCTTTCAAAACTACTTGACCCAACCAAGCGCCCTGCTGCCTTCCTCGAAGATATGACGGTGCCGCCCGAGAATCTTTCAAAGTTCTTTATTGAAATCAAAAAGCTCTTCAAAGAATTCAATGTGCAGTCTGCTGTTCATGGACACGGTGGTAATGGACACTTCCACTTCTATCCCCTCCTCGACTTCACCAACAAGACTACTCCAATGCTGGTTGAGAAAATGGCTGAGAAGTTCTACAGCACCGCCATCAAATTCAAAGGCAATATCTGCGGCGAACACAATGATGGTATTATCCGCACCCCACACTTGAGCAAGATGTTTAGTAAGCAGGTACTAGAACTCTTCCGCTGCACCGAACACATCTTCGACCCAGAAGACATCTTCAACCCCGGCAAAAAGGTCAACCCCCGCTTCGATATCAAGTCCTCAATGCGTACGACCAACTAACTATATAAATATGATAACCCCCGCAAGCAAAGCTTGCGGGGGTTTGTCTCTTCAAGGCAAATAAGAAGGAATGAACTTAGCTAGAACTTCCATCTAATACGGCAATACTGGTCTTGTGCCATTGTTCATGGACTCCTTTTTGTGACCAGTCCCACCGATCTCCTCTCCAAAGCAATTGACGGACGCAAAGATCGCCCTTTTCATTATTATAGAGTGTCCCCCAAAAGAAAATATCCTTCCATTTCCAAGACTCAGGGATGATTTCCAGATGTGACAATAAGTAATCAAGGACATTGGCATTCAAGACCCGCTTCCGCCACAAACCCTCAAAAAGAATATGTCCGATCATACCTTTGTTGGCTATCTGATTCTCATGCACGTAGAGTTGCAAGTTCTCGGGATTCCACTTTAACTTATCGTTATGTTTATGCACCGAGAGCCTCCATCCTTCTGGAACATACGGATTCACGTGGTCTATGTAGTGATCAATATCAACAATTTTCCCAGCCCCACGCAAAACATCGCGCATTCGGGAAAGCTTGTCACCTTGTGATAATAGCTTAACCTCAGCTGCCGACCAGCCATTTCGCTCGAATGCATGATCGAGTTCAGCAGCCAGCCGCGAAGACATAACGAACTTGTCAGCCATGACGTGTTCTCCTTATGGTGCAACTTGTTCAATCGAACGTGTTGCCTGCCAGTGGGCCTAACCAGAAATTCTGGGTTTGCCGTAGCAGAAAAATCCTAAGGATTTAGGCACTTTCTGCTACGGCACACATTTTTTAAAATAACAGCTGTCCACACGCTACTATAAATTGACAGTCCGTCAAGACTGGAGTTTAAGATGTTAGAATACCCAGTGTTTTACCACTTCACATATCCCCTTTTTTCTGCTATAAATATGCGCACTTGATTGCCGTACCGAGCTCGGTACGGCAATGGAGTACGGCCCTATCGTCTAGTGGTTACGGGAATAAAAATCGGATAGATTTTTATCTGGTCAGCGCGAAGCGATGAACTGCCGATGTTTACGAGGCAGTAAGGGGTTTTCATTCATGAAAGCCGAGCGCCAAAGCATACACAAAGAACTGAAGAACCACACAAATAAATGGCCCTATCGTCTAGTGGTTAGGACACAAGGTTTTCATCCTTGAAGCCGGAGTTCGATTCTCCGTAGGGTCACATCAGGTACACAAAAAGCACAGGGCACTAGCCCTGTGCTTTTTGTGTAGCACATGAACTGCTTCATGTGCGTACCTAATGTGAGGCCGCAGCGATGCGTAGCGAGCGAGGCGGGGTCGCGAACACTTGGTAGATTTTGAGTCGTAGACGAATAAATATACTTAGTGATTCGTGACACATATACAGAACTGAGCGGAGCGAAGACCTTTCGCTGACACTACGCCACACCTCGTCGATATGTACTTAGACTTTTTTATAAACGTAGTGAAAGACTTAGTAGCTGTGACCACTCCTAGATTAATAATAAAAACCACCTTATGAAAGGTAGTTTTAAAAGAGAGACCTAGGGGAATGTACAATCTCTGGTATACCAGAGATTGTACATTCCCCTTTGATTTGTGTCACTAATGCCCCCACCCAAAGCAACTGTATCGCAAGCAAAAACTCAATTAGCTTAGATGATTTGGAGGAGACTGTTCGCTTTCTCATTAAATTAATTATAGCACGAAAACGTACTAAACACCTGAAAATAAAGGTTATTTATCATTATGTATGCGGTGCCATCGTCCTTCCCCGCCCCTCATGTCGCTTGCGAGTTCGTGACATAAAGCTCCGTAGGCGGGCGCAACTAGGAAGGACAACTGAGAGGTATTGCAGTTACGCGATTTTGGAGTATCGTTGTCGCATGACAACTGGAGAAAACAAACGGAAACATCTACAGATGATCCAAGACGTTATCACAAGAATGGGCGGAAACTCTTTCCTTCTCAAAGGCTGGAGCATCTCGCTTGTTACAGGTATTACTGGTTTTGCTGTAACAGCTAACAATGAGAAGGATAAGGCCTCTCTTCTCTTGGTGGCAATGGCATTAATAATTGTATTCTGGTTAGTGGATAGCTACTACCTGAGTCAGGAACGTTCGTACAGAGACCTATACAAAAAAACAGCTAGTAAAACTGAAGAAGAGGTTGATTTCTCAATGGACGCTACTGAGTTTTGCACTGAGAGCAAGAATAGCTGGTTTGAGTCAGCATACTCCAAACCATTCCTAGCCTTCTACGCACCAGCTTTTATAATTTTAACCTTTGTATGTTCGCAAATTATTGGAATTAATATTTATCTAAAGTAAGTATGGCTAGAAGAACTTTTTTCAGTTTCCACTACGCAGCAGACTGTTGGAGAGCGTCTCAAATTAAGAATAGCTGGGTAACACACAAAGACAGAGAATCTGCTGGGTTCTTTAACTCAGTAGAGTGGGAAGAGGTCAAGAAGAAAGACGATGCCGCAATTGAGAGATGGATAGATAAACAACTAGAAGGAACTTCTGTGACTGTTGTTTTAATTGGATCAAATACAGCTGACCGGAAATGGATTCAATACGAGATTAAGAGTAGCTACAAAAGAGGAAACGGTATGTTGGGCATATACGTCCACAACCAAGCTAACAGCAAGGGACAGACAGCCACCAAAGGAAGGAATCCTTTTGATGATCTATTCATTACACAAATTAATGGTACCAGGACCTACCTTTCAAGCATGTATCAAACCTATGACTGGGTATTAAATGACGGGTACCACAACATGGGGAGCTGGATTGAAGCAGCTGCAAAGAAGGCGGGACGATAATATCAATTGTCTCCCTAGGCAAGGCCTCGGGGATTACGTTTTGCTATACTTAACCCATGACCTTCGAAAACCCTTCTGAAAACATCCGCTTCCCTCACCTTGCTCTTGAGCTACAAGAGATGAACGAGGCTGACCAGAATATGCGTCAGCGTAAAGAAACTGATGGCTCATGGGACGCGACTGTAGACTTAAAGCACACAGAAAGACTAAAAGAAATAATTGCTGAAATCGGCTGGCCAACCATTTCTAAAGTTGGTGAAGCCGGCGCAAACAACGCTTGGCGCCTAGTTCAACACGCCGACCACGACACAGATTTTCAAGAACAATGCCTTCTACTCATGAAAGAATCTTCTGCAACTGAAGTAGAGCAAAAAGATGTTGCCTACCTTGAAGACAGAGTGCGTGTAAGCCAAGGCAAGGAACAACTATACGGGACACAGGTTACTGTAGTCGACGGAGTACGTGCACCACTACCTATAGAAGACGAACCGAATGTCGATATCCGACGAGCTGAAGTTGGTATGGAGCCACTAAACGAATACTTACAAAATACCTAGGCCATTCCTCTGTAATATTGACGTACCAAAATTTCGTGGTATTGTTTTCTCGATGCCGACAATCGTCGACAGTGCTCTTACACAACCAAAGAAGGAGTTTCCTATGATACTCAATGAATCGCAGTGGCATGTTCGGCTCTATCGCTGGTGCCGCACGGCCTGGAATACGTTCCGGGACGACAACGACTGGGGTGAGCAGGATAACCTCTGCAAGTACATCAGGTCGATTTTTGTCTGGGCACCTTTGGCTGTCCTGTCTCAAGTCGCTCTCTTTGCATGGGCGGGGTACGTACTCATCTACTACCCCATCACCCGCATTGGCTGGACTGGCTTTGCTTACGAAGTATTTGCTGTCTTAGCTTGCGCAGTGGTTGTACTGCTGTGCAGCTGGGCAGCAAAGTTGCTTCGCGAAAGACGCTACGCGAGAAAACGCCAACGATCTTCAGGGCGCCGGGAAAGTCTCGAATATCAGGTGAAGGCTTTGCAAAACAGCAGTCCTCCCCTGAAACAAAAAGGCATCGCCTTTGTTGAACTCGTCTTCGATTTCTTGGTCGCCATGAAAGAAAAGACCTGCCCCACTATTGAAATTGTTTCTGAAGAAAGGAGCGAAAAACATGGCTAAGCATCTCACTTGGTTCTCAGAAAATCTGCTGAACTTCAAAATCGTGATCGTCTGTGCCCTGGTCCTCACCGTCGTACTCGGTCTCCAGAAAGTGGTTGCAGTCGCTGTGCGCGGCTCAGTCATTACCTGGGAAGGAACCTGTACGTTTGACGGCTGGGACAAAGACAAGGATCAACTCGGCCTTGTCGTCAGCTGCGACGGAAAAGGTACAGCCGTTTTCCGAAACTCTGCGTTCGTACGCAGCTATGTGGTAAACCCCGGACCGCTCTACTGCAGACTTGATCTCGATGATGATCTCGAGTGTGACAATCGTCCGGACAAGTAGTCCTCTTTGAGCAACAACCCGCAGAAGCAACCTTCAAGGTTCGCTTTGCGGGTTGTTTTTATTTTAGATAACTATCAAAATAAATCGCGTGACAGGTGTACCCTCCCGGATTTTGTACTAGGTAGTCTTGATGGTAGTCCTCAGCGACCCAAAAGCGTGTTAAGGGTTCAAGTGTTGTTACCACTTCACTATCCCACCGCTCTGATTCGTTTACAATATTTATCATCTCTTCCGCTATCGCTTTTTCTTCTTCGTTTGCATAGAAAATGGCTGAACGATACGAAGTCCCTTTGTCATTACCCTGCTGGTTTAAGGTGGTTGGATTATGAATTTGAAAAAAGAAATCGAGGAGCTTTTTGTAGGTGGTTACTTCTGGGCCGTACGTAATCTCAACTGCCTCCGCATGACCAGGATGTGATTCGTAGGTTGGGTTTTCATTTTTGCCTCCAGTGTAGCCAGCTTCAGTATCAATCACCCCTGGCTGACTACGAAGTAAATCTTCAAGTCCCCAAAAGCAGCCGCCCGCTAAAACAATCTTTTTGTAGTTAGTATCCATATTTTAATACTATCACTTTTCCCGAGGAAGAACCTAGGTAAAAATGGAATGCTATCTAACATGTGAAGGTAGTATAATAAATGAGGCAACGTACAGTCATTAATCAATAACTTGTTTTATGTTAAAAAAATTAACAGCTGAATTTATCGGAACAGCAGTATTATCACTAGCAGTTCTATTATCAGTTACAGTGAGCGACAGTGTACTTATAACTCCTATCCTGGCAGCCTTAGTTCTTGGTTTGTTTGTTTATTCAATTGGTTCGGTTTCAGGATGTCACATTAACCCAGCGGTAACGCTAGGCTTGTGGTCAATTTCTAAAGTTTCAACTAAAGACGCCGCACAATACATTGCTGCACAGGGTCTTGGTGCCCTAGCTGCTCTTGGAGTTGTTACGGCTACTATTGGTGGAGTATCGCTTGGTTTAGTGGCCGAAGATGGTTCAGTGTTCCTAGCTGAGCTCATCGGTACTGCCCTATTTACCTTTGGGATTGCGAGTGTGGTTTACGGCAAAGTAGCCGACGCGGCCAGCGGCCTAGTAATTGGTGGCTCCCTACTACTTGGTATCACTTTGGCGGTTATGCTTGGTTCTGGTGGAATCCTTAATCCAGCAGTCGGACTTGCGTTGGGATCAACCAGTCTTAGCTACATCCTTGGCTCAATCGCCGGTGCGATGGTCGGTATGCTTACTTATCGTCACCTTGTACAACAAAAATAACTTATACCAAAATCAAACAAAACCACCGTCTTAGGCGGTGGTTTTGTTTCCCTAGGTCTTTCCTAGGAAAGTGTAGCTATTTTTTTATGCTACAATTTACTCATATGTTTGAATCATTTAAACCAAGACTAGGGGAAATTTCAGCGATTGATTTTGAGAATATGAAACTTGAAGATCCTGAGTTACAAGAAATAACTCTCGCTGTGACAAGTAAGATGGGTTGGGAGGTTGATGAATATGAATCAGCGATTGCCTTTATGCCTGAAGATGGATACGAAGAAGCGCTGCGAAGCCTCCAAAGATATTTAGACAAAACTGGTCATCGCTACACTGACAAAGCGCTTGAGGTAGTACTGGCTGAAATTCTTGATGTAGGAGGTCATGGATACGTTGAAGTAATTTAGCAAGAAAATAACTTAAAAAACACCAGCAATCCCTTGCTGGTGTTTTTCTTTCTACTTCCCACCAAACTCTTTAATAATCTCTCCTTCGTTTTTCTTATCAAGTGACTTCTTGAATCGTGCCCCTTTCTTGCCTTTTACGCGAGCTTCGCATTCTTTCCAAGTTTGGTGCACCTGCACTACCCCATCAAGCATACTTATGTATGAGAAAGCTTTTAATGCTTGACGCTTGCGTGCATCACTGCGGTCCTGCGCCTTACTCTCATCATATGAGGTATCACTAAGATTAAGTTCGTAGTCGGCTTTTTTACCAGCAAATAAAGCCATGTCCCCTTTCTCGGCAAAGCCTGAAGCAATGGCATCTGCTCGCTCGTTACCGATGATACCGACGTGCCCTGGTACTTTGTGCCACTCTATTTCTACCTTACCTAAGAGAGGTAGAAGTTCTTTCCACAAATCTTTATTTAAAACATCAGACTTGGCTTTGGTTTGCCAACCATTCTTCGCCCAACCAAATACCCAACCCTTCGCTCCTTCTACCACATACTTCGAGTCAGTATAGATGGCAACTGACTCTTTCTTCCCTACTACGCTCTTCAGAGCTTCTACTACCGCCTTTAGTTCCATTTCATTGTTAGTGGTATGTGCTTTGAAGCCACCGAGCTCAAGTACTGTGTCTTTCTCGGAAATCACTACTCCATACCCTCCCCTTCCTGGATTTCCCTTAGCTGCACCATCGGTAAAAATTGTTATCTGCGTATCCATAATCTAATCTGCAAAGTCTACCACAGTACCTATCTCTTAAGAAAAAATTGCTAGTAAGAAATCAGTATCTCCGGCTTTGATAATAAAAAAGCCCCGAGCACATTGTGCTGGGGCTTAGA
>JAKFXN010000009.1 GCA_021731405.1 Candidatus Parcubacteria bacterium | reverse complement strand
CTGTTTTTCATTCCTTTATTTTACCGCATCTGTATAAGAATATGGTACGCTTATTCCCAACTATGACACAAGAGACTGCGCTAGCAATTTTGAAGACGGGAGCAAATGTTTTTCTTACTGGAGAACCAGGAGCAGGAAAAACGTACGTCATCAATAAGTACATAGCGTGGCTAGAAGCAGCAGGACTCTCTGTCGCTGTCACTGCTTCGACTGGTATCGCTGCAACACATATAGGAGGGATGACTATTCATTCATGGAGTGGAGTTGGTGCACGCGACACTCTTACCAAGTACGACCTCGATCAAATCACTACTAAAGAAAAACTGAGTAAGCGAATAAAAAGAACTAACGTTCTTATAATAGATGAGATATCAATGCTCGACGGAAAGATGCTCGACATGGTGGATATTATTTGCCGGACTATTCGCCAATCAAGCGACGCGTTTGGTGGGGTGCAGGTGGTGTGTGTTGGAGACTTCTTTCAGCTGCCACCAATCGCTCGCCAAGGCGACATGATGCGCTATGCCTTTGAGTCACGAGCCTGGGAAAACATAAAGCCGCTCGTGTGTTACATCACTGAGCAGTTCCGCCAAGAAGACGAGCTCCTTTTGAGCTTGCTTAGCTCTATTCGTAAAGGGGAGATTGAAGAAGATCACTATAACCTCCTTAAAGAGCAGGTAGATATTGCGTTTGAGGATATCGAACCAACCCGCCTCTATACACACAATGCTGATGTGGACGCTGTGAATGCTGAGAAGCTTTCGCAGCTCAAGGGAGCGGTAAAGAGTTTTAAGATGTCAGCGCGTGGTAACAAGATTATGCATGAGTCGCTGATGCGTAACTGCCTTTCGCCAGCGGTCCTCAGTCTCAAAGAAGACGCGATGGTGATGTGTACCAAAAACAATTTTGAAGCGGGATATGTAAACGGTACGCTCGCGCGGGTGGTGGGGTTTGATAGTTATGGTGGAAATCCAATTATTGAAACAGCTGATAAGCGTCGTATTACTATTGAGCCGGTAAGTTGGGAGCTCTCTGAAGAAGGAAAGGTGCTGGCAGCTATCGAGCAGCTACCGCTTCGTTTGGCGTGGGCGATTACTGTGCACAAGAGTCAAGGAATGTCGCTTGATGCGGCGGAGGTGGACCTTTCAAAATCATTTGTGTACGGGCAAGGGTATGTCGCACTTTCACGCGTACGGTCTTTGGCCGGACTCAAGGTGCTCGGTATGAACGCCAACGCACTGATGGTAGACCCGAAGATTATTGCGCAAGACGCACGCTTCATGTCGGAGTCTAATGCGGCTGAAGAGACTTTTCTTTCTATGGAAGCAAGTGAGCTTGCTACTATGCATGAGCAGTTTGTGAAAGCGAGCGGGGGAAGGATTCCAAGTAGTGCTGATTTGGCAAAAGTGAAACCTGTTGCAGCGCGTATCAAAAAAGAAAGTACCCATCTTGAAACCAAGCGACTACTTGGTGAACTTGCTACTGTAGCTGCTGTCGCAGCTGCTCGTGAATACACTACTTCCACTATCATCTCGCACATCGAGATTATGATTGAACAAAAGGAAATCACTGGCGAAGAATTACGCACCATTCTCAAAGCTGAAGCCGGTTTTAACAAAAAAGCCGAGACAGAACTCTTTGCGGCAATTAAAAAAGTGGGGATTGAAAAACTTCGTCCGCTGTATGAAGCAACTGGAGAAAAATACGAATATACCCTTATTCGCTTGGTCCGTGGACTCTATACACTGGAAGCAAAGAAGGTTTGATATAGAAGCTTCTCAATAATGCTATACTAAAGTGTTGGCCCGTATCTATTGCCAGCAGTTTTATTCGGTTATCAATTTAATACACCACATTAATACTATGATGAAGCAATATTTTGCTGGAATGTTCTTTATCGCTTTGGCGGCGGTAGCAGTGCTTCCGACCCAAGTGCGAGCAGAAACCACAACTTCAAGTGTTTCAAGTCTTTTGGAATTACTCCAAAGTCTTATGAAGCAAGTAGAAGTACTCCAAAAACAACTCGCTGAGATTAAAGGGGAGATTCGTGAAGAATTAAAAGACGGACTCAAGGAAGGAATGACTGATGAAGATATTAAGAAGATTCAGGAACTCCTTGCTACAGATCCAAGTATTTATCCAAAAGGTCTCATTAGTGGCTACTATGGTCCGCTGACTTCAGATGCACTCCGAGCTTTCCAAAAGCGTCATGGACTCGCAGTTACCGGGATGGTAGACACTGAGACTAAGAAGTTACTCCTTGAATACTTCAAAGAGCGAACAAACGGAAAGATTCCACCTGGACTCCTACGGGCACCTGGTATCGACAAGAAGATTAAAGACCGAATGTATAAGGAAGACGGAAAGTGGCAGCTTGATTGTGATGACAAGAAGGCAGCTGGCCCATTCTGCAAGGACAAAGATGATGACGATGACGAAGACGAAGACGAAGACGAGGACGAAGACGAAGACGAGGATGAAGATGACGACAATAATGGCACTCGCACAAAAGCAGAAGCCGAGGACGCTATCGATGAAGCAGAGGATGCAATCGCTGCTCTAAAGGCTGCTATCGCGACAAGTACAGATGAGGATCTTGTTGAAGACGCAGAGGAAGAGCTTGCTGATGCTGAGGATGATCTAGAAGATGCAAAAGATGACTTTGACGATGAGCGTTATAGTTTCGCATTCACTAATGCTCAAAAAGCAGAGGACATTGCGGTAGACGCGCTCGATGACCTTGTTGAAGAAGATGAGGCTGTTGCAAAAGAAGCGGCGGCAGACGCTATCGATGAAGCAGAGGATGCTATTGAAGACCTAGAGGATGCAATTGATGACTCTACCGCTTCTGAAGATGAGATTGAAGATGCAGAAGACGCTCTTGAAATGGCAGAGGAAGAGCTCGCTGACGCAGAGGATGACTTTGATGACGAAGAGTACCAGAAGTCATACAACAGTGCGGTAGCGGCTGAAGAAATTGCAAAAGATGCCACTGAAGACCTAGAAGACGCTGAATAAATAGGCTTATTCACATACAAAAACTCCCCATTTGGGGAGTTTTTGTATGCACGGAATCAGGGTTTGCCTTAAAGGCATCATGCTATACTTTTTTGTATATAAGCACATATTCACTATGAAAATATCAATATTAAAAACGTTAAGCACTCGGTTGGTAGTCCTAGCAGTATTTTTCTCGCTTGTTTTTAGCCCAGTAAGTGCAAGCGCTCAGACTGTCGATATATCAGCGCAGCTCAATAGCCTTGTGGCAGCACTGGCTTCAATTGGTGATTCAATTGCCGGATCAAGCTATCTCACGGAAGAAGAGCGGTACACGCTTCTCACTCAGCTCATTGGTATCAGTACACAGATTATGGCACTTCGAGGTGCTGGTACCGCTACGCAAGTAGACCCACTTGAGACAGAGGCAGCTAAAGATACTGCTAGGGAAGCAGGTTTAACCCGAGTGCTGGTGAACTTTGATCCAGCTACCAACCAAGCGGTGACTGCTGTAACTATCAATTCAAGAGTAACGCAGACTACCTACACACTGCCTGAGCTCACGTCATCACTTTTCTTTACAGATAAAATTGGAAGACTACGAGAAATTGTGGCAATGAGAGTTTCCGATGAAACAAACGTAAAGTACCGTGAAGTGTATGATTTGCTTTTTGTGACCGCCCTTGACCCTGAGCGCACAAGGCCAATCATGGTCAACTCAAGTGTGGCTACTTATCTCGCAAACAATTTTGCTAAACACTCTATTCTTACCAAGATTCAAATACTTCCTGGTGATGGTACAGGTACTATCAAAATCTTCACTGACCAAGACGACTTTGTAGAGCTTACTCTGACACGCGAATCTGATTCTGAAGGCTTTGTGAGCACTACAGGAGATTTCTTTTACACCCGTGAGTACTTTACTGACGACGATATTAATCCAAGTGAAGTCTTCGATTCTAGTGCTGATGGTATGGTGCCACAGCCTCGAGCCTTTGATAGTGAACGAAATATTCCTGAAGCGGAAGTGGAGATTTTCCTCACCACTCTTCTTAACGATATCCCTTTTACCAGTAGAATCTCAAACTTTGGTTCAAAGCTCACTCGCTTCCTTGTAGGTAATCCAACTACTATGCGTGATTCTTCAAGTACCCCAGAAGATAGACGAGATTGTTACAGTTCAGGCGACAAGTTGGTAGTGGATGAATTTATTGAATATGTCGTTGAGGGTCTAGAAGCTCAGTATGAAGACATTCCGAGTATCACTGAGTACGTCGCCCCACTTGAAAGTGACGAAGGACTTGGCTGCAGTGCTCGAACACGATTCTTCTAAAGGAACGAAGGAATGTTTGGTTCGTACTTCAAAAAATATCGCCCTAAAAAGGCATCTACGGTAACGGCACATTTTTCGAAGTACCGGGCTTTGTCGCGAAAAATAATTCTCGCAAGAGTGGCGCATTATGCGCCACTTTGTGGTGTCGAGGTAAAGCGTATTGCTATCCGCAATCAGCGTCGAAGATGGGGAAGTTGTTCTTCTTTAGGAAATCTCAATTTCCACTACCGACTTATCTTTTTGCCAACGGTACTGTGTGACTACGTGGTAGTACATGAGCTTTGTCACTTAAAGCAGCTCAATCACGGCCCGGCTTTTTGGGCGGAAGTAGAAAAGATAATGCCGGAGTACAAAAAATATGAAGCAGAGCTTAGGGCAATTGAAAAAGTATCTGGAGCTGCAGTGAAACATACGGCACATCTCGAGAGTTCATATTATGGTGAAATACTCAAAGTTGTTGCGGTCGTAAAGTAAGGGCTATTTTGTTATACTCAAGCCATGAAATTTTTTACGATTGGCTGGTTGATGCTCGGAGTTGTTTTGTTCAGCTTTTTTACCCCACAATCGTTTACGAGTGCGCAAAATGCTCCTAGTGCCACTACTCACAAAGAGGCACAAATCTTTATGTTCGGCCGGGATGACTGTGGTTTTTGTAAAGAACAATTTGCCTATCTGCAAGAAGAAGGTCTACCGTACACCTATCTCAATATTATAGAAGACGAAGAAGCCGCTCGTTTGTATGACGCGGTAGTAGAGAAGCATGGTCTTACAAAGGTGACACCAATCACTGTGATAGGTGAGACAGTGCTTGTAGGTTTTAATGGAGCGCGTACCACTGGTGTACAAATAAAAAATGCGCTTGAGGCTGCTGAATCTTCATCAATTCGTTCGGTGGAAGACCATCTTGCACTTGCTCCAGTACAGGAAGTGACAATGGCTGGGGGGTGTACTGGTATCTCGTGTGATGAAGGTGATGCAGGTAGTTCGTTTGTCTTTGAACTCCCGTTTGTTGGGGTAGTAGACCTACGTACTTTCTCGCTCTTTTCACTTTCACTTCTCCTTGGAGTGATTGATGGCTTTAATCCGTGTGCGATGTGGGTGCTCATCACGTTCTTGGTTCTACTCTCACAAGCAGGCAGCAAGAAGAAGATGATTTTCCTTGCTACAGTCTTCATGTTGGCAGAAGCAATCATGTACAACCTCATCCTCAATGTTTGGTACAAGACGTGGGACTTTGTCGCTCTCGATCAGATAGTAACGCCGCTGGTAGGATTTTTGGCGCTGGGAGGAGGAACCTTCTTTATTTGGCGCTGGCACAAAAACAAAGACGCACAGCTGGTGTGTGATATTACTGATATTGATACGCAGTCAAAAACTATTAACAAGTTTAAGCAGATTATTGAGTCACCAATTACCATCACTTCCATCTTTGCTATTTTGGTAATTGCTTTCTCAGTCAATATTATTGAGTTCGCGTGTTCTATCGGAATTCCCCAGGCGTACACTAAAATCCTTGAACTCAACCTCCTTACCTTCATAGAGCGGCAGTGGTACATCCTGATTTATACTTTAGGGTACATGTTTGATGACCTCGTTGTGTTTGGCTTGGCGATATGGGGCTTCTCAAGACTTGAAGCACATGGTGGTAAGTATGCACAGCTCTCACTCATTATTGGGGGAGTACTGATGCTACTTCTCGGTAGTATTCTCATCATTAATCCGACACTGCTCGTGCTGTAATTTTCTTACTATGGACGGAGAAATACTTTTGATAGATAAGCCAAAAGGAATGAGTTCTTTCGGTGTTATTCGGGTACTAAGGCGGAAGACAGGTATTAGAAAGTTTGGTCATGCGGGTACGCTTGATCCACTTGCCACTGGACTCATGCTTATAGGGTGTGGAACGGGCACCAAGAAGATAACCGAGCTCGTAGGGCTTGATAAAGAATATGTCGCCGAGGTCTTGCTTGGCGAATCACGAACCACGAGTGACCTTGAAGGCGAGGTAGTCGAGGAAAAAGAATACGTGGGAGACGTGACTGAAGAAATGGTAAAAGCAGCGCTCCAAAGTATGTCTCCCGAGATCCTACTTCCAGTCTCTGCCTATAGTGCTATTAAGCGAGATGGTGTGCCGATGTATAAACGAGCGCGCAAAGCAGCCACCCAAGGGGAAATGGTGGAGGATGTTCCGATGCGAGTGATGCGAGTCCATGAAGTAGGGCTTTTAGATATGAAAGAGTTGGTACGAGATGAAAAGAAACGACTAGCACTTACCGTACGTTTTTTAGTCGGAAGCGGTACATATATTCGTTCGTTATCTGAGGAGCTCGGTAAGAAGCTTAATTACCCAGCGGTGATGTCTGACTTACGTCGTACTAAAGTTGGTCCCTATAAAATTGAAGATGCACAGAAGCTAGAAGATTTTGGTACTGTCATTCAAGAAATTATATTTCAATATAAAAAACTGATAGCAAAAATAAAACAGCAAATAAAAAGTCTCTAAACACACAAGTGCGTTTAGAGACCTTAAGAGAAAGGACAAAGGAGACTCAGGTGAGCTTCCTGGCAGACGCCAGCCAGACGTCGCTGAAGCGATTGTCGTCCCAAGTAAAGTCGATCAACAGATCCCTGGCGTCAAAGTTTCCGACAATGACGTGGAAATGGGGATGGTTGGTGCAGCTTGAAGTCCGTACATAGACGTTCGGAAGCAGGTAGATACCTCGGACGGCCTTGTAGGTCGCCAGGCACCACACCACTTCAGCCGGGTTAGGCGTCACTTCGGCCTCAGACAACAGAGCCTGCTGCTCACTCCAGTTCTTCAAAATTGATCCGGGAACTGGCTCCTTGCGAAGCATGATCCAGCGAGTTTCGGCCTTGTCGATCTCTGCGAACTTCTGCTCGGCACACCAGTCACCCTCTTCCGAGTAGAAGTAGTCCTTACGGAGAGCTCGAACCTCGAGGAGGGACATGGGGTGGTTGGGTCCGGCGACCAGCATGTAGTTGTTATCGCGGCACCACCCGAGCAGCTCTCGTGAGGGTACAGTGTCGACGAATTGCGAGAGTTGTTCATCTGTGTAGACGATGTTTTTGTCTGCCCCCATGATGTTCTCGGGGGTAATAAAATCCTTACCGAGGATTACGTGGGCCATGTTTTGGTTGGCGAGGGACATAGGGCCTCCGAATGGGTTGTGAAAGGGCAAAATTGCTGTGGCTACTATGCTACCAAATTTGTAGTGTGTCAATATAAAACAAACCCCAATGCAAGAATGCACTGGGGCTTGGTGGGTGTGTTGAAGGTTCAGCTGAGCTTCCTGGCAGACGCCAGTCTGACGTCGTAGTAGCGACTATCGTCTCCACAGTAGTCGATGTGCACACCTTTGACATCAAAGTTACCGACGATGACACGTTGACCATCCGAGGCGAGGCTCGACGTTCGCACAGAGACATTCGGAAGCAGGTACATACCCCTGACGGCCCTGTAGGCCGTCAGGCACCACACTACTTCAGCTGCGTTGGGTACCACTTCGTTCTCAGACAGCAGAGTCTGCTGCTCGCCCCAGCTCTTCGAGGCTGATCCAGTGACTGGCTCCTTACGAAGCATGATCCAGTGTGTGTCAGCTTCGTCGGGCTTTGCAAACTTCGCGTAGGTCCTTGCGTACGCTACGGGACGGTTTGGTCCGGCAATCAGGACGTAGGCGTTGTCGCGGCACCACTTTAGCACCACTTCCGAGGGCACGGTGTCTCGAAATTGATCCAGCTGCTCTTTTGAGTAAGTACGACCAAAGTGTTTGGCTTCAAGTACTTCGGGCTGGATGAAATCTTCGCCGAGAAGGATGTGGGCTTTGCCGTAGGTGGGGATGGTTTCTGTGGCGGACATAGGGCCTCCAAATGGGTTGTGAAAGGACGAAATTGCTGTGGCTACTATGCTACTAGATACTTAATTTGTCAAAGAAAAAGCCCAACGCATTGCATCGGGCTTTTGCTTTGTTTATGTGTCTTAGAAAAGACTTTCTACAACCGCTTTCACGTCGCCACCGTCTGCTTGTCCTTGGAGCTTCTTCATAATGGCTCCGACGAGTACGCCCATCTTTGCTTTGTCGTCTACACCGAGTTCGGCTTTCACTGCCTCCGCGATTGGGCGGATAGCCTCTTGGCTCATGAGGGTGGGGAGGTAGGCTTCTAGAATCACCAACTCTTCTTTTTCTGGTACGGCGAGCTCTGGGCGACCAGCGGCCTCGTACTGCACAATAGATTCTTTTCGTTGCTTTGCGAGACGCTTGATGACATTAAGAGTCTGGTCATCTGTCAGCTCGTCTTGCGGAGTGCGTCCTGTTGCTACAAGCTCGTTTGTGCAAGCAGTCATGATGCCGCGAACTGTTCGCAAACGAACTTCATCTTTGGCCTTCATGGATTCTTTTAAGGTCACGCGCAAATCTGTGTGTATAGACATAATATCAATAGTTATAGGGGTATAGTAGCACATTTCGAGCGGGTTTTTCTATGGTAAACTTACAGCCATGGAATCTATATTTGTTGTTTTGCTGGTCGCTATTTTGGGTTTACTGGTCTATGTATTCTTTTTCCGTCCTGAGAAACAAGTGGAAAATAAAGACAGTATGCTCATGATGCAGCAACAAATTCAGGAGTTGTCTCGAACACTGGATATAAAACTAACTGAAGCAAACAAATCAATGCAGGAGGGGAGTCGGATGCAGTTTCGGGAGAGTCGTGAACTCATTCAAGACATCAATCGGGAAATGAACGAGCAGCTTCGGAATGTGGTCCAGAAAACCACTGAGGTTAGTGAGAGTAGTAAGCAGGTGTTCTTGGTAGCTGATCAGCTCAAAGAACTCCAGAGTATTCTCAAGAATCCAAAGCAGCGCGGTATCTTGGGTGAATACTATCTTGAGACGGTACTGCAAAATGTACTGCCACCAGAAAGCTTCAAAATGCAGTATGCGTTTAATGACGGGGAGATAGTGGACGCTGCGGTATTTGTGAAAGGCAAGGTGATTCCAATTGACTCTAAGTTTTCGCTCGATAACTACAATCGTCTGGTGGAATCTGCCGAGGGTGCAGATAAGGTGAATTTTGAAAAAGCTTTCCTCAATGACCTCAAGCTTCGCATCACTGAAACAGCAAAATATATTAGACCGTCTGAAAATACGATGGACTTCGCGTTTATGTTTATTCCGCATGAAGGAATCTACTACGACTTACTCTCAAACAAGGTTGGCGCTGGTGAAGAGAATCTGATTCAGCGTGCTGCAGGGAAGTACAAAGTAATTATTGTGTCACCAACTTCTTTCTTGGCCTATCTGCAAACAGTGCTGCAGGGTCTTAAGGCGCTTGAGATTGAAGAGAAAGCGCAAGACATCATTAAGAACGTAGAGAAGCTGACGGGGCATATTGCTAAGTATGAAGACTACTACAACAAGCTTGGTGCAGCACTTGGAACCACGGTGAACCACTACAATGCTGGCTACAAAGAACTCGGCAAGCTCGATAAGGATATTCTAAAAATCACCGGGGAGACGGCAGGTATTGAAATACTTTCTCTTGATAAGCCAATTAAAGACGACGAGTAGGAAAGGTGTGAAGTGAAGGTTAAATTTGAAAAGTTCTGCTTACCAAAAACTTCTACCAAAAGAGCTGTTTATAGTGCTTGCATTAAGGACATACTTTGACAAATAAGAATATTTGTGTTATTTCTACAGAAGAAAGGGGTCCCACCATGTTCATGCAAATTTTTGGCCTTGCGAGTGAAATCGCGTATCGTATCATGTACGTGATGTTTCCAGTCCTGTCTCTTGTGGTGATTGCTTCAGGTGTCTATGTCGCAAGTCGCAGCAGATCGTTGTTTCTGGCACTGGCTGTGCCAATAATCGTCGTGTTACTGCTCGTCACCGCCTACATTCTCTACTTTGAGCGGTGGTGATGCAGCAGCGGCACCAAAATTTGAGCCAAGACTACCTCAGTCTTGGCTCTTTTTCTGTATGGTTGCAATTTATAGGGTTTTCTAGTACTATAGCCCGCACTATGGCAACAAATACAGCTAACAAAGAAGCCTTCGCAGTTATCGCAACTGGCGGCAAGCAATACATCGTTTCAGTCGGCGATAC
>JAKFXN010000007.1 GCA_021731405.1 Candidatus Parcubacteria bacterium | reverse complement strand
TTAGATGGTAATCCGATTGTTGGGTACAGTAGACTAAAGGACAGTGTTAGGTTGCTGTTTTGGAGCGGTCAGAGCTTTGATGAACCAGGTCTAAGATCAGAAGGAAGCTTCAAAGCGGCCGAGGTACGCTATACCGACGTGAAGGAAATCAAAGAGACTGACTTGAAACGTTGGCTACTAAAGTCTAAAAAGATTCAATGGGATTATAAAAATATAGTTAAGCGCAAAGGAAAATTGGTTCGTTTAATATAACAAGGCTAGACTTAGATATATGAAAAAAAGTACCATTAAAAGATCAAAGATTTCGGCGGTTCAAAGTGTGGGACTCTTGAGAATTCTTAAAGATCGTTTTGAAAAGAACGTGAGTCGACACAAAGGACTTTCTTGGGATAAGGTAGAGGCAGCGCTAAAGGCACGCGAAGAAAAACTCCAATCACTGTTTATGATGGAAGAGACCGGAGGTGAACCAGATGTAGTAGTTTTCGATAAGAAAGATACAGATATAGTTTTTGTTGATTGTTCACTAGAGACTCCTAAAGGACGACGCAGCGTGTGTTTTGATAAAGCTGCTTTAGACTCTCGCAAAGAGCATAAGCCAGAGAATAGTGCTGTCGAGATGGCGCAGCAGATGGGTGTTGAGCTGCTTACCGAAGCTGAGTATCGCGCACTTCAGAAACTGGGTGACTTTGATCTTAAGACTTCTAGTTGGATTGCTACACCTGAATCAATACGAAAGCTGGGCGGGGCTGTCTTTTGCGACAAACGATATAACACGGTGTTCCTGTACCACAATGGTGCAGAATCATATTACGCCTCTCGAGGCTTTCGAGGATCACTTAAAGTGTAAGTATTTTTGTACTAACGAGGATTAAAGAAACGTGTTTTGGTATAATTGAGTCATGAATAAAAACATTCTTATTACCACAACTGAAAATGTCACCGGACGCGAAGTATCTGAGGTTCTTGGGTTGGTTAAAGGAAGTACTATTAGAACTCGGCATGTCGGTAGTGACATCATGGCCGGACTCCGTTCACTCATAGGAGGAGAAGTGAAAGGGTATGTAATTGCTCTCAATGACGCCCGGGCAGAAGCTACGGAACGTATGCTGGCTGATGCAGAGAGTCTGGGAGCGGACGCTATTGTTTGTACGCGCTACTCAACCTCACAAGTAATGACTGGTGGAGCTGAGATATTAGCTTATGGAACAGCGGTAAAGTTTCGTTAGTTTGTGAGACTTAAAAAAACAGCAGCTTATTGGCTGCTGTTTTTTATGTCTACTTACGCCTTACTTCGCTTGAAACAATCAAGGCACTTCAGATTGCTCGTATCCCGTGGAGTGAATGGTAAAGAGGTGATTGCTCCGCCACAACTGGCACACTGCCAATTGCCGGCAAACTTTGGTTTCTCAGTACTTACCGGGATAGCGCTACCCCCAAAACCGTCGTCTGGTGCCGGCTCTCCAGCAAGCTCTGCAAAATCTGGTATATCAGGAGCTTCAGATACAGTATCTATCCCCATGTCTGGCTCTGGTGCGGGCGCTGATTGATGGCTACTTCCTTTGCTTTTTCCATAACAAGCACGACAAGTCAGTCCTGACTCACTTCTTGGTTGAAAGGGGAGTTCGGTAATTGCTCCACCACAGGTACTACATTTCCAATTTCCTTGGTACATATTGATATTAATTTAATGCAGACAGTATACATCATTGAGTGTTTGGACAGAAAAGTATTAGTCAAAAAGTGCAATGTACTCAATTTGACTTTTAGCACATAATGTGCTATTATAATAGCAGGATATCTACCACAACCACCCTCTGGAGAAACTCATGAAGTTCCTTAAAATTGCCGCCGTCTGGTTCCTGACACTCGTGGTCATGGGCATGATTGGCTACCTGAGCGCCCGCTTCGGCATGGCATGGCTTGTTCAGCTGACTGCGTCAGCGGTCTACGGCGTGTTTTTCTCGCTTGTCTTTCTGGGGCTTTTGAAGCTCTTGACCAACTGGACTCTCGACGGGTCCTTTGGGGTGATTGCAGGCACCACTCTGATCGGCAGCAGTCTTGTAGGATTCAGTCTGTACTTCTTCGTTGGGACGATGATCGGCGTCGGCCTCTGCTACTGGCTCATCCTGAAGTCGAAAGACATCAGTGGGGGACAGGAGCAAATGGCCTAAAGCCAAGCCGTAACCCAAAAGCTCCTTGAAGTGTTTGAAACACTCGAGGGGCTTTTTACGTGTTCAAGTTACAAATGATATACTGTGAGTCTATGAACTTTAAAAAATTGTTTGATTACTCAGAACCGCTTGTGGCGGCCATGACGTTACTCGTAGCGACACTTATTTTTATGACGGTGTACGGGGCGCAAGTATTCTACGACATTAAACTGGCTGGTGACACGGTTGAGGTGACTGGTTCGGCTAAGGAGGCTGTGGTGGCAGATAGGGGGCGTTTGGTAATTAATATTGAAACCAAAACTGGTGTATTTGATCAACAAGCCGGAACTGAGCGGATACAAAAAGCCGTTGAAAGTGTCATTACCTACCTTGGGACACAAGGACTCACTGAGTACGAAACTCCGGCGGGCTATGTGAGTGCTGATTATTACTACCCACAAAATAGCGCTGCGGTACAGACAGGCTATACGCTTATGCGTAGTGTGACGGTGCGGAGCGAAGATTTAGAAAAACTTTCTAGTCTAGCAAACAACATGGGGCCACTTGCAGGTACTGGATATACCGTAACTGCGGGCGGACTTGAGCTCACATACAGCAAGCTTGATGAGATGCGTGTAAAACTTCTGACAAACGCAATCCAAGATGCGACTGACAGAGCCAATGCCATTGCGGCCGAGTCGGGTCGAGGAGTTGGTCTGCTTCGTAATGCTACTGGCGGGGTAGTGCAGGTACTACCACTTGGTGGAGTTGATATTAGTGATTATGGCTCTTACGATACCAGTAGTCTCAATAAAGAAATTATGGTGACCGTGCGAGCAACGTTTGGGCTAAAGTAACCAATTTTTCTTTTGACCCTAATAAAAAAAGCGGCCCATAGCCGCTTTTTTATTAGGGATACCTTATTTTGAGGAGTATACTTAAGGGGTAGAGATTTAGTAGCTAACCATAGTACCTATGGAAGTCGAAATGAAAATGACTAGAGCTACAATGACCACTCTTACTCCATCAGGTCACTGTATCGCATAAGCTTCTGGGCAAAAACCAGTTGGTTATTTGTTGACGCTCTAAGAAAGCGAGAAGAACGTATTACCCAGTAACGTTAATTTCATAAAAAGTATGCAAAGTGAATCAAGTCGGCCGTTATATAGAGGGGCGCAAGTAGTTTGGTATAGTCTGTACATAATTGAGACTCTCCTGATTGTCCGTTTTCTTTTAAAGTTACTCGGTGCCAACCCAGAAGCTGCTTTTAGTAACCTCATTTATTCAATGTCGTACATTTTTGTTTGGCCATTTAATACGGTTTTCTCAAATAACTATGTCCAAGGAAGTATCTTTGAGTGGACGACACTCTTAGCGCTTGTTGTGTATTGGCTTCTTGCAACCGCTATCATTAAATTGTTTGTCATGAGTAAGTCGGTCTCTACGCATGAGGCGGATGTACGGTTGTCGGAAGAAGAGAACTAAATCGCTTAGCACAAAACAGAGTTTAAAAAATTAATTACATTATATATGGGGATCATTGTTTGGATCGTGTTTGGGGGGCTCGCTGGTTGGGTAGGTTCAATGATTATGAAGACTGATGGACAGCAGGGAATTATTCTTAATGTCATTGTCGGCATCGTCGGGGCAAGTTTGGGAGGTTTTATTATGAATTTACTTGGAGAAGGTGGTGTAAACGGCTTTAATTTTTACAGTTTCTTAGTGGCAGTTCTGGGCGCAGTAGTATTACTTTACATTGTAAAGCTTATTCGCGGATAGGTATTTGAAAAAGAATCAACGTTACCTTTTTAGGATACGGCCGTAGATTATAGTATTAGAGAGCATAACAAACTCTAAACATAGTTAAATATCATATGAACCAAAAATCAGTAATTGTCTTAGTATTAGTGGGTATTGTAGCTACCTTTCTCGCAATTCTTGCGTTTGGGGGAAGAGATGAAGCTGTAGACTTTGGCGAACCTGTCATGCAAGAGGAAGCTACTACACCTGAAAACGTTAGTCCGCAAGCAAAGATTGATGTACGAGCGGCTTGCGAAAGCTCACTTATGTACACTACCTTTGAAAACGCTTCTGCTACAGAAGCTTATATAGCGGAGTGTGTCGAAGGAAAGCATCCTGATGTCATTCAGCGATACATTGATGATATGGGACTTGATGGAGCAATGATTTAATCGTAAATCACTGAGTATATAAAAAGCGCGGACATCTGTCCGCGCTTTTTTTGTGAGTAAAGATGGGCACTCTGGTATTCATGAGTTATACTACATGCATATGTTTACACACACATTTGTTTCAAAGCAGACAAGTCTTTTTTTAGGACTTTTCTTACTCGCGTTTTTACTCATCACCCCAAAATTTGCTGATGCGGCAACTTGTTCGTTTACTCGTGACCTACAACTTGGTGTTGTCGGAGAAGACGTTCGTTGTCTCCAGCAGTATCTTAATAGTAATGGGTACGTTATTACTACCAGCGGAGGCGGATCAGTTGGAAATGAGACCACAGAGTTTAAGTCTCTTACTCAAGCAGCGATTATCAGATGGCAACAAGCCAACAACATTTCTCCAGCCGCAGGCTACTTTGGTGCACGTTCAAGGGCTGTGTACAATTCTCTCGTGAGTGGAGGGGCGCCAACACCAACAGTTCCGGTCAGCACTGGTAACACGACCGCTACCAACGGAAGCTTACTTGCTCAAGTAGTAGAGCTTAAAGCGGCTCTCGCTGCTGCCTTGGCAAACAAAGGTTCAAACACTAACACGAGCAACACCGTAACGGGTGAAGTGTCTAACGCACGCGATAGTATGCGTGATGCGCTCGACCTTCTTGAAGAAGCTGAAGAAGAGGTAGAAGACAATGAAGATGCAGACGATATTGAGGATGCGGAAGACAGCCTCAGAGATGCACGATCTGACTTTTATGCTGGATTAGCGGCGTATCTTGATGAAGATTACAGCGATGCTGAAGACTTCTTTGCGGACGCAGAAGATAATGCTAACGATGCAATCGAATATGCTGGTGGGTCGTCAGATAACAGTGATGCCGCAGATCTCATTGATGAAGTAGAGGATGCAATTGATGATGCTGAACTTGAAATCGAAGAAGCTGATGAGGCCGGTGAAGCTACGAGCGACGCAGAAGATTACCTTGATGAAGCTAAAGATGTGCTCGATGAAGCAGAAACTGCTTACGATGACGGTGACTATGAAGAGGCACTAGACCTCGCTGAGGAAGCAGAGGATCTTGTAAACGATGCGCTTGATGCGATCGGGGACAGTGGAGACGATGTTGAGGATTATCTCGATGAAGTACAAGATGACCTTGATAACGCGTGGGACGATGTAGATGCTGCGATTGACGACGGAGATGATGTTGGAGACGCTGAGGAGTATCTTGAGGAAGCAGAAGATCTCCTTGATGAAGCGCAAGACTACCTTGACGATGGAGATGATAATGAGGCGGAGGATCTTATTGATGAAGCATCTGATTTGATTAATGATGCACTTGATGAGCTGTAAGAAATAGTAGAGTCAGCCTATGGCAACTAAAAACCACTCATTGCGAGTGGTTTTTAGTTGTCCTGTTGACTGTACCAGGCTGATATTAGTGGTATATTAGCTATATTCCGCTTATGCAAGAACACATTAAAAACAACGTCTCTGTACTCCGTCTTGAAAGCGGGGTTACACAAGAAGAATTGGCTGCTAAAGTTGGTGTTAGTCGACAGACTATTATTGCGCTGGAGAAAGGCAACTACACCCCGTCGATTTTACTAGCACTTAAGATAGCGAGCTTTTTTAAGGTGTCCGTAGAAAAGATTTTTACAATTTCATATGAAAAATAATATTATCGAGAAAGTAGTCGCTGTGGCATTAATTGGGATAGCGGTGTTACTCCTAAACCCGTTTCACTTTTGGATGCCGGACATGATGGTGATTGGAATGTTGGCTGGCGCACTGGTGCTATTTGGAGTGTTTGCGAGCTTTATTTTGCGGGAAGATTCACGTGATGAGCGAGATAACTATCATCGTACTCTAGCTGGAAGGAATGCTTTCTTAGCTGGCTCAGCTGTTTTGATTATGGGGATTGTGGTCGAAGGGTATGCCCATGCGGTAGATCCGTGGCTTGTTGTAGCGCTTATTGTGATGGTGGTAGTAAAGATAGTAACTCGAATTTGGACTGATAAGAATCTATAGACAAAGATGTAAACACCCTCAATGTAAAGTTGACTTTACATTGAGGGTGTTTACTGTCATACTGTATGAGTTAAAAGTAGATTATTTTATATATGAAAAGCACATCAATTATAGTTGCTAGCATTGCCATTATTGTTTTGGCAGGAGTCACTTACGCTGCAATGCAACAATCGGAAAAAGAAGAAATGATGAATTCAATGACAAACGAAGAAATGATGATGGATGAATCAGAAATGGAAAAAGAAATGGTTGAAGGTGAAATGAAAATGGAGGCAGAGGTGATGAGTGATGAATCTTTGATGGATGGTGGGTCTGAAATGAAGATGGAAGGAGAGACGATGGAGGAAGACAAAATGATGCCATAAAGAGCTCAAAAGCAAACCACCAGAAACCTAGACGGTTTCTGGTGGTTTGCTTTTATGAGTGTACATTGCATAATAATGATATGAACAAAAAATTCTTGGTTTCAGTAGCTCTCTTTGTCCTCTTTAGTATCGGGGCTTTTTTTGCACTTAATAGTTATATCTATTCACAAAAACAAATTCCCAATCCTGGTATTCCATCAGAGACTGCGGTCGATTTTACTCAGGTGGTGACGCCAGAAGCAGGACTCTCTTTCTCGTATCTAGCGGGAGAAGAAGGATATGTGCTCCTTTCTACCACAACCGGCATGAGTATTGACCCTGACTTTATCGTGGGCTACATGCTCACTCAAACTGCAGATGTTAAGGCTCTGAGTGAAAGCCCTGCTCCAACTGAAGGGGCTCCAACTATGCAGGTGCGAGTCTATAAAAATAGCCAGAAGCAGGCACTCCAAGACTGGACACAAACCCATCCACTAGAGACAAATATTGAACTCGCGTTTGAATCATCAAAGGAGGTAGAGGTAGCTGGGGCTCCGGCCATTATGTTTCGGGCGGACGGTCTATACGCTTCTTTAGTGTATGTAGTAGAGAGTAATGATCTCGTTTACGTGTTTACTACTGCGTATATTGATGAAGCGGATTCGATTGTGGCTGATTTTCAAAAACTACTTTCCTCGGTCTTGTTTATAGAGCGTGAAGGGAATACCTCCATCCCTCAACCTCAATATGTACCAATACCTGAAAAAACTGGTTCATTCCGGGGAGCGCTCGAAGAAGTTAATGTTGGTTGTTTTGTCGATGGTGAGTGTTATGTGGTGGTGGATGGTGTAAAGGTGACTGTGCTTCGGGGCTGGAGTAGTGACACCGTAGGGAAAGTCATCGGAGTAGATGGCTTTGGCGACCTCGAAGCATTTATTGGTGAAGAGGTAGAGGTGTTTGCAAAAGATACTGAAGAGGGCACAAAGACCTTATATGGCAGTGAAAATTTTTATATAAAACTGGTCGCCGCCGCTGGGGGACAGCCTCGCATTGGTGAGACTGTCTCTATGCTTGGAGTCTCTATAACACCAAACGAAGTCCTTGAAGATAGTCGATGCCCAATTGACGTAACCTGTGTCTGGGCGGGAACAGTTCGGGTATCGGCCACTCTGGTGAGTGGGCTCGGGAAAGCTGTTCAAGAATTTACACTCGGTGTACCAGTGACGACAGAAGCAGAAGAAATAACTCTCGTGCGAGTTGATCCGGTTACGTATGCTGAGTCAGATATTGAAGCAAGTGAGTACAGCTTCTTCTTTAAGGTTTCAAAACGATAAGCATGCAGCCTAAAAACCCCCTCCACGGCATTACTTTAAAGACGGTACTTGAAACGCTGGTAACTGAATTTGGTTTTGAAGAGCTCGGAACAAAGATAAAAATAAAGTGTTTTACTGACAAACCAAGTGTAAGCTCAAGTCTGGTTTTTTTAAGAAAAACACCGTGGGCTCGAGCGAAGGTAGAAAATTTATATATTAGAACCAACAAACAACGATTAAAGAAACAATCAGCAGAAAGCTAACAGTTTGTCCCAGCGACGTGACCCGTTGTCCAGCAGAGTTGAAGGCTGTATCCTCCAGAAGGTCGATTGATATCAAGTAAGTCACCAATAATAAAAAGGTTTGAGTAGATCAAAGAGCGCATTGTTTTAAAATCAATTTCTTTAAGTGATACTCCGCCACTCGCGATAATTGCTTTCTCTGGTCCCAGTAGCTTGCGGACATGAAGAGTAAGTCCTCGGATTGAAGAGATGAGGAGGTGACGTTCTTGGCGAGTAATGCTGTTTACGAGCCGCTCTGCTTCAATGCCAGCCTGATTTAAAATTGGCAGCACAAGACCAGTCGGAACTAGATCAGCGAGTATGTTCTTGATCATTTTGTTGGCGTGTTTGGTGTGAAGCTGACGCAGAAACTCTAAAATTGCTTCTTCGTTTTGACTTGGTAGGGTATTTATCTTGATTTCTACTGGCCCATGAGCAAGTGAGTCTCCTATATCCTGACTCATGTTTAAAATACCAGGGCCGCTCAGCCCTGTGTGGGTAAAAAGTACTTTTCCAATCGCCTTACGAAAAGGGATGTCATTTTGGTATATGGTGATATGGGTATCTTGAATACTTACTCCAGCAACTCCAGCTACCCATTTTTCTGTTACTTCAATGGGGACGAGTGAAGGGGTGGGGGTAGTAACATGATGCCCAATTTCCTGAAGCCATGTATACCCATCTCCGGTAGAACCGGTATCGGGTCTACTTGTGCCACCGGTAGCCAAGATGTAAGAACCAGCGGTCAGAATACCTTCGCTTGTTCGAATACCAGTAACGACGCCATTTTCGGTGAGAATTTTTCTTACAGTAACATTTGTCTTTACAGTTACCCCTGTCTGCTTTAGGAATTTTTCAAGGGTATGAGCTACATCTTCTGCGCGTTCTGAAGCAGGAAAGACTCGCCCTTCTGCTTCAGTTTTGGTTGATAGACCAAGAGCTTGGAAAAAATCTAACGTAGCTGCTACGTCATAGGCAGCGAAGGTTGAGAAAAGAAATTGCTCTGCTTGACCATATTTTTTAAGGAGTTCTCGGGTGTTGAGAGTGTGATTGGTGATATTGCACCTGCCGCCGCCAGTGATACGTAATTTTTTACCAAGTCCTGAGTTTTTTTCCAAAAGAAGAACTTTTTTACCGCGCTTTGAAGCCGTGCCTGCACTCATCATGCCGGCTGCTCCACCGCCAATTACTATGACATCAAAGGCCTGATCCATACCCTAATCGTATCATATATATAGATATATGACGGAAAAGGTGATGATGTATACTTAGCCGATATGGCAATCAAAATTTCGGCAGACTACAAGAGCGCATTTAAACAGGTGGACATTCGGGGTGAGTACCCGAGCGAAATAAACGAAGAAGTGGCATATCTTGTAGCACGTAGTTTTGTATCTCTATACCAGTTAAAAAAGATGCTTGTAGCACGCGACATGCGTCTATCTTCACCTGCGCTTTTTGACGCGTTTTGTAAGGGGGCAACTGATGCGGGCGCAAATGTAATTGATTTAGGTCTAGTGCATACACCAGTCTTGTACTATGCCTCGGGCAAAATGAAATTGGCGGGTGTGATGATCACTGCTTCTCATAGCCCAAAAAATCAAAATGGTCTTAAGATGGTTCTTCCGCTAGCTATTCCATTAACTGAAGAGTCTGGCCTCAAACAAATCCGTAAACATATGGAGAAGGGAGAGTTTGTGGAGGTGAAGAAACGTGGGGTGGTTACAAGTAAAAACGTCACCAGAGCTTACGCAGACTTTGTGCTTAAAGGGGTAAAGACTAAAGGTATGGAAGATTTAGAAATCGTTGCTGATGCAGGTAACGGTATGGGTGCGGTATTAATACCACTCTTGGCAGAACGACTTCCATGTACGTTTACAACGATTAACGGGACTCTTGATGGGCGCTTCCCAAGCCGCGGCTCAGATCCGACTCTAAAGAAAAACCAGAAGCCAGTCACTGCTGCCCTTAAGACTGGTGGATATGACCTCGGAATTAGTTTTGATGGAGACGGCGATCGGATTGCCTTTTTTGATGAGGAAGGAAATTATGTAAACAGTGCTGTTATTGGTGCGATTATTTCTAGATACCTCCTTCAAAAACGAAAAGGGGCAAAAATTGTCTATACCAACCTTACCAGCCGAGTTTTAGAAGAGACAATTATTGCGTCTGGCGGTATACCTGTCCCAGCAAAAGTTGGTCACGCGTATATCAAAGAGACAATGCGCAAGGAGGATGTATTATTTGGTTGTGAACACTCAGGCCATTTTTATTTTAAGGAATATTTTTATACAGATTCAGTCACTCTAACGTTGCGGTATGTGCTTGAGGCATTTTCACCGTTGCGGGCACGAGGTGGAAAATTTAGTGAACTGGTGGCACCGTACCAGAAATATTATCAAGCAGAGGATGAGATTGTTGAAGTGGCTGACAAGAAAAAAGCACAAGCGGCTGTAGAAGCGTATCTCAAGGCTAAGAAGCCAATTCGGTCACGGAAGTTTGACGGCTTGTCTGTGGACTTTGGTGATGTCTGGGGGGCTGTCAAAATAAGTGTCACAGAACATGCCCTCAAGCTTATGTTTGAAGGTAAAAAGAAGGCTTCAACTAAAGCACTTCAGGCAGACGTAGTGGCTTACATAAAAAGTATTGCGCAAAAGTAGCGAACTTTAAAAAACGTGCTAGGATGTCGCCATGAAGCCAGAATACGAATACATGTTTGGAAAACACGCTGTATCTGAAGCGCTCGCACAGCGCCCTGATGTAGTGAAACAAGTTTTTCTCGATGCAGATTTTTCTGATGAAAAAATTCTCCGTCAGATTGAAGTGGCTGGTATTATCCCAAAGCCTCTTAATATCAAAAATCCACCTCGTGGTGTCTCAGCTAACGCTGCTCACCAGGGAATAGTAGCTGCGCTATTGCCAGAAAAGCTGATGGTTGAATACAAAGACTTTATTTCGAAGCTCACTGTTACTGACGCCACAGCGGTACTTATCTTGGGAGAGGTGCAGGATCCGCATAATGTGGGTGCAGTAATTCGGTCAGCGGCGGCATTTGGACTGGCTGGTGTGCTTATACCGCCTCATAATCAAGCCCCACTCACGGGAACAGTCATTAAGGTGTCTGCAGGAATGGCTTTTCGAATCCCAATTGTTGCTATTAGTAACGTAAACAGTGTTGCTCGCGATTTACAGAAACGTGGCTTCTGGGTGTACGGACTTGAAGGAAATGGTACGGTCAGTACTACTTCCGAACAGTTTACTAAACCGTCCGCTTTTATTTTAGGTAATGAAGGTTCTGGTTTACGTGAAAAAACTAAGGAACTTTGTGACGATCTCATTTCGATTCCAATCCACCCACGCTGTGAATCTCTCAACGCCGCCGCAGCAACTGCCGTTGTTTTATCTGCTTGGAGCGCTCAACACAAAGCTGCTTTAGGCTAGGGTTTCGCTAAAAGGTTTATGGTACTATAATGCAAACGTTCACCCGTTCGTGGGGATTCACGTTGTTAATTTTTTGTTAAACTTTATTTATGGATGAAAAAAAGCAAGAGGAAACAGGAGTCACAACAGACACGACACCTGTAACAATGACTGGAGACGCAGAAGGGACAGCGCTCAACGAGGTTCCTACATCAACGACAGATATGTCGTCTACTCCTTCCGTTACCGTAGCTGATGAGATGGTAATGACTAAAACAAGTTCACATACATTTAATATTCGTGCATACGTGCTCGCGGTGGCAGCTATTTTGCTCATCTGTGCAGGTCTTTTGTTTATTCTTGAAAAAGAAGGAAGAATTTCAACCGGACTTTTCTCAGCGGTTATCGATAAAATGGAAGCAAGTGCTCCAGCTGCTCGTGTAAACGGAGTGGTTATTTCAGGAGCTGAGTTTAGTAGTAGTCTTCAGCAGTTGACTGATCTCTCAGCTACACAAGGAGCTAATGTTACAGATACTGAAGTACTTGCACAGCTCCGAACTCAAGCGATTGAAACACTGGTAAATGCTGAGCTCCTACGCCAAGCAGCAGTAGCCGAGGGGATTTCAGCAACTCCTGAAGATATTGAAGGTCGATTTAATGAAATCAAAGAAGGTATCGGAGGGGAAGAGGTACTTAAAGAACGTATGGCAGAGTTTGGGGTGACAGAAGAGAGTCTTCGAAAAGATATTGAAAACGAGTTTCTCATTCAAGCACTTTTTGATTTGAGAATTGACTCAGATTCAATCCAAGTCTCAGAAACGGAGATTTCGACATTCTACGACAATGCTGGCGGCACCGCGGCTGGGCTACCACCACTAGAAGAAGTTCGAGAACAGATTGTTGCCCAAATAAAATTTGAGCAAGAACAAACACTCATAAACGCGTTTATTGAAGAGCTGCGGAACGAAGGTGAGGTAGAGATACTCATCTAGCCCTTAGTAAGAGTAAATAAAAAGAGCTGTGTCTACACAGCTCTTTTTATTTGTGCACCACGACGCTGATATACTATAGGAAATGGATAAAAACCTTGAGGCAGAACTAAAGTTGATACAAAAAAATCCGGCGGAACGAGTCTCACGTTTACGAGCCCTTTCTTTACCTGAACGAAGTGTTGTCCTTCAAGAACTTTCTTCTCATATACAGCAAACTATTTTGACCGAACTCAAGATTTCTGAAGTGGTGGACATAATTGACCATCTCGATCCGCGGCAGGCTGAAAATATTTTGGCGCGTATAAAAGATCAAAAGCGAAGACTTACTATTATTAAAAAAATTAAAGGGGAGGCACGAGACAAAATTGAGTACTTTCTTCGCTTTCACCCAAAAGCCACCACTTCACTCATCAGTTTCAATTATATTCTGGTTGCAGGCAAGACAACGATTGGTGACGCGGCAAGCGCTATAGAAGAACACTTTGAAGATACCGGAAAGTTTCCTGAAATTCTTATTCACGAGAAGGGGCATCTTGTCGGTGAAGTCTTGATGTCTACCTTGGTACGAGAACGTAATACCGCCACCATTGGTCGCTTTGCAAGACCTGTTCAAACGGTTACGTATCAAGCTGAGGTGGCAGAAATAGTTGATACTCTTACACTTTCACACCGCAAGAAAGTGGTTGTGCTTGATAACGATGAGAGTGTACTTGGAATAATTTATGCTGATGATGCCATGAGTCTGTTTGGTAAGATGCCGGCTGAATCGCTGTACAACATTAGTGGTATGGACGACACCTCGAGACCTTTTGACTCGGTGTCTAAAAAATTTAAAAGCCGGTACCAGTGGCTAATCCTAAACCTCGCCACCGCTTTTTTGGCAGGTTCAATGATTTTTCTTTTTCAAGATACGCTCGACCAGCTCGTTATCTTGGCAATGTATATCCCAATTGTGGCTGGTATGGGAGGGAATGCTGCCAGTCAGGTGTTTGCGGTCATGCTTCGAGGAATAACACTTGGCACCATTACCCTCAGTAATGGTATGCCCGCGATTTGGCGAGAGGTAAAGACTGGGGTCCTGACAGGAATAATGATAGGACTGATTGTCGCTTTTATTTCAGTCGTCTGGAATGACAGTGCACTTTTGGGTTTGGTGGTCGGACTAGCAATGGTGGGGGTCCATATCGTCGCAGGTCTTTTTGGAGCGTTTGTACCGCTCTTTCTCAAGCATGTTGGAAAGGATCCTGCTGCCACGTCTTCTATTTTTATTACCACTGCCACCGATGTATTTGGGCTCTTTTTCTTGCTCGGACTCGGTGCGCTTATTTTGCTCTAGCAGGTAGGGTCAATGCAGATGCCGCGCAATGTAACTTCTACATTGGAAATTGAAAAACCTGGCAGCGAAAATTCTTGCTTAAGCGTTTCATCATCCACAGAAAAGTGGATCACTTTATTGCATTTATTACAGATAGCATGATGGTGTGGCTCGTGTTGAATTTCGTAGGTGGCTTCTTGTTCCCCTAAGTTGAGCTTTGTAACTACGCCAGAAGATACATACGATTCGAGGTTTCGATAGATAGTAACGAGGTTGATGTGGGGGAGAGCAGCGTGAATATCGGCCGCTGAAAGAGCGTCTTCACTATGTTCAAGTTGGTCTAATATCTCCTTTCGGTGTTTAGTCATTTTCATATGCGCTCAGTATACGAAGTTTTTAGATAAATGCAAATGATTTGCATTTATCCCTACATTTGGTATTATGCAAATGATTTGCATTATTAAAGTTGCTAACGTGTAATTGTAAGTATGATTTTTGAAGTCTTAGGAGCGGCGCTTGTTGTTATGATGGCGTCTCTGGTAGGGATTATTTTTATTCAAAAGACTGCCCATGATTTCTTGGAACATGAACTTTCTTTTTTGGTTTCGTTTTCCGCAGGGGTATTTTTGGTAACCGCTGGAGCGCTCGGTCTTGAGGTGTTTGAGCTTGTGTCATCTATGTGGCACGGAGTAGCGCTTATCTTGCTCGGATATGTACTGGCGTGGGCCCTTAATGCCTTTATGCCTGAGACACACCATCATCATGACGCAGAGTGTGCTGCTACAAAAAAGAGTGCTCGCAAACTAATTGTTGGTGATGCGATTCATAATGTGGCAGATGGTGTGATCTTAGTTGTGGCGTTTTCCGCCTCACCGGCACTTGGCATTGCGGCTACGGTATCTGTCGTGATTCATGAGGTACTACAAGAAATTTCAGAGTTTTTTGTCTTAAGAAAAGCTGGATACTCTATCAGAAAAGCTCTGACAGTAAACTTTACTGTATCGAGTACAATTCTTATCGGTGTTGGCTTAGGCTACTTTGCTCTCGCTTCACACAATCTGGAAATTCTTCTTTTGGCAGTTAGTGCCGGCTTTTTCTTAAATGTTGTTATGCATGACTTGTTACCAAAACCGCACCAGCACGAAACAACCAGTAGTTTCTTAAAACATGTCGGTCTAGTGTTGGCGGGGGCGGTCTTAATGGGAAGTGTGGCCGGTGCGCTTCAGGACTCACACGCGCATGGAGAAGAAGGGCACGAAAATGAAACACCAGAAGAGCACGCCTTACATGAAGGAGAATAGGTGTGAAAATAATTACCAGAACAAAAGCTGGCGAGCGTAGCTCGCCAGCTTTTGTTATACTTGCTATATGAATATACAAACGTTTCTTATTTTGTACGCAATCAGTGTCCCCGTGTTCTTTATTATCGACATGTTCTGGCTTGGAGTTGTAGCAAAGAATTTTTACCAAGACAGGCTCGGGCATCTGCTTGGTGATGTTAATTGGCTGGCAGCTATTATTTTCTACCTAGTATTTTTGGTGGGACTTACTTTCTTCGCTATCTACCCTGGTGCAACAGCAGGAAAGGTGGGAACAGCTGTTTTGTTCGGTGCGTTGTTTGGGTTCTTTACGTACGCAACGTATGACCTGACCAACTTAGCTACACTTAAAGACTGGCCTCTTTCAATTGTGTTTGTTGATATTGCTTGGGGCACTGTTCTTGGAGCAGGGGTGGCTGGAGCTACCGTCTATATCTATCAATTACTCGCATAGGTAACGTATGGCAAAAGGAAAAAGTAGTATGCGCATCTGGACACTGTACTCAATTTTAGCAGTGTTCGTTTTTTTGATTGGGGGTTTTGGCTTTGTGGTATATCAGGCCAAGCAAACTGAAGCTGAACTTAGAGCAACGCAAATTGCTTCACAGCAAGCGCTAACATCTGTACCTGAATCACTAAGCGGGAGCGAAACTAAGACTGAGGAACCGCCGAGTCCTGAGTCTCTGTATCCAGATACTAAAAGTATGGTTATACGTAATATTCCAGTACAAGCTTCAATAGCAGAGACGTGGCCAGAGCGAATTGAGGGATTGTCTAATACCCCCTACTTACCTGAAAACACCGTAAAGCTTTTTGTATTTGATTCTTCTGGCCTCCACTCATTTTGGATGAAGGACATGAACTACTCCATTGATATTCTTTGGGTAGATGAAGCGGGGGTGATTGTTCATATCGAAGAGGAGGCGTCTCCAGCGAGCTATCCAGCTATGTTTGTGCCAAATAAAGAAGCCAAGTATGTGATCGAGACTGTTGCGGGCTTTACAAAAAAGTACAGCATTACTCTCGGAGATAGTGTGGTATTACCAAATCTGTAGTTCTGTGTTATAATATAGACGCATGATGATCGCCTCACTTCGGTGGGGAGGAAAGTCCGGACACGCCCATGGCAACATGGAGCAGGGTAGCGGGTAACGCCCGTCGTGTCAGTAATGACATAGAGGTGCGAGCAGAGACGCCGTTAGCGAAAGCAAGCGGATTCCTTCGGGAATAATCGATATGGAAACATATCGGGTGAAACGGCAAAATCCTTACTTGCGTGCAAGGCCGTGCTATCGAGGGCTTTGTTCTTAAGAAACTTAAGCGCAAAGCCCTCGATAGAGAGCCGCACGAGGTGAATGGCAACATTCATCCCAGGTATATGATCATCCAGGAGCAATCCTGACAGAATCCGGCTTATATGCACACAAACGCACCTAGAAATAGGTGCGTTTGTGTATGTTATACTTTTTAAATAAGGTCATTATGAGCGGAATTTAGGTTTATGGAGCAAAATATTTTTTCACCCCGAATACAAAAAGTGAACAACGATACCATTAGTAGTTTTCTCCGTTCAACCGCCCAAGGCATATTGATTGTCTTGTTTGGTTTTTTACCCATCTTCTTTGTTCCGGGTATTTATACCTCACTTGGATTTACCAAAGTGTACTTCACTGCACTTGGTGTCTTTGCGGCTTTGGTACTCCTGAGTCTTTCTATATTACGGAGCGGAAGTGCTCGAGTGGTGGTTCCGCCGGCATTGGCATTCTTCTGGCTGTTTTCACTTACCGCACTAGCATCTGCGCTGCTCTCGGGTGACTCACAAGATGCACTGTATGGAAACGTACTTGAGGTACATACCGCAGGGTTCTTGGTCTTGATGGCACTTGTGATGACCGTTGCGATGTCATTTAGCTCAGCTAAGTCTGGGGTAACACGTCTTTTTACGGCGCTTGGAGTGGGGGCTATCTTACTACAAGTCTTTCATATTCTGCGGCTCTTTATTGGACCAGAATTTCTTTCATTTGGCATCTTTACTTCACCAACCGTCTCTCTTATCGGCAGCTTTAATGACCTCGCTATCTTTTCTGGTCTCGTGATACTTGTCTCACTGATGGTGATGCAGCAAATGAGTGCTCGCTTTGTTGGTAAAGCGTTTTCACTGCTACTGATTGTAAGCTCACTTATTCTCCTTGCGGTCGTAAACTTTTACACTGTCTGGCTCATTGTCGGCTTTTTGGCACTGTTAATGTGCCTATACCTTATTTCAAAAGATACCTGGCTTAAGACCACCGAAACAGATTCTCTTCCAGTGTCGCGCTTCACACTTTCAATGGTAGGGCTCGTTTGTATTGTCTCTGCAGGCTTTATTGTTAGCGGTGATTTCCTCGGCAATTCAGTTAGTCGCCTGACAGATATTAGTTATCTTGAGATTCGACCGTCTGCTTCCGCAACGCTTGATATCACTAAAGCAGCACTTGGAGAAAACGCCCTCTTGGGGGTGGGACCAAACCGCTTTGAAGACGCTTGGCGTGAATACAAAAACCCGGTTATCAACCAGACCGTCTTTTGGAATACAAACTTCTCAGCGGGAAATGGATATATTCCGACTCTGTTTGTAACAACTGGACTCGCTGGTGGAGCTTTCCTCCTTTTGTTCCTCGGAGCGTTTTTGTACCTTGGATATAAAACGCTACTTGTCAGCAAAGTGGCTGATCAAGGATGGTATCTCGTAGGTTCGGTAGCCTTCCTCTCTGCCTCATACCTTTGGGTAATGACACTGGTGTATGTGCCTGGAGTCTCGATACTTTTGTTATCTGCGCTTATGACTGGTATTTCATTTGCGGTGTATGTCACGGTAAAAGAAAATACCGGAGTGATTATTGATGTCACCACTAGTCGACAATACGGGCTACTCCTGATCGCGGCGGTACTTGTGATTATTATCTCTTCGACGTTGTCGGTGATTGGTCTAAGTAAACAATTTGTTTCAAATGTTGTATATGCAGATACCGTACGAGCTTTTCAGGTTGGGAGTGATTTGGCTTCGGTAGAAGCTGGTTTGACTCGGGCGTCAGAACTTAATTCGCAAGATTTGTTTGTCTCTGAACGCGCGCAAATTCGACTCGCTGAACTTAATAATTTGAGTGCCGTTGACCCTGCTTCATTTGACGAGCAACGCTTTGCTGCGGTCTTGGCGGAAGGAATTGCACTTGCTGAACAAGCGATTGCACTTGATGGAACTAACCCAAACAATTACATTTTACTCACAAATTTTTACGGTCTTCTTGACCCGACTCAATTTGAAGGAGTGCGTGAGCGTAACGAAGCTCTCTTTGCCCGAGCTCGTGAGCTTGATGGTACTAACCCATACTACTTTATCTTGATGGCTCAGTATAAAGCACGAATCGGAGATCTTGAAGCTTCCCGGACTCACCTTGAAGAAGCAATACAGCTAAAAAGTAATTATACTGACGCTCTATTCCTTCTCTCACAGCTTGATATTCAAGAAGGAAACACTGAAGCCGCTATTGCCGGTACTCGTTCAATCATTTCTCTTGAACCAAATAACCCAACTCGGTACTTCCAACTTGGTGTGCTGTTGGCCACAACAAACAATCTTACCGCTGCAGCGGAAGCCTTTGAATTTGCGGTTTCACTTGATACAAACTACGCAAATGCTCGGTACTTCCTTGGTCTTACCTACCTTGATTTGGAGCGAGAAGAGGATGCTCTTACTCAACTTCGTATTGTGCAGCAAACCAATCAAGATAATGAAATTGTCCGCACACTTATTGAGCAAGTTGAAACGGGTACCTATGTACGACCAGAAGTTGGCATGGAAGTACCAATAGAAAATGAAGGCGGGGTATCGCAGAGCGAAGATGTGACCACTACAACAGAGCGGCCGGATACTGATCTGGTGACTCCCCTCAACCAAACTGGAACAGAAGCAGGTGCTGAGGAAGAGCAATCAGAGGAAACAACTTCAGAGACACCTCAGTAGTTATAGATAACACTCTATGGTCAAGCGAGTTTTGGAATTAATGTATAGCGAAATACGCGGCCTGCATCAGGCCGCGTATATTCTTGCGTTATTTGCTTTTGGTTCACAAATGCTCGCTCTGGTGCGGGATCGTTTGCTGGCACACTCGTTTGGGGCAGGAAACGAACTCGACTTGTATTATGCAGCCTTCCGTATCCCAGACTTACTTTTTGTGTTGTTCGTATCAGTCTTGTCTGTGTACGTACTCTTGCCATTCGTGACACAGGCACGGCAATCAGGTGGGGCAGTAGCTGGAGCTCATGTCCTTAGTCAGATGTTTACGGTCTTTCTCCTGCTATATGTCAGTATCGCCGCGATTATCTTTGTTTTAGCACCAGTACTGGTACCGTACTTTTTTCCTGGATTCAGTGCGGACTTTGATACATTAGTAGTGCTTATCCGAATATTACTCTTGCAGCCATTTTTGCTTGGTGTCTCAAGCCTTTTTGGAGTGGTGACACAGCTCTCTCATCGATTTATTTTATACGCAATTAGCCCGTTGATTTATAACATTGGAATCATTGTTGGTATCACACTCTTGTATCCGTACTTTGGTATGGCAGGACTGGTTGCTGGAGTGGTGCTCGGAGCGTTTGGACATATGTGTGTTCAATTGCCTCTCGTTCTTAAAAGTGAGTTTGCGTTTAAAGTTTCATTTACGTTTGACACAGCTCTTCTAAAGTCAGTTTGCCTGGTTGCAATTCCACGAGCTCTCACCCTTTCCGTTCATCAGTTGGTCTTGCTGGTATTTATTGGTGTGGCAACACTCCTGCCCACCGGCTCGGTTTCTGTATTTCAGTTTGCTTTCAATCTCCAATCGGTACCGCTCGCGATAATTGGTATGAGTTATTCCGTTGCGGCCTTTCCCGTCTTGGCAGATTTATTTGCCAAGCAAGACAGAAGTGCCTTTAATACACATGTTCTCACAGCTCTTCGACACATTGTATTTTGGTCGTTTCCAATTATTGCGCTCGTGGTAGTGCTTCGAGCACAAATTGTACGTGTGGTCTTAGGGAGTGGTGCCTTTGACTGGAATGACACAAGACTCACCGCAGCTGTTTTGGCACTCTTTATCATTGCGCTCACGGCGCAATCAATTCTCTTGCTTCTTGTACGCACTTTTTATGCTGGTGGCAAGACTAAAATCCCTCTCTACATTGCTCTTTTTGGGGCAGCTATTTCTATGACCGCAGCTTACGTGGGGCTGAAGCTTATACAGCTTTACCCGTCATTTCAAAGTTCACTCGAAACACTCTTTAGACTAGAAGGGGTAATGGGAACAGACGTGCTCATTTTGGCCCTCGCGTTTGTGATTGGGGTAATCATTGAAATGTTCATTTTGATATTCATGACCAGAAAGGAGTTTGGCCTCAACTTTGAGGGCTTAGGGCGTCAGCTCGCAGAATCGACGTTGGCCGCTTTTACCGCAGGGCTCTCGGCCTACCTAACGCTCATATTTATTGTTGATGGCATCAATCAAGAGACTTTTGTAGGTATTATGCTCCAGGGAGCAGTGGCAGGTACGGTGGGCGCAGCGGGGGGTCTTCTCGTGTACTACATCTTAGGTTCTCGGGAGCTACAGGAAATTTATCGTTCATACCACTCCAGAATATTCCGTACTGATGTAATTGCCCCACAGCAAGACACCCTCTAGTTTTTTAACCGAAATAGGGTAGAGTACTGGTACTTATGGAACTTCAGATTAGAAATTTTAGTATTATTGCCCATATTGACCACGGCAAGTCGACTTTGGCAGACCGTATGCTTGAGCATACAAAAACCGTTGAACACCGCAAAATGAAAGAGCAGGTGCTTGATTCTATGGAGCTTGAACGGGAGCGTGGTATTACCATCAAGATGCAGCCAGTGCGCATGCGCTATGTGCACCAAGGACAAGATTTTCAACTGAACCTTATCGACACACCTGGACATATCGATTTTTCGTATGAAGTATCACGGGCCCTTGGTGCGGTGGAAGGAGTGCTCCTTTTGGTTGATAGTACTCAGGGAATTCAGGCCCAGACGCTCACTACGCTACAAATGGCCAAGGAGCTTGGTTTGACGATTATTCCTGTGCTCACCAAGACCGACATGGGTCACTCACGACCAGAGGAAGTAGGTGAGTCGGTGATGAAGCTTCTTGGATGTTCTCGGGAAGATATTTTGCTTGTGTCAGGGAAGACTGGTGCTGGAGTACCAGATCTGCTCGAAGCTATTTGTCGTCGAGTTCCGCCACCTCGTAAAGCTGAGCTTGATGCCTATCGAGGACTCATTTTCGACTTTAAGTATTCAAATCATCGTGGAGTGATTGTTTTTATGCGGGTGTTTGACGGTGAAGTGAAAAAAGGTGATCAGCTTAAATTTGTCGTTAGTGGCAAAACCTTTACTGCGCTTGAAGTCGGTATGGTAACGCCAGAAGAGATGCCTGTTGACTCTCTTCAGGCGGGAGAGATTGGGTATATCGTCACTGGTATCAAAGAGCCTGGTGTAGCTACGGTTGGAGACACACTTATTTTAGAGCGTAAGCCAGCACCAGCGCTCTCTGGCTACCAAGAAGCACGTCCTGTGGTATGGGCGTCAGTGTTTCCAGACAGCCAGGATGATTTTACTATTTTGAGACAAGCACTCGATAGACTAAAGCTTTCTGATTCTTCACTTTCGTATGAAGAAGAATCTTCGGGCGTGCTTGGTCGGGGTTTCCGTTGTGGGTTTTTAGGAATGCTTCATCTTGAAATTGTAACTGAGCGCCTTCGCCGAGAATTTGATATTGAGATTATTATTACCTCACCATCAATTGCTTACGAAATAACATATCCTGACGGTAAGGTGGAGTCAGTGTATGCCGCAACTCGTTTCCCTGAGTACGGAGTCCATGCCACGGTACGCGAACCATGGCTCTTAGGTCAGATTATTTCTCCACCAGAATACATCGGTAATATCATGAATCTTCTCTTTGATCACGAAGGTGGAGTACTTGAAACTGAAGTTTTAAGTGATGGACGAAACTTAGTGACAATTGAAATGCCGCTTCGTGAACTGATGCGAAACTTTTTTGATAAACTCAAAAATGCCAGTAGTGGATACGCTTCTTTGTCATATGAAATTGCTGAGCTGCGACCAGCGAACGTCGTGCGATTGGATGTGCTTGTGGCTGAAGAACTTATTACCGCCTTCTCACGAGTGGTAGGAGATAAACGAGCAGAGTTTGATGCGCGAGCTATGGTGGACAAACTCTACGATAACTTGCCACGCCAGCAGTATGTTACTAAGATTCAGACTAAAGTACGGGGCAAGATTATTGCTTCTCGAACCCTTTCTGCTCTCAAGAAAGACGTAACTGGATACCTGTATGGTGGAGACATTACCCGAAAAATGAAGCTACGTGATAAACAAAAGAAAGGAAAGAAAAAGGCACTTGAACTCGGTAAGGGTAGGGTAAACATTCCACAAGAAGTGTTTATGAAAATGGTGAAGAGTGACTAAGTGTCACTCTGCAAGACTCATTGAGGACCTTTCAAGCTTGCGAGGAAAAGGTCCAATGAGTGGACAGGCGACTGTAAGGCGAGAGCGATTAGAGATTACAATGTTGGATTTAAAAAAGCGCCCGTACGGGCGCTTTTTTAAAGGTTGTTTAGACACCAGCGGTAAAGGTAAACAACATACTTAAAATAATAAGAATCGCCACCACTGTCCAAATCCATTTAATGACTCCTTTTCCGCGCTTTGAAAATAGTATATTCATAAATAATGCTAAAATAGTAGCACATGTTTGATTTTCATCAAAAAAGAAAGCTAAAAACGGTATTTGGCTCTAGATTTACTCAAGGAATCATCTTGGTGGTAGCTTTTTTTATTCTTCTAAGCGCCTATAATCGCTATTTAATTGCCCGTGAGATGGCTGAAAGGCGAGCAAACGTTGAATCTGAAATATCTGCACTTGAAGAGCGTAGAGAGATATTAGAGACACAAGTACAGTATCTTTCAAATGAACGAGGAATTGAGTCTGAGATGCGTCGTCAGTTTGATATTGCCCGCGAAGGAGAGCAGGTGGTCATTATTTTAGAGGATGAAAAGACTGAAGACACTGAAGCAGCCACTACGACCAACCAAAAAGACCGTGCGTGGTACCGATTTTGGTAAGATGCTATACTAATGTCGAATTAAAAAATAACGTTATTGTATGGATAAAACAGTTACTATTTATAGCACCCCAGTATGTCATTTTTGTCATGCGGCTAAAGATTTTTTTGCTGCAAACAATATTGCGTTTACCGAACATGACGTAGCGGCTGATCTTGAGAAGCGAGAAGAAATGATTGAGATGACTAATCAAATGGGTGTGCCAGTGATCCGGATTGGAGATGATGTGGTAATTGGTTTTGATGAGGACAAGCTCAAGGAACTGTTAGAGATATAGTTTTAACAAAAGAAAACACCCCGCTTAGGCGGGGTGTTTTCTTTTGTTTTAGGTATGTTTTGCTTTTCTTGATGAAATGTATGAAAGTACCACGAAGCAAAATCCAACGAGCCCAGTTATAACTTCTGGAACATGAACGACAAGGTTTGCGAGCATAGCAATTGAGAGGCCAAGAATTGCCCAGTGTGCACCGTGTTCAAGATATACCAGTTCCGTTAATGTCTTTTGCTTCACAAAGTAAAGGGTGAGTGAACGAACGAAGTACGCACCAATACCAAGTCCGGTAACGATAATAATTAGATTGTTGGTAAGGGCAAATGCACCCACAACACCGTCAAGTGAAAAGGCGGAGTCGAGAATGTTGAGGTAGATAAAGAGGGTAAGTCCACCAGCGGCTATGTCACCAGACTCAACGGAAAGTGAGCCAGAAACTCCCTCCATAATAATGAAAAGAATAAGCCCGATAATTCCTGACACCAGAACAGCCCCTTGATCAAAGCCTGTATAGAAAGAGAGGGTCGTGAGAAGGAGGAGGGCTAGAGCAATCTCAATTGCCTCAATTCTACCCCAGCGCACCAAATGTTTTTCAATCTGCTCAATCCAGTGTAGTTCTTTGGCTTTATCAAAGAAGTACTTAAGTGACACCATAAGGAGGAAAACGCCACCAAAAGCGGTTATAGAGCCGTGTACGCTGTCTAGAAGTGCTCCGTAGGCGGTGGGGTCCTCAAAGGCAAGCTTTGTAATGAACCACGGCGAAGCCCAAACCGCTGCACTGACTATAAGAATAGGGAGGACAAAGCGAGTACCAAATACTGAGACCAAAATACCCCAGGTCAAAAACCGCTTTTGCCACACGGGTGTCATGCGAGCCAATATTTTGGCGTTTACAACGGCATTATCAAACGAAAGGGTGACTTCAAGAACTGAGAGAATAATAACGAGGAAGAGGGCAGATAAGCCGGCGTAATATCCGACGAGTGCAAAGGCGGTGAAGGAAATAATAATTGACCAGAAAAAGTGGGTGTATAGTGTGTTAAGCATGCGGCAGATTATAGCAAAAAGTGATTAAATTGCACGGTATGTTGTTGGTAGATAGTAGTTATTTTTTTGGAATAACTAAACGGTTTGAACATATAAATATAACTGAGGATATAATTGTTCTATCAATAATGGTATAGTTTATTATGCTAAAAAAGCGACTTTCTCCAAGCGTAATTGAGGTGATTAAGAATGATAGATTGTTAGGCCTTTCAATACCTCAACTAGTTGAGAAATATTCAATACCAAAAACCACAATTTGGCATCATGTTCATGATGTAGAACTACCTGAGGATATAAGAAGAGAGATATTATCAAAACAGGGTGGTTCACTAAAAAGAAAGTTGAATCGTATTCTTGAAGCAGAGATAAAGGCGTCAACATTACTACGTGGTAAAGACAGGGAGTTAGTAGTGGCTGTTTCAATGTTATATTGGGCGGAAGGTCACAAGAAAAGTTTTGTTTTTACAAATACTGATGACCTGATGTTAAGGTTGTATATTAAATTCTTATTTGAAGTACTGGTTGTTAGTAAAGAGGACTGTCGGATATTAATCCGAACCGCAGATCCAATTACCCCTGATGCAGCGATAAATTATTGGTCGAACGCTCTAGATTTGCCTAAAAGCACTTTTAAGGTAAATCATGATAATATACAAAACCGAACTAAAACCCAATTTGGTATTTGTCGAATTATGGTAGTGAAAAGTAACTATTACCATAAAATTATGCTCAGTTTGGTAAAACAAGTACAATCAAGTTTACTGCCCTTGTAGTTCAACGGATAGAACTTCTCACTCCTAACGAGGCAATCCAGGTTCGATTCCTGGCAAGGGCACAAATAATAACTAAGGTCTCTTTTGCCTGATACAATTAGGTATATGAATCCCGACAACAGTCACGAAGAAATCAAAAAGCTTTTGGTTGAAAACCAACGCTTGCTTCTCGAGAATAACCAAATGCTCCACAAGATGCGGAAGAGCGCTTTTTTAGGTACGGTGTTTAGAATTATCTGGTTGTTATTTATTCTTGGTCTTCCTCTCTACCTTTATTTTGCATACATCAAGCCAAACATGGGAAACTTGATTGAAAAGTACAGCGAGCTTGAAGAGATGACACAAAATAGCTCTGTTCTTAGAGAATGGTACGATTCGCTACAAGGAACAAAAGCCGAATAGGGAAGGTTGAAATAAGTATTTAAACAAGCTAGAATAGTGCCACTTGCTTGGGTAGCTCAGTTGGTAGAGCATTTCCCTGAAGAGGAAGGGGTCGGCGGTTCGAGCCCGCCCCCAAGCACAATAAAGCCCCTTAGGGGGCTTTTCTTGTGCTTGGGGGAGTAAGACGCACGGGCGTCTTACGTCGGGCTCGAACCGCCGGAGCGATGCCGGAGGCGAGCGAGGCGTGTCCCGCGGCACCTGCTAGATTGTGAGTGGGCGCAACATTGTTTTCATATGAGCTAGCGAATTAGAAAACAAGAAGTACTCTTGTGGTGAAACAATATAGCTTGGTGACCGTCAGGATCAGCCCGCCCCCAAGCACAATAAAGCCCCTTAGGGGGCTTTTCTTGTGCTTGGGGGAGTAAGACGCCTGGGCGTCTTACGTCGGGCTCCCCTTATATATACAAAAGTCATACATATGGTATAACAAAATAAAGCATGTTCTTTTAAACGGAGACTCAGAAATGCGTCGTCAACTAATGGTATTGATCGGGATGCTCATTTTTTCTTCATGTTCAGCAGCTGAGCTGAGCGAAAACATCCTTGCACAATTAGGAGCGCAAGGATACTTCTATGGTCCGAGCGAGCCACAAAATGCTCTGATACTCAAACGAAATAGCGAAGGCCGCTACCTCATCTGCTTATCTGAAAATAAAAAAGAGTTTTTTATCTACGAAGTGACCGAGAGTTTCTTCCCTGACGGTGTCGAGAAAATCACTGTTTTGTGCAAGAATGGCGCTCTCGTTGTTTCTTCCAGAAACTGAGCAAAGTTGTACGACCTGTCGGCTTTTGCTCGATATATCATCAAACGTGAAGTATCTCTCAGGAGGTTCCCATGAAAATTTTTTGGTGCCCACTTTTGCTTTGTCTGACTTCGTGCGCAAGTACTGAAGCTTGGGAAGCGCGACGCATCCTCAACCAATTGCAAGGCCACGGTTATATCACTGTGCTTGATGGTCAAAAGCCAGTCGAGGTTCAGTTTGAGAGTCAAGGACGTGTGTTTGTGTGTATATCACCCAAAGATGGTAGCACCAAATTCTTTACCGTCCACAAATGGCTGTTCCCAAAAAATCAGTTCAGTGTCCGTATCAGTTGCCGTAAGCTCGAGCCAATCTATGAAAGGGGCTTCGTCTGAGATGAGGTTCACTGACATCAAAAAAGCCGCCAGCTTGTACTGGCGGCTTTTTCACTTATTTTGCTACATTGATGTTTGAGCGAACTTTGAGCTGAGTACTGCGATGTTTGTCGAGTTTTGGTAATCTGATTTCGAGAAGTCCGTGTTTCTCTTGCGCTTCAGCCTCGTCTATCACCACTTCTTCTGGGAGAACAAGGGTACGAGTAAAGCTTCCCCAGAAGAGCTCACGGTGGAAGTAGTTGTCGTCGTTGGTCTCTTGGTACTCCTCTCGCACGCCGCGGATAGTCACCATGTCGCGAGTGATTGAGATATCGAGGTCAGCAGGACTTACACCAGCTACCAAAGCCTTGATGATGATTGCGTCATTTGTTTGGTACATGTCTACTGGAAGTTCACCTTCTTGTTGGGAAGGTTCACTTTGATCTCCTTCTTCCCATTTTTCGTCGTCAGTAAATTGTTCACCTTCTTCGCTCTCTTCATCACCAAAGTGATGTTCCTCGTCAAGGATACGGTCATAGTCATTGGCAGGAACAGCGCCAGTGAGTCTTTCGAGGAATGATGGTTTTTTCATAATGTGAATTTAATTACGTGAGAGCGGTAAGTGCGAAGTTTCTAATAATTTAATTTTTTCAAAGAGTAAGAATAATATTACTATACCCATCCAGACAAAGAGGAAGATGATTAGGATTCCGCCTCCGCTTGCATCCATTATAAAAAAGTTAAACAAGGCATGCAATAAAATAGCAATGAACAACCCAAACGTTCCATAGAGGAATTTTTGGGTTGCAGACTTGTAAAACGCAAAGGCTATGAATACGCCAATGGTGGCAGAAGCGAGTACATGTAGCAAAGTTGAGCCTAAAAACCTAAACGAGCCAGTAATTGCGGTGGTTGTGTATTCATTAAGTGAGAGAGGATTGAGGAGGAACAGAGTGTTTTCTAGTGATGCAAACCCAAGCGCAACCGCTATCATGTATACAATATAGTCAATTGGCTCATCCACTGCTCGATTCCAAAAAATGATAAGGAGGGCAGCTGCGTACTTGAGCACCTCCTCAATTACTACCCACATAAACATTACATTTGCTCCGGTATAGAGGTCGATAGCAAGCTTTTCAAGCGGAAGAGCAATTGGTACCACGAGCATGCCGGCTAGAAAAGTAATAACAATGAGCAGAATCGGCTCAGGACGCTTATGGTCTTCTCGCAGCCAAAACCACAACCAAAAAAGCGCAGGTATCAAACCAGCTAAAAAGGCAACGGCAAAGTCGGCAGAAGCCATATCTTTCTATTGTAGCAGGCGCTATTGCCTCAGTGAGGGCTTTATTACACTTTTGGCCAAGAAGCTACCATGAGTATCTCTTGATCCTTCATGTGAGTTGGAAGTTCTTGCCAAACAGCTTCAGTCACAAACGGCATGAATGGGTGGAGGAGTTTGAGGGAGGTTACCAAATAGTGTGTGAGCATTCTTTGACGAGACGCACGTTCGGTTGGGGTGGCCGCGAGAAGCAGCTTTGACTCTTCAATAACTTGACTTGCAAAGTGGTCCCAGACAAAGTGGTAGATTTTTTCGGCGGCAAGATCAAAGCGATCTTTTTCCATATCTGCATTTATCTCTGCGACCATAGGGTGCAGATACTCGTTCTCAAAAGCAGTATCTGCTTCTGTGTGCTCAGCTGGTGGGGTGTAGTCGGTAGTGTTATCAAGCACAAAACGAGTGATGTTCCATAGTTTGTTGGCAAACTTTTTGTACGCATTGACCTTGTCTGGATCAAGGTTCATATCGGTACCTGGTACGTTGTTTACCATAAGAGCCATGCGTAGGGCATCAGTACCATATTTCTCTTGAATTTCGCTTGGAGCAATGACATTACCTTTACTCTTACTCATTTTTTTTCCGTGTTTATCTCGTACCATTCCATGAAGGTATATTTTTTTGAATGGTACTTCGCTGGTGCAATACAAACCAAGCATAACCATACGAGCCACCCAGAAGAAAAGAATATCTTTCCCCGTTTCCATTACAGAGGTTGGGTAAAAGTTTTTGAAGTCATCGCTCTTTCCGCCAAAGTCTGTCGTAGCTAAAGGCCATTGTCCAGATGAGAACCAAGTATCAAACGTATCTTGTTCTTGTTCAACTTTACCACCGCACTTTGTGCATACGGTAATAGTGTTATCCAAGTCAACCATGCCGTGGTGGCAGTCGACACAAACCTTGGCTGGGATTGGGATTCCCCAGGCAATCTGACGGGCAATTGGCCAGTCTTCAATATTGGTAAGCCAGTGTCGGAAGACACGTTCGTCTCGCTCGGTAACAAAAGTAAACTTACCGTCATCAAGAGCGCCAATAGCCTTTTCTGCTAGTGGTTTCATGTGTACAAACCACTGTTCCTTTATTTGAGGTTCAATTTCACGGTTACATTTATAGCAACAAGGTACTGCGTGTTCATACTTCTCATCGATTCGAACAAGAAGACCTTTGGCTTCAATTTTTTCAACAATTTTTTTGCGAGCTTCTCGAATATCCATCCCAGCAAACTCTTCAGCAATAGGCAGAAGTTTACCGCGCCAATCAATAATCTGTTCGTAGTCTAAATTGTGTCGCTTGGCGATTTCAAAGTCGATTGCTGAGTGCCAAGGTGTGATGGTCATTACACCAGTACCCATTTCAGGGTCACTAGCTTCGTCTTTAATAACAGTTGCAGTGATTGGTCCGTTAATCCATTCAAGTTCAATCTGTTGCCCGTGAGTGTATTCCTTATATCGTTCATCATTTGGATGCATCACTACATACTTGTCGCCAAACTTTGTTTCCGGTCGCGCTGTACCAATTACAAAAGGGCCGTATTGGAAGTAATAAAAAGGATCAGTTCTTTGTTCATGTTCTACTTCAAGGTTAGAGAAAGAGGTTTGGTGTTTAGGGCACCAATTACTTGAGCGTGCGCCGCGGTAAAGGAGTCCGTCACCTTCAAGTTTTTTGAAGGTGGTATAGACAATAGCTTTAACACGGTCATCTAGCGTAAAGAGGCCTCGCGACCAATCACAAGAAGCACCAAGAGAGCGAATTTGCCCTTCCATAAAAGACTTGTTGGAAAGAGTGAACTCAAGAATCTCAGCGTAGAGTTCTTCTCGGCTCATATCAAAACGTGAACGACCTTCTTTCTCAAGTTTCTTTTCATACACCACTTGCGTTTCAAAACCGGCATGATCAGCTCCTGGAATCCATAACGCTTTTTTACCTTTCATGCGTTCATAACGCATCATAATATCTTCCACGGTCACAAAGAGCGCATGTCCAGCATGAAGTGAGCCGTTGGCATTTGGTGGCGGCATCACAATAGTGAATGGTTCAGTTCGTTCCCCAGGCAGGTTGTCGGGATTAAAATAACCAGATTCTTCCCATAACTTGTAAATCCGATCCTCATGGTCAGACGGATTAAAAGGACTGAGGAAAACCTCAGGAATGCTTGGTTTTTGTTGTGGTGTCTCGGCGTTCATAACATGTGATATTAGAACCGAATAGTACCATAAAATAGCCTTATTTGAAGGAGTTGGTTAGTCAGCTTCAACGTCAAGTGAGCGGTTACCGTCAGCTTTGATAGTAGCCGTGAAAACTTCAGGGGAGAGTGATTCAGCAATACGCGCGTGCCCCGCAAGACCAATCATAATACTGTTGTCGGTGGAAAGAGAAGTGTCAGGAAGATATACCTCAACACTGTGAAGTGTTTCTGGTGCATAGAAGGTGGCAACAGCTGCCCGTAGGAAATGATTCGCTGATACTCCACCACCAAGAATGAAGCTTAAGGCATCATACTTTTTTATAGCACTCATACTTTTTGTGACGAGTACTCCCACCGCAGCGTCCTCAAAGTCTCGGGCTAAGGCCATCTTTTCTCCATCGGTTAGAGTCTTGCCTTCAACCGCATAGCGTACTGCAGTCTTGAGTCCCGAGAAAGAAAAATCTAAATCACCAGAGTGGAGCATTGGCTGCGGAAGCTTTGTATACGGAGGAAGCTCTTCGGCGCGGGCTTGCGCTGCAAGTCGTCCTATCTCTGGTCCGCCAGGATACGGAAGACCAATCAATCGGGCAACTTTATCAAAGGCTTCACCAACAGCATCGTCACGCGTTTGTCCGACCTTGGTATAGTGTCCCCATTTTTCCATTAAGATGAGCTCGGTATGTCCACCTGACACAAGGAGAGCAAGAGCGGGGAATTGGATTGCCGCAATAGTGTTGTCTTTAAAAACAGAAGCAAGGATATGTCCCTCCATATGATCTACAGGCACCACGGGTACCTGCCAGAGGGAAGCAATGGCTTTGGCAAAATTTATACCAACCCAAAGTGCTGGCTCAAGTCCAGGTCCACTGGTGACCGCAATAGCATCAATACCTGGATTACCCCATGTTTGGTTGAAGGCAAGTACTTTTGGTGCTAAGTCTTCTTCCCTGTATAGAAGTGTGTGAATTTCAGATTCAGCATCAGGGAATAGACTCTGTGCAGGTGCGGGAGAAAGACCACTTTCCAACAGTGCTTTTTCAAGCATGGGAAGGATAGTGGCAATATGTTCACGTTTTGCTATGGCAGGGAATACGCCACCAAATTCTTTATGGGCATCTATCTGTGAAAAAAGCGCGTTCCCAAGAATGGTGTACGTAGCATTAGGGAAGTCTCCTTCAGCTTTTATGATACTAATTGCTGTCTCGTCGCAGCTAGTCTCGATTGAGAGTAAAATCATGGTGTGCGCACTATACAAGAGAATTGAGGGGGTGTCGAATAGATTTTTATCGGACTCAAGTTAGGTCAAGTTTAAACGGCCTTGTCCTGACGGTCAGTAAGCTCGTTTATTTCACTTCATTCATAAACGAGCAACTGCCGCGGGACACAGCTCGTTTGTGACTGCGTCACATCACTCCGCTGTTCAAGTCCTGACGAATGATGCGCAGGCATCATTCTTATCGGACACAATATTAAAAGCCCCCTCAGGGGCCTTAATATTGTGTCCGATACAGGACTTGAACCTGTGACCTCTACAATGTCAATGTAGCGCTCTACCAGCTGAGCTAATCGGACGTTTGCTCTTTAAGCTTTGCGATAATACCACACTTTAAGTCCCTTTAAAATAAAATATTTATTCGGATTTTGTGAGCGTAGCTATGACAGCGGCGTGGTCGCTGACGCCAAATTGGAGACGTACATCTGACGCTACATAAGGTGGTTGAGTAAAAACATAATCAATCATGTAACTTTCAAACATTGGAGCATTTAAATTTGTGCTACTTCCAAGACGGTGAATGTTTTTATCAAGGCTACTTTTGTAATGGGCAGGAACCGTGTCAGTGTAGTACTTAAGCATTTCGTTATAGAGTGCATTAAATCCTCGGGGCATATTAAAATCCCCGCAGAGTATATGAGCGTTCTCCTTGTTAATTAGAGAGAGGAATTTTTCTGTTATTTGAATTTGAATCTGGTCTTCTCTTCCGTCGTCAGTATCTATCATGTGTGTAGTAGCGATAGAAAAAGGTATTCCATCGATTTCAATACTTGCGAAGATATAGGGAAGTGAAAGAGTTTCTACTGAATCTCCTGAATTGTGCAGAGTTACACTCGCTTCGTTCTGGTGATAGTAAACTACTTTGTGTGTAAGTGGATATTTGGACGCAATCATTATTCCAACGTTTGTGATTGTGTTATTTATATTTTTTAACAACATCGGAGCATATACTATTAGGTAGCCACGCTTATTGAGCTCGACAGCAAATGACTCAGGCACTTCTTGAAGACAAACGATGTCTGTATCTTCTTTATCTAGAAAAGGTAAGACTGTAGCATAATGTTTGGAGGTTTCGATGTTTAAGGTAATGATTTTCAGCATATTGCCTTTGAGTATACCAATCAAAAGCATTTTGGCTCTGTTTATAAACAACAATCTGTGTTGCCTCATTGGGTATAGAATATAAGGGAAGCTTAATAATCTATTTCAAATCACCTATGAAAAATGTATCAACTGATCAATTACTCGTTTGGGCGGTAGCGCTCTGCTTTTCGTTTGCGGTTGGCAATTTCTGGGGCAGTATTTCTTAGTTTCTTTGAACTAGCAAAAACAAAAGCGCCATTAGGCGCTTTTGTTTTTGCTAGTGATATACTGCTAATATTATTTAGATAAATGAATACCGTATGCTTAAAGTTGGAAGAAAGGCGCCACTTTTTACTCTGCTCGACCAAGATGCTAAAAGTCAGTCGCTAAAAGAATATAAGGGTCAGTGGGTACTACTTTATTTTTATCCAAAAGATGATACTCCTGGCTGCACCACAGAGGCATGTACGATTGCTGATATTTATAAAGACTTTAAACGGCAAGGAACAGTTGTTCTAGGAGTGAGTAAAGATACGCCAAAGTCACACAAGAAGTTTGCGGAAAAGTACTCACTCCCGTTTACACTGCTGTCAGATCCAACTATGGAAATGATGGATACGTATGGTGCTAAAGCAGAGAAGAGTATGTACGGCAAAATTGTTCGTGGTACCAACCGCATCACCTATATCATTAATCCTGAAGGGAAGATAGCGAAAGTGTATGCGGAGGTTGACCCTGCCAGCCATGCACTTCAACTTTTAACTGACTTAAAGCAGCTCAAGAAAGAGGCTAAGAAAGAAGCTGTCTAAAAGAAATCCCCGAAGCTCTGCTTCGGGGATTTCTTTTAGACGATATTGACACTGCGTAATTTCCAAGGTTTACTAAAACCAGTTTGTTCATTTACAGGGAGGTTTCTATGGACGCTGTCCAGTCTGCTGAACACTTTTTTACTGCGTACATCGTGCTCTTGGAGCTTGATGTCTTAGAAATTGAGTCTGGTGTCTTTACACGAAAGGGCGACATATCGCAAAAGCTCTATAACCTCAAGACCTCTGCTACTTGCATGGAAACCATGCTTACGGCAGCAGAAAATCGTCACGTCACTCTGATTGAGAATAGTTTTGAAAAAGCATCTTCGTTGATTATGGATACCATGAACAACACAGCTTTGTTTCAATCAGAAATGTTTCCCAAGCGTGAGGTGCTCAAACTTGTTGGTAATCGAAAAGCTCATATTCGAGGAGTGATGCAAGGTCTCTCGGAAAGTGAAGAAAAGCAAGTGCAAAATACCAGAGAACGTTTCAAAGAAATGAGTGACCGTCTTTGTGACATGATGCACAGAATTCAAGCCCTTGAACAAAAATTTAACCCCTGATCCACAAATGTGGTCAGGGGTTTATTAAAAAGAACCGACAGAGTCGGTTCTTTGCAGTGTGTCTACGAAGGCTGTTTCCAATCTTCGCTCATGGCCATGATTTGTTGTTTTTCCGGTTCCGAAATTGACCGCGTTGTACCGTCGCTTTCAAGAACGTTGTCAGCGAGATTTCCTCCGTCAGCGACGATTCTCGCGGCGTTGTGCATAGAGCAGCGCTTCGGCTCTCCACCTTGTTGTGTGACTGTGAACTGCGGGTAGCAGCAACAGTGCGTGATGCGCATGAAATTTCTCCTGTAAAATGAGCGGGGGTGCTAGCTATAATAAAACCACACCATACAAAATACCTCAAATAAATATGGTGCTTAGCTATATTACGAAATATGAAAACCCAAGTGGCTAGGGCTTACGGATTGCTTTAACTAGATTCCAAAGACCGCTGCCAGCTACGATAAGTCCAAGCCCTTGTGCTCCAGGACTATCGTCATATCCGCCGAAGACAACTAAGAAGATTCCCAGTAATACTAAAAGTACAAAGCTAAACATTTTGATTATTTTCATACTTTTTATAACTAAAAGGAGAGGGGATTGGTTGCGGCTGTGGTCACAAGTTACTAAGTCTTTTATTTCACTTTGTTCATAAAAGTCTAAGTACTTGTCGACCTCGGCTCGCGGCAATTCTGCCTAGGAAGGGCAGAATTGCAACGCTCCGCCTTCACAACAAGCCGCAGGCAACATTGGTTGCCTGCTAATACAAAAAGTCCCAGATTTAAATCTGGGACTTTTTGTATTGCCTGTTGTGACCCCACGGAGAATCGAACTCCGATTTCTTGGATGAGAACCAAGTGTCCTAGCCGTTAGACGATGAGGCCGTGTTGTTTGCTTCGGCTTCGCGCACTATAGTAGCAAAATGGCAGGAAAACTCCAGTTAATGAGTAGTTGTGGATGTTTGCCCGTCAATTGGTTTATGCGCAGGGTTATACGGGTAGTTACGCATGACTTATAGGCAGGCTTTTGCACAGGGTTATGCACAGTTTGGCTTAAAATAAGCTTTTTATATTTGTTTGACGTTATTTATCAGTCTATGAGAAGCTTGTTGTAGGTTTGTGCGGTGGTGATGTATCTCTATACAACGCTCGATAATACGAGCAAAGCGCGCAAACCAAAACTCTACGTTGTACAAAGTAAAAGGCGCCTGGAGGGGCGCCTTTTACGTTGCTCGGGTTTTGGTTACCTAGCTTTAAGAGTTACATAAATATCTTCCAGTGCACGCACAGCATCACCAGCGGCAATGTTGTTTTGATGATAGAGAATATTTGTACAATCTCCGGCAGCCCAGATGCCTGGTGTGTTTGTCTTTTGTGTCCAAGGATCAATAACAACCCTATTAAGTGCATCAAGTTCCACAATTTCATCAAGATATCCGGTGTTTGGTATCATACCGATTTCAACAAAAATGCCAGTAGTTGCAAGTGTATGTTCGGTATTTGTTTCAGTATCAAGGTACGTGAGACCTTTTACAAAACGTTCACCCGAGACTTCTTTTATTTGCGCATGAAGGACACCAGTCATATTTGGATGAGAGAGTACTTTTTCTACCGTGACGGGATCTGCTCGGTAGGTACCGCCGCGTTGGAGCAAGGTAACACTTTTAGTGTACGCGAGGAGTTGAGCTGCGGTTTCAAAAGCTGCATTACCACCACCCACTACAACTACGTCTTGTCCTGCAAAGATTGGTCCGTCACAACTGGCGCAATAGGTAAGTCCTTTGTGTTCAAAGATATCAGCATTGATAGCTGGAAGCTTTCTTCGTTCTGAGCCGCTAGCTACCAAAATAGTTTTTGTTTCAAACGTCTCTCCGTTGCTGAGTAAAACGGTAAATCCTCCCTCTTTTTTAGTGATTGAAGCAACCAACTGACCTGCCTTGATAGTAACGTACTCACCTGCGTATGTTTCAAGGTGGGTCTGTAAGTCGGAAGCTAACTTTGTGCCAGAGATTGATGGGGTACCAATCCAGTTTTGAATATCAGTCGAGACGGTACTCTGACCACCCCATTCCTTGGTGATGAAAAGAGTCTTTAGTTGCTTTCGTGAAGCGTATACTCCTGCAGCAACTCCTGCTGGACCTCCACCAATAATCGTAAGTTCGTACATACCGTGTCAAAAATTATTTCTTAGTTGAGCTATTGTACCGCAAGAGAAGGTAACAACAAACCCCACCGCAGAAGCGGTGGGGTTTGGGTAGTAATTACGTAATGAACGCCGGAACCAGTCACGAGTCACTAAGCTTTTTATTTCGCTACGCTCATAAAAATCTAAGTGCTCGCGACCCCGGCTCGCTGGTTCGGCTCCTTCGGAGTCGCCTCACATCGCTGCGCCCGGCAGTGCCTGCTACATAGCGATATTTGGACTATGAAGTTACTAGATACTTCCTATTTCAATTTTGACCTACGTAGGAAGGCAGGCACTGCCCCCCAATCGTCGCCATCTTCTTCATCAATTGGATCAATTGGCTTTGGGTCTCGCTTTGGTATTTCTTGTGCCTTTGGTGTAGTTGGAGATTGGTGTTGATTCATTGAATCTGAGCTCGTCTCCATTTCAGTCTTTCGTGGTATGGAAAGAGAATTAAAAATTTTCCCTCGTGACTCCACTACCTCATCTTCAGGCTCAATGCGACTTGGGGCTGCGGTTGGTACTCGTCTTGAAATGTTACTTTGTGAAGAAGAGGCTTCTTCTGGGAATCCGGTAGCAATAACCGTTACTTTGATTTCGTTCTTCTTAAGTTTGTCGTCTTTGATTGCTCCAAAGATAACCTTAGCGTGTGGGTCGATAGACTCAGTAATAATACGAGCAGCATCTTGGACTTCAAGCATAGCAAGATCGTCCCCGCCAGCGATAGCAAAGAGGACACCCTTTGCTCCAGTAATGGACACTTCAAGGAGTGGGGAATTAATGGCAGCTCGAGCAGCTTCCTCAGCTCGCTTCTCGCCAGCTGAAACGCCAACTCCCATCAGTGCTGAACCAGCATTCTCCATCACACTACGAATATCGGCAAAGTCGACATTGATGATACCTGGCATCGTAATAAGGTCTGAGATACCTTCAACTGCTTGTTTAAGGATGTTGTCGCACTGCTCAAAGGCATTTCGGACAGTTGTTTCTCGGTCCACAATTGCAAGGAGACGGTCGTTAGGGATGGTGATGAGGGCGTCCACTTCTTTCTTTAGTTCTTCAATACCTTGGAGAGCAAGGCGCATGCGCTCTTGTCCTTCAAATAGAAATGGCTTGGTCACAACTCCTACAGTGAGAGCCCCACTTTCACGCGCAATCTTTGCAATAACTGGAGCTGCTCCTGTACCTGTTCCTCCACCCATACCACCTGTGATGAAGACCATGTCTGATCCTTTGATAGCGTTCGCAATTTCTTCACGAGTCTCTTCAGCTGCTCTGCGCCCCATATCTGGGTTGCCACCAGCACCAAGTCCACGAGTAAGATTCTTTCCGATGTGAATTTTCTTTTTAGCTAGTGAGTTGTGTAGGTCTTGCGCGTCACTGTTGACGGCAATAAATTCTACTCCCTTCACCTTTGAGTTAACCATGTAGTTAACGGCGTTACCGCCTGATCCTCCAGCTCCTACAACTCGAATTCGTGCAAACGATTCAACATCAGATTTAATTTGTTCCATAAAATTTTGTAAAAAAATGTGCTCGTACCCACCCCTGAGTACCTTTATTTAATAAGCTCCGTAATCATACAGCGGATACATATATCTGTCACGATATTGACATTGTCCTTTTGCGTGTGATTGACAGGACTACTATTTTGTTACGGTAGGAACTGATTTAACCAAGAGAACACGCTCTTTTTTGTTTGTTTTACAATGCCGAGAGTAGAAGTATCTTCAGTGTCACTTGCTCCCCACATACAAAGTCCATAGGCAACTGCCCAAGTAGCATCTTTTACTTTTGTGTTTTTTCCGATTTCCAGTGTAGCGGTGCGAGCAGGAAGTGAGAGTACATTTTTAGCGACGTCAGTAATGCTGTGGGTGTTTGAGCCACCACCAGTAAGAATGATGCCAGCTGGCAGCAGGCCATCACGTTTAATTTTTTTGAGGTGGGCATCGACGAGGGTAAAGATTGAAGTTAGTCTATTTTGGACAATTTCATCCAATCGTTTTTTAGAGTAAGTTGCACTCGTCATTGCTCCGCGCTTAATCTTTTCTGCGTCTTCAAGTGGGACCTTGAGACCTAGCGCAATGTCGTTGGTGATGTCGTTGGAGCCGACCGGAAAGATCTTGAGCGAAATTGGAGTAGCGTCTTCAAAGACTACAATTGAGGTGGTTTCAGAACCGATGTTGGCAAGGATACAACCAGCTCTCTTTTGGGTCTTGTTGAGCATTACAAAGCTAGCTGCTAGCGGGGAAGCGATAACATCTTCCACGTAGACGCCAATACTCTCAATGGTGCTCATTAGATCGTTGATGTGTTGCTCGTATGAGGTAATAAAAAGAGTGTCCACCTCAAGCTTGGTTCCCCGCATACCTTGTGGGCGTCCCAGAACTTCACTTCCATCAACGGTATAGCGAAGGGGAATACTGTGTAAAATACGACGGTTAGGGATGTGGTCTATAATCCTATCTTCACTATCTTGCATCACTTTCTCAATGTCAGTAGTGGTGACCTCTGAATCTGCCCGCGCTGGGATGATTTCGCCGCGGGAGTATGTTTCTTCCAGTCCAATACTCCCAATCGCTACATGGGCTCGTTTTACGATAACCCCAGCACTCTTTTCCGCTTGGGCAATAGCACTTTTGATGCTGCGAGCAACTTCGTCACTTTGCATGATGTACCCACTCTTGAGGCCGCGACTTTCCGCAAAGCCCGTACCGATAATTTCGGGAATAGACCGGTCACTACCATTTTTAGGTACACGCGCAATAGCCACTTTTACGTGGTAGCTACCGACATCGATTCCTGTGATGATATGTTCAGCCATAATGAAAAAGAACTAGACTACGCCAAATTGTTTTACGTATTTCCGTTCTAGTGATTCCATTGTATCGCCATGGTCATGTCCTTTCAAATGAAGGAGTCCGTGGATAAACAAAAACGCGATGTAGCCGTCCTTGCTTAGGAAGTAGTCTTTAGCTTCAGGGTAAGCTATTTCAGGGCAGAGAACTATCTCGCCATGACTGTCATCAAGTGGAAAGGAGAGTACGTTTGGCACGTAGGTTTTTTTGCGGTATGACACGTTGAGCTTCTGTGCGCGCTTGGTACCAACAAAAGCTACCGAAAGTTCGTATTTTTTTCCCAAGATTGCTTCTTTCATCTTTTGGTAGGGAAACTCAGGGTAGTGAGCAATGGTACTTGAGATAACGAATGTATGGTCTAACATAATGTCAGTATGACATACGGTCGAGCAAACAAAAACCCCTTCAAGTAGAGAAGGGGTTTTGTGTTATCGACGGAATCCTCGTTGTTCTGGAATCTTTCCAAGCTTGAGTAATTTCTCGTAAGTTTCTTTCTTTCCGAGTTTCTTTAGCTTTGCCATTCGTTGTACGTTGCCACTCTTGATTCGAGTGTAGTATCGGCCAGCGCGTACTTTTGGTACGATTCCTGCGCCTTGAACACGCTTAGTAAAACGACGAATCACGTTCGCACTGCTTTCGTTGTTATTTTTTTCGACTTGGACGTTTATTGCCATATGTGGGAAAGAGCATATCATTAAGGCCTCAGATACGCAAGTTCAGCTCCTTATGCGACAGTGAGTTGTTTCTTAAGCTTCTTTATCATGGCATCAAGAGTGACATTTTCTTGGTTTCGCTCCTTCATATCACGTAAAATGACGGTTTGGTCGACAAACTCCTTTTGTCCGATAATTACCGTATAGCGTACTCCTCTAGCTTCTGCATCACGGAGCTGGGCAGAAAGTGAGTCGCTGGCAAGGTCGTGACGCACCGCGATACCAGCGTGTTTGAGTTGATTGATAATCATGAGGCTGCGCACTTTTGGTCCAAAACCGAGCTGTACTACGTACACAACAGGTTCAACTGATTTTGCCTTTGGCATACGACCAGGTTGCTTACTATTGCTGAAGGTTACTACTGCTCCGGCGGCTGGAATGCGATTGCGGGTCTTTCGGTACACAAATTCATCATAGCGTCCGCCTCGGACTGAGATGGTTGGTACGAGGGCATCGGCTTTAATGATTGGTTCGATAGAGAAAAGAGCGTCAGAGTAGTACTCATGGTGTTCAATCATCTTTGGATCAATCTCATAAGGAGTCTCAGTCATATCCAAATACTCCACAATCTCTCGGAAATGTTTTCGACTTTGGTCACTCAAATACTCAAGTGGGTTTGGACTACGGTACGCGAGTTCGTGTTCTAGTTCAATCAGGTGCTTGAGGGCAAGAAAAGGATGCTCTTTCATGAGCTCACGTGCTTCAGGAGGCATAGTGTCGAGGCGCTTACGAAGGAAGTTTGTCAGTTCGCGACTGTAGCGGGTGCTTGATTCAGTGTCTCCGAGAGAATTGATACGTACTACATGATCTTCTTGTCCGAGCTCCTGCATCAGAGAACGGCCGGCCTGGATAAGAATCGCTTCCGCAATACTTTTCTGGACATTAAAAATACTAAAGGTAACCGCAGTACTGTCGGAGTTTGCTTTTTGGTCTAGGGAGTAGAGGAGTACTGGTGCTTTAAGTGCATAGAGGTTTTCTTGGCAAAAAGCTGATACAGAGTTTGTGAGTAAGCCGTTATGAGAATCGTTTTTATTATCTTCATCATTTGGAGTGTATGAAAGAGGAACTTCACAGTTTTTACAGAGTGGGTCTTTTCGGAAAGAGTCAGCTGTTTTGAAACCAAAATGCTCAGCAGTATTGGTGGCCATTTTGAGAAAGTCTGTAGGTGAATATTTCATAAGGTTATGGGGGCGTACATTACTCTGTGGCGCTCATAATACTTTCCTCGGTTGCTCCTGGCATGACTCCAAAGGCTTGTGGTGGAAAGAGTCGCAAGAAGGCCTTGCCAATAATCCGCTCTTCCTGGAGCACTCCCCAGACTCTTGAATCTGAACTTTCGTCACGGTTGTCTCCCATCACAAAATATTCACGCTCTCCGAGTTCTTCGGTAATCGTCACTCCGGGACGCATTGATTTGATGTATGGTTCATTTAGAACATAACCGTCCGGGTTCTCTTCATTACTGATTGTGACGGTACTGTCTTCAATAGTGATGGTGTCTCCTGGTACACCAATAATGCGTTTAATGAAGTATTTTGAAGGGTCTTTTGGGTATCGGAAAATAACCACATCACCACGTTCTGGTGCGTGTAGGTGATAGCTCACCTGGTCCACAATCAAGTACTCACCATTATGGAAAGTTTCTTGCATTGATGCCCCAGACACTATAAAAGGCTGTGCAATAAACATGCGAATTGGAACAACAATAAGAAGAGCGATGAGAGAGAAGCGAAGTATCTCAATAATTGAATTTTCCTCAGGTTCTTTAGGGGTCACTTTATTCTCATCCATAGACGGCAATACGTCATCTTGTAAGTCGTGTTTTTTTGATGAGAACAAGTTCATAACGTGAAAGTTTCACTATTATACTTTAAGAAAAAAGTAAAAACAATCTTTGTGTTTTTAGCGTACGCTCGTGTACAATATTGCGATATGTATTACGTGGTTGCGCTCGGAAATCCTGGGGAAGAATATAAAAAAAGCCGCCACAATGTCGGCTTCGCGGCACTCGACTATATAGTGTCAGAACTCAGACTACCGACACCTGTAAAGTCGTCACAATATGCAGGTCTTTTTAGTGAAGTTCGTATAGCTGAGACTGACGTAGCACTTCTTTATCCAGACACATTTATGAATCATTCGGGTGCTGCGGTAAAAAAACTTGTTCCGCGCCAAGAGATTTCAAACTTAGTTGTGCTTTATGATGATGTAGCCTTGCCACTTGGTGAAGTGCGTATTTCTTTTGATCGTGGAGATGGGGGACATAATGGTATTAAGTCCATTATTGAAACCTTACAAAGTAAGGAATTTATTCGGGTGCGGATTGGGGTCGCGGCTACCAGCTTTTGGACAGGAAAAGTAAAGCCTGTGGCAGGTGCGGTTTTGGCAAAGTTCGTGCTGGCAAAGTTTACGAATAAAGAACAAAAGCAGCTTGAAGAAGATGTCTTTAAAAGAGTACTAGAGGCGGTAAAAACAATTTTGACTGAAGGGAAAGAAAAGGCGATGAATGAATTTAACTAACAAACCAAAAAGACCGGCGAGCTAAGCTCGCCGGTCTTTTGTTACCTTAGAAGGTGGTTCTGTTATCAGGGTGGTAATGCGCCGATAATTTTTCTGGGAAGAAAAATTACTGGCGGAAATTCGCAATAGTCGCTACGCTCGTTTGCTCATTTCTACTTTGCCTCAGCAGCGTTTGCTTCCTTGTATGAAAGTGTCATACGTTGGTCGTTTGGTTCGAAGAGAGTAATCTTGAACTTGTAAACGTTTCCAAGCGAAAGAGTTGACTTGAGCATTTCTTCCTTCTCGAATTCAGAAATGTGAACGAGTCCCGCTACACCTTCTTCGATAGAAGCGAGAGCACCATGCTTGTTGTACTTAATCACTACAGCGTCAACAATTTGGTCCTTCTTGAACTTCTTCGCTGCTTCTTGCCATGGGTTTTCCTTAAGTTGCTTGATTGAAAGAGAAATCTTGTCATCCTTCACTTCAATTACCTTAACGCGTACTTGATCTCCTACCTTGTAGAGAGCTCGAGTGTCTTCAACAAGACCCCAATCGAGTTCAGAAATGTGAACGAGTCCTTCAAGACCTTGTTCAACCTTAACGAAGATACCAAAGTCTACAGCGCCCGTAACTTCTCCAGTGAGAACATCTCCCACCTCGTACTTACCAACCTTCTCTTCTTTTTCTTCCTTTTCCTGTAGTCCCTTCTCAGAGAAGATAAGCTTGTGTTCTTTTTGGTCAGCAGTAATCATTACTACTGAAAGGTGCTTACCAACGAGCTCGTTAAGAGCGGTTAGAATCTTGTCCTTGTCGCCATCAGCTACACGTGGGTAGTTATCAGCAGACAGCTGTGAAGCTGGAAGGAATCCTTGGATACCTTGCCATTCAATGATAAGACCTCCCTTATTTGCTTCTTTAGCTTCAAGACTAAGTACCGTACCTTTCTTCACTGCCTCTTCAGCATCAGCCCAGATAAGAGCCTGACGAGCTTCCTTAAGAGAAAGTTCGATGTATCCGTCTTCGTTTTCTCCAGTTACCACCTTAGCAGCAATTGAGTCACCGACAGAAACTTTACGCAAAATATCGCGTGCGTTCATGTATTCACGGCCGTAGATAATACCGGTACCAAATGGTGGTAGGTCTACGAATACCCGTGCTCGTCCGATAGCTGAGACGGTCCCGTCTATTAATTGTCCTTCTTTTGGAGCGACTGGGGTATTTGCAGCATAAGACTGCATTACACCAGTGCTCTCTACTGTAGCTTCTGACATACCTTAATTTGTGTTATTCCGACGACACGCGTCTGTACTGCCGAGTCTCAGGGCCGTATGCATCAGTACAGGGTTAACGTGTGTCGCTAGGAACTAATAAATATGAACCGAAGTTCATGTACCAAAATGGTGGTGCAAATATAGTATAGAAACAGGGAAATGTCTAGGATATAAGTAAAGTTTCTGGTTCCGAGCACAATATCGTATACTAGAGCCACTATGGTTATTACACATCACGGCGGTCAGTGCTTTAAGGTGTCTTTTGGAGACACAACAATAGCTTTTGACCCAATTGCAAAGAATTCAAAATTACCAAGCGTAAAATTTGGTGCAGATGTTGCTTTTATTTCCCTTAATCACCCAAATTTTAACGGTGCTGACCAAGCCTCACACAGTACCAAAGAACCGTACGTGGTACAGGGTCCTGGAGAGTATGAGATTGGCGACGTGACCGCTCGTGGGTATGGGGTAAAGACTACCTATGAAGGAGTAGAGCGATATAACACCATCTATCAGGTACGACTTGAAGAAATCAACATGATTTTCCTTGGGGCTATTAGCTCAGAAGAAATTGACCCAAAGATTCTTGGAGAACTCGGAGACATTGATATTTTGTTCTTGCCAATTGGTGGTGGGGACGTGCTTGATGTGCCAGCAGCCTCAAAACTCGCGGTGAAGCTCGAAGCCAAGCTCATTATTCCGATGCATTATGACAAGACAGCTCTAGGTGCTTTTCTGAAAGAAATCGGTGCGGATAGTCAGTCTGCAGTTGATAAGCTCACTATTAAGAAAAAAGATATTCTTGAAATGGAAGGGGAGGTTCGAGTGCTAAAGGCCGACTAAAGCTGGTTGGTTTAAGGAGAGGTAGAAGTTATATGAGAAAAATTTTTCAACACATACGTAGTCAACCGAAATCTGTGCGTGATAATTACGCCCTTGGAATCGCTGGCTCTTTTACTTTTGTAGTAATGCTCCTTTGGGTAGTAGCACTACCGAGCGAAGGGTTACTTGATGAACCTGCGGTTGCGACCGAAAAAATAACCCCTTTTGCCACTCTGGTAGCTGAATCGAAGAAAAAAATTGCGGCGATAAAAGACTCACTCAATACAGCCACCAGTACAGAAACGCAAACAGCGACTGCAGTAAATGCTACTACGAGCCCTGAAAACATTATTTTAACTGAAACTGATATTGCGGTTGCGCAAGATAAAGCCAGTACTACAGCAGCTACTTCAACCAATCCGCAACCGATGTATACAGAAGTGATGATTGGCACCACCACAAACAGTAGGGCCTCTTCTTCGCCTCAAAATGCTCCAGAAGCTGCACTACCGTAATTGTGCTATACTTTTTATTATTTTTATTCCAGCCCTAAAGACATATGCCGAAAAAGACAATTGTTGACGAGGTTCCAGCATCACCCCGCGGAATAGTAGCTCAAAGCATCACTGCTGAAATGGAGACCGCATACCTCGACTATGCGATGTCGGTTATTACGTCGCGCGCACTCCCAGATGTACGTGATGGACTGAAGCCAGTACATCGCCGCATCCTCTATTCAATGCGACTCAACGGTCTTACTTCAACTGCAAAGTTTAAGAAGTCGGCAACGGTAGTGGGAGACGTTCTTGGTAGTCTGCACCCACACGGAGACGCTTCAGTATATGAAGCGATGGTTAAACTCGCTCAAAACTTTGCGACTCGCTACCCACTCGTCTTAGGGCAAGGAAACTTTGGTTCAATTGACGGAGACGGAGCAGCTGCCTATCGATACACTGAAGCCAAGATGTCTAAGCTCGCTGAGGAGCTGTTGCGTGACCTTGAAAAGGATACGGTAGACTGGCGGCCAAACTTCGATGGTACAAAAAAAGAACCAACGGTTCTTCCAGCTGCGGTACCAAACCTTCTTTTGATGGGTTCTTTGGGTATTGCTGTTGGTATGGCGACCAATATTCCTCCGCACAACTTGCGTGAGGTGGCGGCGGCAGTAGCACACTTGGTTGATAATCCAAGCGCTTCGACCGACGATCTTTTGAAGTTTGTTAAAGGCCCAGATTTTCCGGTTGGCGCGGTGGCGTTCAATCAAAAAGATATTGCACACGCGTACGCCAATGGTAAAGGAGGAGTGGTGGTGCGTGGTGAAGCTGAGATTGTGGAGGACAAGCGAGGAGCTTTTATGATTGTCATTACCTCAATTCCATATCGTGTAAACAAAGCTGATTTGCAAGTAAAAATTGCAGACCTTGTGCGCGACAAAAAAATTGAAGGTATTCGCGATATGCGCGACGAGTCTACTTCAGATATTCGAATTGTGATTGAGCTCAAAGCAGGAGCGCAGCCACAAACTGTTTTAAATAAAATCTACAAACACACACAGCTCGAAGACACCTTCCACTACAACATGGTAGCGCTCGTGGATGGTATTCCGCAGACGCTTTCACTCAAGGCAATTCTTCAGGAATATGTAAAACACCGCGCTGAAGTTATTCGCCGCCGCACTCAGTACGACCTCACTAAGGCACAAGACCGAGAGCATATCTTGCTTGGTCTTAAGATGGCGCTTGACCATATTGATAAGATTATCAAACTCATTCGCGCTGCCAAAGATGTGCCAACAGCACACGCTGCTTTGATGAAAGAGTTCAAATTCTCAGCTATTCAAGCGCAGGCAATTCTCGATATGCGCCTCCAGAAGCTGGCTGGTCTCGAGCGTAAGAAGATTGAAGATGAACTGGCTGAAGTCCAAAAACTCATCAAAGAACTCCAATCAATCCTCAAGAGTAAGGAGAAGATGATGAAGATGGTAAAAGATGACCTGCTTGAGGTAGCCGAAAAATATGGTGATGATAGACGAACTAAGATTGTAAAAGGTGGCGTAAAGCAGCTTTCACAAGAAGACTTGGTTCCTGACGATGAAAGTGTTCTTGTGCTTACTGCTGGCGGATACGTAAAGCGTACTAATCCAGAAGAATACAAAACCCAAAAGCGTGGCGGGGTAGGTGTGATTGATCTCAATACCAAAGAAGAAGATGTGGTAACAACTCTTCTCACTACCTCAGCACATAGCGATCTCTTGTTCTTCACGGACAAGGGTAAGGTATATCAGAGTAAGATGTACGAGATTCCAGAAGGTCGCCGCGCCACAAAGGGTAAGTCTATTATGAACTTCCTCTCTCTTACTCAAGAGGAAAAAATTACCTCTGTCTTAGCGGTTCGCAAAGATGAGTGGGCAGGGCAGTGGAGTCTTATGATGGTCACCAAAAATGGTGTAGCGAAGAAGAGTGACGCTGCTTCATTTAAAGACGTACGTCGCAGCGGACTCATTGCTATTACCCTCAAGGATGACGACTCACTTATTGCTGCTAAGTTCGTAGGAAAGGGAGACGAGGTCTCTCTCGTAACTCTCCTCGGCCAGTCTATCCGCTTTAAAGAGAGTGATGTACGCGAAATGGGACGCACCGCAGCTGGTGTAACTGGTATGAAGCTTGGTAAGGGCGATCATATTGTTTCGGCTGATGTGTTTAAAAAAGATGATAAAAAGGCAGAAGTTTTGATTGTGACGCAGCAAGGATATGGAAAAACCACTCCAGCCAAAGAATACAAAACACAAAAGCGTGGTGGCTCTGGTATTAAGACTGCAAAAGTAACAAGTAAGACTGGAGATATTGTTTGCGGAATTGTACTCAAGGAAGATGAGCGAACAGATGGTGAGCTCGTTATTATGAGTCAGAAAGGGCAAGTGATTAAACTTCCCCTTAAAGACGTACCAACGCTCGGTCGACAAACTCAAGGAGTCCGGGTCATGAAAATGCGAGAAGGAGATGCTATTGCCAGTGTTGTCTTTGTCTAAGAGCAGCACTCAAAAATAAAAAGACCGGCGAGCGTTGCTCGCCGGTCTTTTTATTTCACATCTCAAAGCCAAACCCGTTTTGTATCGTGTATACTATGGGTAATGAATTTAATCTTACCCGGACAGTTTGTGGTTCCAGAGATTGTAGCCTCTCATTTTCATTTAAAACCCGGTGAAAGGGTCGCTGATCTAGGTGCAGGGAGTGGGTTTTTCCTAAAAATACTTTCAAATGCTGTAGGTCCAGAAGGAAAAGTGTATGCGTGTGATATTCAAAAGGTACTCGTTGAAAAATTGGGTGATTTTTCTCGATTGAATGGTCTTTCAAACATCTACCCGCTCTGGTGTGACCTTGAGGAAGTGGGTGGCCTTAAGATTGCTGCGGGTAGCCTTGATGCTGCTATCTTGGTAAACACTTTTTTCCAACTCCAACTAAAAGAAGTGGCTCTTGCTGAGATACGCCGTGTATTGCGACCAGGCGGAGTACTCCACATCATTGATTGGTCAGAGTCTTTTGGAGGACTTGGGCCGCAACCTAAAGACGTGATAACTAAAGAACAAGCAGTAGCGATCTGTGAAGGACAGCAGTTTATTCTCGAGCGCGAGTATCCAACTGGCGATCATCACTACGGCATTGCCGTTCGTAAAGTATAAGTATGAAACTACGACCATTTGAATTAGTGCTCATTGTCGTGTTTGGCTCACTGTTTTTCTTGGCGCTTTTTTTGCTCCGAACCTATGAAGGGGAAGCTCCTGAGGACGTAAGTAACCTAGGCGCTGGGCTTTCAATTTGGGGGGTATTGCCACCAAGTACCTTTGATAGCTTGCTTCAAGCCATGATGGATAAAGATGAAGGATACAGTAACGTCACCTATCGTTATATCCCACCTGAAGATTTTGATGATGTGTTTGTGAACGCACTCGCTGACCAAGTTGGTCCTGATTTGCTTCTCTTACCGCATGACCGCCTCGTCAAACATCGTTCACGGCTACAGGCGATTCCCTATGAAAGTTTCCCCGTACGCGATTTCAGAAATATGTACATAGACGGAGCAGAAATATTTGCTCTTAGTGATGGCATATACGGTTTTCCCATTGCGGTTGATCCGCTGGTAATGTACTGGAACCGAGATATTTTTTCAAATAATGGGCTTTTGGCTGCACCAACCACTTGGGAGGACGTAGTAAACAATGTTGTGCCTACGCTCACCGTGCGCGACTTCAATCGAAACATCCAACTTTCAGCGGTAGCGATGGGTGAGTACCGTAATATTAAAAATGCTTTTCCAATGCTTTCTTTACTCTTACTTCAGGGTGGAAGTGTTATGGTGACTGAAGGTCAAAACCAGTATGGGATTCGGCTCAATGAGGCAGTTGGACAATCTTCTGCACAACCGTTTTCAAACGCTGCTGCTTTCTTCACTAATTTTAGCAACACCTCAAACACACTCTATAGCTGGAATCGTTCTTTACCACTCGATAGAGACCGGTTCTTAAGTGAAGACCTAGCCTTGTACTTTGGGTATGTGAGTGAGGGGCGAGACCTAGCTTCCAAAAACCCAAACCTTAACTTTGATATTGCTGAAGTACCACAAGGGGCAAACGCCACAGTGAAGCGTACGTACGGTCAGTTTTATGCGCTCGTAGTACCAAAAACAGCACCAAACAAAGCTGGGGCTTTGACCGCTATGCAGACACTCGGAAACGCTGAAAATGCCAAACAACTCGCTGATGGCTACAACTTTGCTCCAGCACACCGCAGTACCCTTACACTTGGAAGCAATGACGTATATGGGCGTATCGGGTACATGTCAGCAGTATATGCGCGCGGGTGGCTAAATCCTGATACAACCCGCCTTAATGAGACACTGACGACCATGCTTGAGGATATTAATGCTAATCGAAGTGACATTCGTTCCGCAACCAGTGACGCAGTCAATCGAATTCAGCAAATTTATTAATGGTTATGTACACACCTATGCTAAAAAATATTTTAAGAAAGATAACTTGCTCTAAGACCTTGGTCTTGGCGACTTTGCTTACCCTTGCCCCAGCAGTATTGGCACAAACTACGCCAGCTTCACAAACGGTTACTTTAAAAAACCCACTTCAAGTAACTTCACTTGAAGAGTTATTGATAGCAATCCTTAACATCATTGTTGTTATTGCTATTCCAATTATCGTATTCTTTATTATTTACTCTGGCTTCTTGTATGTGACCGCCAAAGGAAATGCTTCACAAGTGGAGCAAGCCACGCGCTCACTTACCTACGCAATTGTGGGCGGAGTACTTATTATCGGAGCGGTGGCTATTGCTGAGATTGTACGAAACCTAGTTACTTCGTTTTAATTATATCTATGACTACGCCTACCACCTTTACCGAGCTAGTAAACGCGATACTTGGCCTTATCGGTATTATTGTCCCAGTTCTCTTCGCGTTTGTTTTTGTGTTTCTTATCTGGAAGATCTTCGATGCTTGGATTATTAACGCAGCTGATGAACGAAAGCGGGAGGAAGGGAAGCAGTATGCGGTAGTAGCCTCAATTGTTATGGTTATTATGGTTATAACGTGGGGTATTGTAGAGATGATTAGACGGTCACTTTTTGGCATTTAGGCTTATTTTGACTTATACACAGAACGCTTATTCCGCTTACGCCCAGACAGATTTTTGTGTATAATTATTGGAGCGTTATTATTAATATCAAATTAAAGATTGTATGCGACGTTTTAAATTATTTACAGGTTCAGCCGCTGCCGTACTACTTACACCAGTACTCGCTTTTGCACAGGGTATTGCAGATGGTTCAGACGCTGGTCCGTTTCAAGATTTACTTGAAAACATCCTAGTATTCACAAACACTGTTCTTATTCCATTTATTATTGGTATCGGCTTCCTCGTATTCGTATGGGGTATGTTCAAGTACTTCATTGTTGGCGGTGCTAACGATGATGCTAAGGAACAAGGTAAGAGTTTGATGATTTACGCAACTCTTGGCTTCCTACTGATCATTGTATTCTGGGGAGTTGTTAACCTACTCTCAGGTAGTACAGGACTCCAAGGAGAAACGCTCAAGAACCAACCAGTCGTTAAGACTATCTAAGCTTTCGCTTAAATACACAAAAAGCCCTTCGGGGCTTTTTGTGTATTTAAGCTGATTCCTAGACTTTAATTTGCTATCATTACTAACATATGACACCACAACAAAAAGCGGCAATAGAAGCGGGTGATTTTGTCACTCGGGTAAATAATGCTATTCTTTTTCCACTCATTGCGCTCCTTTCTGGTATCGCATTTCTATACTTCCTGTGGGGTTGTGCGCAGTACATTATGAATGCCAACAACGAATCCGCGCGTGAAGACGGAAAGAAGCACATCATGTATGGCCTTATTGGGCTAGTGGTCATGCTTTCTGCTTTTGCTATTTTGTCGTTAGCGGTAAATACCTTTGGTCTTGGCAAGACGCTTGACTGTGCTGATAACCCAACTGCCAGTGGTTGTGATACGGTTTTTAAACTTCGGCCGTAACTAAAATATACAAATAAAAAGCCCCGCGTAGACAGATGTCTAGCGGGGCTTTATGTGGTCCTTTTTTCTTCAAAGAACAGTCAGCATTTCGCCGGTATGCCTCGCTTGGTCAAGACCAAGTAGAAGGCCACTGTCACGCTGGTCACTCGGTTCAAGACCAGAAACTTCTTCATCTCATCGGTCAGGTTCATGTCGTGGAACAGGCCGACATGGTCTGGATTCGGGAACATCAGGTGCTCTTTTGGTGTGCCTGGATGCGTGAGCAGCCAAGCTGGTTCGACCACTCTGGCACAGAAGCCATAAACGGTCACACCATCACCAATCAGTCTTCCTGGACTGCTCTCGACCATCTTGCCTTGTATCCGAGCAGTGTCGGTGATGTTCATCGTCACCAGCATCGGGTCCCGCTCTTTCTTTTGTCGCAGGTCGACCTTGACGATTTGACCATCCGGAAGCGACAGGCGCTGGGAAGAGTTTGCGATTTCCCCAGTACTGCCGCCGCGGATGAGGTCGGCAATGACCGCCGCTATGCCAATCGCAACGATGATGACAAGCACACCGTCAACGATACCAGCGGGCGTTCCTTTCGGCGCGGCGAACCTTGTGATGATCTTGTATGCCAAGATGGCAACGGCAAACCACAAGATCCAGTTGCCCGAACCTGCTCCCAGCCAATCATCGATGGCTTTGCCTGGCCACGTGTGTGACCAGTTACCTGTGGTGAGGACTTTTCCGAGTTGGGATTCTCCCAGCTTGGAAACTTCTTCTGCCACAGGAACTGTTTCCGCGGCGACAGTATTTTTGGTACCGTCGCCGCGAATGAACTTGTTGCCGAGTGCGATGATCAAAAAACCAACCATCAACCAGACAATCAAATTTCCTTTGAGTTTCACTTTGAACCTCCAATTTGTTTACCACCGGCGACGGCGGCTTTAATGAGGGAGTTTTCGCTACCCGCCACGTATACCACCTGTACACCAGTGTTTCCGTCCGCTGTTGCGGCGATGACCTGGTCGAGTTCGCTCACACCATTGCTGGTACGGGCTTCAGCCAAGGTCTTCATAACCTCAGCTTGTGTTTGTGCACTCGTGAGTTGTTGGTCACGTTGCGCACCTTCGCTGGCTGCTGACTCGCTTGCGTCACGAACTTTGGCCGACAGTTGCACATCACTGATGGTGACGTGTGTCATGACGGAGCCAGTTCCTTCAACGATCGGACGCAGTTTTTCGGCCACGCTCAGTTCCGCTACTTGGATTTCTCCCCCTTTGTTTTTTGCGGAATCAAGCATGTTCGGATTTGCCAGCCGCTCAAGTTTGAGCAGGAACTTTTCTTTAGCGACCGCAATCAGTTGTTTGTTCACGGCTTCGTTTCCTGCGCCAGCCTCGACATCCACAATCTCATACATCGGGAGACCGCTCTGGTCTTGCACCGTACTTCCAATCAGATGGGAACCATCTTTCTTGTTGGTAAAGGCAGCCAAGACGGTTTCTCCAGACAATATGGCAGCAATGGCGCTTTTGGCACCAGCAGCATCTGTGTCGCGGAAAAAAGTCAGGGTTTTACGCAGGCCGGCTCGAGCTTGTTCAGCGATCTGCAGGATAGGGTCGTTGGACCGCGTCCATTCAATCGGGTCAAGCGTAAGCAATTCAATGGTCATTTTCACTGACACTGTGCTCCCAGCTCGTGCCGGAAGACTAATGGTCGTATTTTCGCTTTCACGATCGTTCCAGATTTGCAGTGTCCGTTTACCCATGTACACAAATCCTTGTTCCTCACCAGCTCCTTTGAAGATGTTTTTGGCACCAGGCAAAGGGGTTGAAGAGACACCAAAGAAAAACTTCTTTGCGTACCACGAGTATTCACCTTCTTTCAGAAACACACCGTACCGTGTACCAAAGAAGGTTACGATGCCGACGTGGTTCACTGGTACGGTAACAAGCGGATCGCTTGTACCTAGGTAGAAAGACAACATGACACCAAAAAGGAGCCACCAGCCCATACCCATCAGTTCAAAATCGGTAGCCTGATCAATCGCACTGAAGATGAGCGCGATGGCAATGCCGCCGGTCAAACTGACAACGACTCGCAGAACGAGTGCTGAAATGGGATTGAGGTAGATACCCTTTTTATCAGGTGCCGTAATAAGCGCTTTGATTTGCTTAGAGGCGTTCATGATTTAACTCCTAAAGTTGAATTGTCAAAAAACAATTTGAGCAGGGGATAGTCTTTGAAGACTGTCCGCTGCTCACCTGTATATATAGTAGCATACTTTAGCCTAAAAGTCAAGTATAGAAGGGTCAAAATACCCTTATAAAATAGGATTATTTTGCGTCCTGACTCTAGAATGCCGGTGTGGGGCCACTTGATTTATAAGGTGTCAAAAATCAGGGGTGAACCGTTATATTTGGTGTTTTTGGAATAAAGCCTCACCTAGGTCAAATTTTCAAATATTGGTTGTTTGGCTAATTGCGCTGTCAGTTCCAGTCTGGTACCATTTTGTTTCAACGTTTCTATGAATACACAAACTCCGATTAATGACATGAGGTCTCGAGAAGAAAAGAGACAGTCAGCACTTCTCGACACCAGACCGCGCACCACGCTGTCTTTTTATCGGTACGTACAGATAGAGAACCCAATTGAGTTTAGAGACCGCCTTTTGGCTGCTTGGAGCAAGCTTGGGTGTATGGGTCGTATCTATGTGGCACATGAGGGCATTAATGCCCAGATGAATGTGCCAAAGGAAAACTTCGCTGCTTTTGACGCGTGGGTACAATTGCAACCAGAACTTGTGGATGTACCATACAAAATAGCGGTGGAAGAAAATAATCTTTCATTTTATAAACTCACCATTAAGGTTCGACCAAAGATTGTGGCTGACGGTCTTGATGACGCAACCTTTGATGCGAGTAATACTGGCGAGTACCTGACAGCAGCTGAGATGAACGAGTACGTAGATAACCCAGACGCACTGGTGATTGATATGCGCAATGTCTATGAAAGTGAAATCGGGCACTTCAAAGGAGCGGTCACTCCAAATGTAGATACCTTCCGCGAAGAGTTGCTCATTGTTCCAGACCTCATCAAAGAACATAAAGACAAGAAGATTGCCTTGTACTGTACGGGAGGAATTCGCTGTGAGAAAGCGAGTGCGTGGCTCAAGCATAAGGGCTATACCAATGTAAAACACCTCAAGGGTGGGGTGATTGATTATAAGCACCAAGTTGAGGAGCAAGGGCTCCCAAACATGTTTAAAGGCAAGAACTTTGTTTTTGATGAGCGTCTCGGTGAACGAATTGGCAATGAAGTCATTTCAAACTGCCACCTCTGCCGAACAACAAAAAGTGATACACACCATCACTGCAAGAATAAGATCTGCTACGTGCTGTTCCTCGGCTGTGAGAGCTGTGTAGCGAAGTATAACGGCTATTGTTCACGTTGGTGTCAGATTACGGACAAAGCGCCAAAAAAGGCAAAGAAAGTCTTTGCACGCTATTACAATCGATATCTCAAAGCGACTCAGTTCAAAAAGACGAGATTGCGGACGGTGGCGTAGGTTGAGTTCAGAGTACATTCGCCATCTCTAAGTTTTATGCTATACTCTTGCCCACATCCGCGCGGGTGGCGAAATTGGTAGACGCGTTAGTCTTAGGAACTAATAGAGCAATCTGTGGAGGTTCAAGTCCTCTCCCGCGCACAGAAAAAAGACCCGAAAGGGTCTTTTTGTTATGCGCGGGAAGAAATAGTGCTTAGGCACTATTTCGTGAGGACTTGAAGCCTGATTGAGTTACTTTATGAACTCGTGAATAAAGTAGCCAATTAGGATACTGCTCGTGTAACGAGAAAGATTCCTCTCCCGCGCACAGAAATAAAACCGCCTTTGGCGGTTTTATTATGCGCGGAGAAAACTTGAAGAGGTTGAATTGTGGTCACGGATTACTAACCAAATTATTTCGCTACGCTCATAATTTGCTAAATATCCTCGACCCCACCTCGCGGTTTTCTTTTCTGGGAGAAAAAGAAAACATCGCTGCGGTTCGCACAGCCGCCGGTACTGCCGCAGGGCAGTACCTAAACAATAAAAGCTTCAAGTCATATGACTTGAAGCTTTTATTGTTTTCGGCTGTGCGCCCTCAAGGGATCGAACCTTGGACCTTCTCCTTAAGAGGGAGCTGCTCTACCAGCTGAGCTAAGGGCGCGTGGCAAGAGTGTACAATAAATGCTCGTTCTAGACAAGATGCATTTTGGGTTAAAGAAAAAGCAGCCGAGGGTGGCTGCTTCCTTAGCTTGGGCTTAGTGCCCAATTTTGTTTTCCTTGTTTACGACGTTGTATTCAGCCAAGGAGACGAAGACAGGGAAGTAGTGAAGAAGAACCTGTCCAGTTTCGTCGTAGGCAATCATGCCAGCTCGTTTGCTTTGGTAGTCGATGTTGTCAAAATCATCTGGCTCATCAGCGTTGCAGTTGGTGAGGAAGACCTCGCCCAGACGCTGCTCGGGATGTGGCTTGGTTGGCCTTTCGCCAATGACGTAAACTCGTACGGGCATTATTTTCTCCTGTGTGTTGAGGGAACAGTCCTAAGCCATTTATATAAGTTCGGAGAGAGACTGTCAATTTAAGTATGAAATTATCTTTAATATTTCTCCTATTTTTGCCTTAGTATAAGAGTCGTCGAGAACCAGATTTTATGTTAAAGTAGGCGGTACTCTGTCCTGGTGGCGAAGTGGTTAACGCTGCGGTTTGCAAAACCGCCATACGTGGGTTCAACTCCCACCCAGGACTCACGAAATAAAAATACGCTTTTAAGCGTTTTTATTTCGTGGAAAGAAACACCACATTGCTGTGCCCAGGTGGTGGAATGGTAGACACGAAGGACTTAAAATCCTTTGCCCATTAAAAAAGCGTGCGGGTTCGAGTCCCGCCCCGGGCACAATAATAAAAACACCTAGCAAGTTGCTAGGTGTTTTTATTATTGATGGCGGGACTCGAAGCCCGATTGCGCTAGATTATGAGCGAAGCGAAATAATCTAGCCAATTGGGGTACTGCTTCTGTAAGAAGCGAGTCCCGCCCCGGGCCAAAGACGAAGATTATGCTTAGTAACTCGTGACCGAGTCCCCGGCAACATAACTCGTAACCGAACCCCCAAAAAAATAAAACACATAAGCGTTTGCTTATGTGTTTTATTTTTTATCGTCAATCTCTCTGGCGATATCATCAATGTGTTGACGATGACGTTCTCCGTAGTCGATAGAAAATTCGATAAAAGGAATAATTTTAAGGTTACTCTTCTTTTTTACATAGCCGCGCAGCTCACTACCACAACGCTGTAGAAAGGCCATAGCGTCTGCCTCACGCCCGTCTGGGATAGTGGTGAAGTAAATGGTGACACGGCGATAATCTGGAGCCGTAGTGGCTCTAGTGACAGTAATAAGCGGATCGGTATTTGCTTCTTGTTGAATGAAAGCAGCTACGAGCTCGCGAATGAGGGACTCTACTCTAAGGTGACGGTCTGACATATAGTTATGTGACTACGAGATCGTACGGCTCTAGGTGGTCACCTGGCGCTACTTCATACTTAGTTTCAAGCTGTAGTCCAAATTCACCTTCTTCAACTTGTTGTACGTCTGATTTGTATTGTTGGAGGTTCTTGATAGTTCCTTTACCAATTTCTACATCACGACGAGTGATTTTCACTTTTTGGTTCATCTTAATAACACCCTCTTCAACTCGTGCACCAAGGACATGAAGGTTCTTTTGAGAACTAAAGTACTTAAGTACTTTTACCTTTCCGGTTGTCTTCATTTCTTCTACTCGTGGAGTACGGTTCTTGAGCGCGGTATTGAGCCAGTCTGAAAGCTCGTAAATGATATCAAAAGTATCAATCTCTACATTGAGACGTTCAGCCAAGTCAGCTGCCTGTCGTTCAACCTTTACGTTGAAACCCACTACAATAGCGTCTTTAGTAGCACTTACATTTTGGATATCGTTTGAGGTAATGTCGCCAACTCCAGTATCAATAACCCGAACTTGAATACGCTCTGAAGTAAATTTACTCAGTTCGTGTTCAATTGCTTCAATGGTTCCAAGAACGTCAGCTTTAATAAGAATTGGAATAGTTGGCAGGGTATTCATATTTCGTGGCTGATCAAGGAGCACAGGACGGTTTTCTTCGACCGCTGCCTCAGCTTCTTTTTTTGTAGCAACAGTATAAAACGCTGCACCGATAGTTGGGATTTCGCCAAAGCCTACAATTCCAACCGGAGTAGATGGTCCTGCTTCAGCAATCGGCTTACCAAGACAATCTTCCATAATACGTACTGGGGTATAAGAAGAACCAGATACCACAAAGGTTCCTTTCTTCAACGTTCCGTTTTTAATGATGAGAGTAGCGGTATTGCCTCGCTTTGTGTCGAGCTTGCCTTCAATAATCTGACCTACTGCCGGAGCGTTCGTATCTGCGGTGAGTTCAGCCAAGTCAGCTGCCAGCACAACGATATCAAGCATCTCATCGATACCCTCTCCGGTCTTGGCAGAAATACCTACCCATGGGATGTCTCCACCCATACCTTCAACGTAGATTTCGTTTTCAATCAAACTCGTCTGAGTGCGCATGATGTCCGCACCCGGCTTGTCGATTTTATTGATAGCAACAATGTATGGAATGTTTGCTTGTTTGATTGAAGCGAGTGCTTCAAGAGTTTGTGGCTTCACTCCATCTTCAGCAGACACGACCAGAATCGCAATGTCAGCTACGTCAGCACCACGCAAGCGCATTTTTTGAAAAGCTTCGTGTCCTGGAGTGTCTAAAAACGTAATGTTCTCCACAGCCCCTTCTTTGGTAGTGTGAGTTACTACGTAGGCAGAAAGGTGCTGGGTAATACCACCCGCTTCAGCGTCGACACTGTTACTCTTGCGGATGTAATCAAGGAGGGTCGATTTTCCATGGTCAATATGACCCATTACCACCACGATTGGTGGTCGCTTTTTTATCTCAGTTTTGGTTGTATGGGTCTTTTTTGGCATGTGTGTGTTTGTAATAAATTAAGGCTACCTTTACCGATTACCACCGACATATTCTCCCTATGGGTCGAATCTACCTTGTTAACGGCCTAAACTCACAATAATCGCACAGAGTGCTTATTTGTTCATTTAATTAAGTGTGGGCAGTATAGCAAAGATTTACATAATTTACACCTTGTGTCATGATTTTGAAATGTTTTCCCTGTGGCCCAAAAAAAAGCGTATTTATCTCGATCATGCGGCTGCAACTCCGCTCTCTTCTTATGTGAAGAAAGCGATGCTCCCGTATCTGGAGACAACCTTTGGTAACCCGAGCGCTATTCATAGTGAAGGGGTAAAGGCTAGACAGGCGATAGAGGATGCTCGGCAGTCAGTCGCTATTACACTTGGAATTCGTCCAAACGGGGTACTTTTTACTTCAGGTGGTACCGAAAGTAATAACCTAGCTCTGTTGGGCTATATCAAAAATCTCTGTCGAACAGACGGAATACCATACAACGAGATGGAGGTGGTAACAACGAAGATTGAACATCCGTCAATTTCTGCCCTCATTCCAATTCTCAAAGCAACTGGGGTAAAGGTGCGAACTGTAGCAGTGAACGAAGAAGGTCTCATTACTATTCCGGCTCTTGAGGCAGTCTTGTCTCCAAAGACAGTACTTGTGACCTTTGCGTATGCCAATAGTGAAGTCGGTGCAGTGCAGCCGGTATCTAGACTGACGCGCACAATTAGAAAATACCAAAAAGAGCAAGGCACAAAAATCGTGGTGCATGTGGATGCTGCTCAAGCTCCGCTATGGTTACCTTGTGCTTTACCTAGATTGGGAGTAGATATGATGTCGCTTGATGTGGGGAAGTGTAATGGTCCAAAAGGAATTGGTATCTTAGCGACTCACGGTACAGTGGCACTTCTACCTATATTATATGGAGGAGGGCAAGAACAAGGTCTTCGTCCAGGTACAGAAAACGTCGCGCAGATTGTGGGCGCAGCTGTAGCACTGGCTCGTGCTGCAGCAAAACATGAAGAGAGAAGTGTGGCAGTAAGAAAAGTCCGTGACACCTTCTTTGCACTTTTGTCTCAAGAGCTACCAACAGCAAAAATAAACGGGCCGGTAGATGAAAATCGATTATCAAACAATATCAAT
>JAKFXN010000006.1 GCA_021731405.1 Candidatus Parcubacteria bacterium | reverse complement strand
TCGATTGGTGTGAAATTTTTTATGAATCTCACGCAAATGCGCGTCAGTGACATGAGTGTACACCTGAGTGGTGCCAATATGAGCATGTCCGAGGAGTGCCTGCACTGAGCGAAGGTCAGCTCCATTACTGAGGAGGTCAGTGGCAAAACTGTGACGAATAACATGCGGCGTCACTTTTCTCGTGATACCCGCTTTGGTTGCGTAGCGTTTTAAAAGCCGCTGAACGACTCGAGGAGTAACTCGGCCATCTTCGCCCACATGAGCCTTTCGACCATAGCGAACAAACAGAGCATCCTCCATATCCTTACGTCCTGCCAAATACGCCTTAATAGCGGCCCGCGCATTTTCTGAAAGAAATACTACTCGAACTTTATCTCCTTTCCCACGCACAGAAAATTCATCCCGAGTCAGGTCCACATCATCAGTTGAGAGGGCGCAAAGTTCAGAGATACGCAGACCGGTTGAAAAGAGGAGCTCTAGGATAGCTCGGTCTCGTTTACCCTCAAGCGAGTCTTGGGCAGGGGAATCAAGCAGTCTGGTGAGTTCCCCGGCAGAGATTAAATCAAGCGATCGCTCTGGTACCTTAGCGAGCTCAATGCGTTCCGGGGAAAGTGAGCTCACACCGCGTTTGCGCATAAACTTCAAAAAAGCTCTGAGTGCTATCAAATAGTAGTTCTGTGTCTTTCGTTTCATGGGCTCAGTTCGTCCTCCTACTTTGGTGCCTGCTTGGCGATTTAGGAAAAGGCGAAACTCACGAACCTGTTCCTCAGTGAAGTCAGCTGGCATTTTTGCCTTTGAAAATAACAAAAAACGCTCTAGGTAGCGGTCGTAGTTCTCAATAGTCTTTACACTACGTCCCCTTTCGATCTCAAGGTACTCTAAGAATTGTCGTTTCAGTTCAACTAATGTCATTGTCTATAGTATACAACGATTATCCCGACACTGTTTTGACAAAGTGTCGAACCAGCGGTCTGACTTGCTTTCTTTTATTTTTTGTGCTATAGTAGTAACAACCTTCGCGGTTATTACTGCGAGCTACCTGTAAGCATTAACGTGCGTATCTAATACAAGGGGCCGCTTCATACATATATATGTTAACAAAACGAGTAAAAGAAAACGCTCTCAAAGGAGCTCAGCGTCACGAAGGTGACACTGGCTCTCCTGAGGCACAAGTAGCACTTATCACCCGCCAGATTGAAGAACTTTCTACTCACTTGCGAAAGCACAAGAAAGATTTTCACTCACGACGCGGACTACTTCAGATGGTTGCGGATCGTCGCAAGCACCTAAAGTATCTTGAGAAGAAAGATGAGAAGTCTTACGAGGCTCTTATCAAGAAACTTGGTCTTAAGCGTTAATATAAAAATGCTCCTCTCTGGAGCATTTTTATTTTTCACGGTATAGTTTATGAAGTGACGGTTTTTTAAAAAGAACACTAATTTTTATATACAAGTATGGGTATAATTCGACACCCGGAACAACGCGTCGCTATTTTGATAGACACACAAAACCTCTACCACAGCGCAAAAAATTTATACAAATCTAAAGTAAACTTCGCTGCCGTCGTCAAAGCCGCTCTCGGAGATCGCAAACTCATTCGTGCGCTCTCATACGTAGTAAACACTGAGAGCGGGGAAGAGGCTCCCTTTTTTGAAGCTCTCGAAAAGGTAGGCATCGAAATCAAAACCAAAGATCTTCAAATATTTTACGGCGGAGCAAAGAAGGCAGACTGGGATGTTGGTCTCGCAATTGACGCCATCAAGCTCGCCAACAAAGTTGACGCCATTATTCTCGCAACTGGCGATGGCGATTTTATTCCGCTGGTGGAGTATGTCAAAAACCAAGGCTGTCAGGTAGAGGTGATTACGTTTGGTCGCTCTGCTTCAGGAAGACTCCGAGAAGTTGTAGATGATTTTATCGATATGGACGAAAACCCAAGTGAGTTTCTCATTGGATACAAGACCAGCAAGAAAAAGTCAGGGCTCCGTAAACAAATTAAAAAGATGACCAACAACGGAAACCGAGAGCGAGGAAACTAAAAATAAGACGGTCGTCGATACTTGTGTATCGACGACCGTCTTTGTTATGCTCTAGGAATTATAAACGAGCTCTACAAGTAGGTAGGTTTCAACATTTGAAATCTAAAACTTGTAGAGGTCACTGAGTTAATACGTGTATGCAAAAAAAAGTTTTCACAACCGAGTTTGGAGGAAAGACTCTGACCGCAGAATTTAACGACCTGACCACACACACCAATGGGTCTGTAATGGTTCACTACGGAGAGACGGTGGTCCTAGTTACTGCCGTGATGGGAAAATCAAATCCGGGGTTACCGTATTTTCCGCTCTCAGTTGAATTTGAAGAAAAGTTTTATGCCGCAGGAGAAATCCTCGGTAGTCGATTTATGCGTCGTGAAGGAAAGCCAAGTGATGAAGCAGTCCTCTCAGCGCGCATTGTCGACAGAACCATCAGGCCACTTTTTCCGGCACACCTTAAAGTAGACGTGCAGATTGTGGTGACCGTGCTCGCAATCGGTGAAGACGATCCGGACATCCTTGGAGTCATCGGTGCTTCGTTGGCTCTTGGGGTATCTGATATTCCATGGAATGGACCAGTTGGTGTTGCGCGGCTGGCTCGAAGAAAAAGTGACCAAGCCATTTTAGTAAACCCCACCTACCTTGACCGAGTCAATGATGACCTCGATATTGAACTACTTGCTTGCGGGAAAGATGGCAAGATAAATATGATCGAAACAGCAGCTTATGAAACAAGCGAAGAAAGCATTGTTTCACTCTTAGCAGAAGCCGCAGTGATTCACGCCCAGTTGGAAAAATTCCAAGTGGCTATTTTTGCTGAGATTGGAAAAACAAAAAAAATATTCCTCGCTCCTGAAATACCAGAAGTACTACTTTCTCTTTACGAAAACCAATTTAAGACCAGACTCATTAATACACTTTTCTCAAAAAGGGCAGGGAAGGACCATATCTATGAACTGAAGGATGTCTTCCTGACAGCAGTAGCGACAGAGCAAACAGAATCCATCGACAGCAAAGTGGCGGGTGTCTTTTTTGAAGAAATGGTCGACAAAGAACTCCACCTTGGTGCAGTTCTTAGAGGAGAAAGAGCGGACGGACGAGACATGGACACCGTGCGAGAACTCTACGCCCAAGCCGGCGGCATCTCTCCCGTCCTTCATGGCTCTGGAATTTTCTACCGTGGCGGCACACGAATCTTTTCAGCCCTTACCCTTGGTGGACCTGACGCTGCTCAAATGATTGATACGGTAGAAGAGCGCGACGGCAAAAAACAATTCATGCATCACTATAACTTCCCGCCGTTTTCAGTTGGCGAAACGGGACGAGTAGGAGGCTTCAATCGTCGCATGATTGGACATGGAGCTCTGGCAGAAAAGGCACTGGTACCTGTCATTCCACCCTTGTCTGCTTTTCCATATACCATTCGACTCGTCTCAGAAACAATGTCGAGTAACGGCTCAAGCTCAATGGGTTCGGTCTGCGCTTCTAGTTTGGCTCTCATGGATGGGGGAGTCCCGATCACAAGAGCCGTCGCGGGAATTGCCTCAGGAGTCATGATACTGGACGATAAGTACGCACTCTTAACTGACATTCAAGGACCTGAAGATGAGTTTGGGGATATGGACTTTAAGGTTGCCGGTACAACTGAGGGAATAACCGCAATTCAGATGGACGTAAAGGTAGACGGAATTTCTGTCTCTATACTGAGTGAAGCACTCTCAAAAGCCAAAACGGCTCGATTGCACATCCTTGAAGTTATGACGTCTGAAATAGCAATTCCGAGAGCGACTATCTCGCCACGTGCCCCTGAAATCATCTCACTTAACATACTTCCAGAACAAATTGGATTGGTGATTGGCTCAGGTGGAAAAACCATAAACGGCATTAAAGACGAAACTGGGGTAGAAGAAATAACCATCGAAGAAGATGGCACGGTCTACGTTACTGGTAAGGCTGAAAGCGCCTCAAAAGCTGCAGATAAGATCAGAGCGCTCACAAGACGCTACGAGATTGGGGAACGCCTAGACGTTACGGTCACCAAAATAGCTGCTTTTGGAGCCTTTGCTCGCCTTGATGCCTATAACGAAGGCTTGATTCACATTTCAGAAATTGCTCCTTTTAGACTGGAGACACTCGATGGTGTACTTATGGTTGGAGAATCTGTCCCCGTAGTGGTGAGCAAGCTTGAGGATGGCAAAATTGGACTTTCCATTAAGCAGGCAGACCCAGAATTTGCCAGTAAAAGAAACCTAAAAGACGCAAAATAAAGCCACAGGCGCCCTGCCACAAAGAATGGAATCCGTGTCATACTATTGGGAATGGATACTCAAAAGCCACAGCCGAGTAAATTGCCGCCACTTCGCACCTACGCCAAAGACCTCGAGTCTAAGCGTAAAGAAAAAGGTCTCACTCCTGAGACTGAAGCAGTTATTACTGTGAATGAAGATCCTGCTCCAAAAGAATCGTTTTTAACAAAAAAACCAAAGGTTGTTTCGATGCCACCAATTATTGCCTCGCCAAGTGTTGCGCGCGAGGGGAGACGAGCTCCACTACCAGGGAGTATCAAAAAGATAACCTCTGCTAATGCCAGCTCAAGTAACACGACCTTTATTGTTGATAATGAAGACGCTGCTGCTGCGACCATCATCACTGACACCAAACGTGACCGTTTCAAGCTTTTACCAGCTATCGTTACCTCCATCAAACAGTGGTTTGCGGATAAAAAACTTTCTTACCAAGTAAAGAAGCAGCCGAAGTATACAATCCCCGAAACATCACGTCGGAAGGGAGTTATTCAAAAAGCGACATCTGCTACGGGTAAGTTGGCTACTTCAGATTTTTCTTCAATCCACGAACGCATTCGCCAACGCCAAGAAGAAGCTGAGAAGGAGCCTTCGCACACAAGCTGGAGTGCTAAGACAGAACCTGGATTCCTCTTGCTCGAAACAAGTAAGAAGGCAGCGATTTCTAACGTGCAATTTGTGAGCCGAAAAAGTTACCGCACTTCACCGGAAGAGATTGTAGTTAAAAAAGACGTTCAAAGAGTGAGTGTTGTTACTCCTCCGCTAGTTGTAAAGCCAGAAGTCCCTCTCATAGCAACTGAACCTGAAGTCACTGTTGAACCTGAACCAATCATAGAAGTTGTTGCTCCTGCTCCGATTATTGAAAATGTTACAGAACCAGAACCGGTAACAATGAGAGAAAAAGTTTCTCGCCTCAGTACTATTTTACATATCGACACCAACACCCTAGCGCTTGGTGTCTCAGCAGCAGTACTAGCGCTTGTGGTCCTTGGTACCTATGGATACTTTATGCTGAACGGGCTAGAAGAAGATACAAACACCACTCTTAGCGCGCGGGAACTTACACCACTCATCAATAGCGACCGCAAAGAAGTCCCTCTTACCACCATAAACAGAGAGAGTGTTTTTGAAGCTTTGGTGGATATACGTAGTAGCCTTGAAGCAACAACCCAAATCGTGTTTGTAACTGAACAAAATGAACTTATTCCACCTCACCTCTTACTCTCATTACTCGGAGTCTCACTTGAACAAAGTTTTGCTCAAGGTATCTCACAAGTGAGATTTGGCTACACCAGTGAAAGACAACCATTTATGCTCCTGCAGGTCACTGATCTAGTAACAGCAAAGGGGGGGCTTCTTGCTTGGGAGGAAACTATGGGAGCTGATATTAATACTCTCTACGGTATTACTGGTGCAGAACTACAACCAAAATTTATTGATGCGTCACTCGGAGGATTAGACGTCCGCGTCTTAAAAACAGAAAGCGGGACAGAGCGATTGCTTTACGGGGTACATGGAAACCTAGTCTTTATTGCCACCAACAGTGCTGACTTTACTGAATTACTTAATCTAAGAACACCATAATATGAAAGATACTGCTTTTTACAAAGACAAGCTCGACGCTGCTCTCGTGGCTGTTGTAACCGAGCTTTCGACCATTGGAGTTTATGATGCAGTGAACGATAATTGGGAAGCTGTCCCAGATCAAGATATTAGTAACGAAGACGCCGACGAAAACACTAGCGCTGATTTTGTAGAATCATGGAACGAACGGAGAGCCACCTTATCTGACCTAGAGCGGGAATATAGAGATATTAAACGCGCTTTGAAAAAAATTGATGCTGGAACGTATGGTATCTGTGAAGTGAGTGGGGAACAGATAGAAGAAAAGCGTCTCGATGCACGTCCTGATGCCCGCACCTGCATTGCCCACATGAATGAAGAATCTCAGCTGCCAATGTAATACATGAGCGTTGCACTCGTACACACTGTTCAGCCGCATGTTCTCTCTGGTACTATTGTCCGTATTGAAGCAGACCTCTCACGAGGTCTGCATTCGTTTTCAATTGTTGGCTTAGCAGGGAAGGCGATTGAAGAATCTAAAGACCGTGTCAGTAGTGCAATTAAACACTCTGGCTTTGAGTCACCTAAAAGCAAAAACCAAAAAATTACCATTTCACTTTCACCTGCTGATTTAAAAAAAGACGGCCCGTTATTTGACCTCCCAATCGCCATAGCCTATCTCTCTGCGGCAGGAGAGATAGAAAATCCAGCTGGTATTATTTTTGTCGGAGAACTTGGACTTGATGGCGCCCTCCAATCAGTTCGTGGCGTACTCAATATGGTGATGGCGGCTAAGGAGTACGGTTATACAGAAATTATTGTTCCTAAAAGTAGCGCATCTGAAGCGGCTTTGATTGACGGTATTACTATTTATGGAGCAGAGTCGCTCCTTGAAGTGGTAAGACATCTTGAAAAGAAACATCCCAAACACGCCCGCTTACCAGTAACACCCCTCACCAGCGTGAGTGATTCTGACACTCCAGAAAATCAGGTTGTGCTTGAAGACATCAAAGGACAAGAAAGCGCTAAGCGGGCACTCATCATTGCGGCAGCAGGAAGACACAACGTACTTTTGGTTGGTCCTCCGGGGACAGGAAAGACCATGCTCGCTCGCGCCTTTCAAGGATTGCTTCCAACCTTAAGCCGTGAAGACCTCTTGGCTGTCACAGCCATCCACTCTTTATGTGGAGGAACGCCGACACTAAGCGGTAGGCCGCCTTTCCGCTCCCCGCACCACACCGCTTCACATACTGCTCTCGTGGGCGGAGGTACACATCCCAAACCAGGCGAGGTCACACTCGCACACAAAGGTGTCCTCTTCATGGATGAATTTCCTGAATTTGAAAGACGTTCTCTCGACGCACTCAGGCAGCCACTTGAAGATAGAGTGGTGAGTATTTCGCGAGTACAAGGGAACGCTATCTTTCCCGCTGATTTTATTTTGATTGCTGCTCTTAATCCCTACCGCGGAAAAGAAAATGGTACCACCGATTTGGGAAGGGCAATGCAAGAAACATACAAAGAAAAAATATCGGGACCTATCTTAGATAGAATTGATCTCTGGATTGAGGTTCCTCATGTGGCATACGAAACATTATCTAACCTTAAACGAAAGGAAGGTGAGACAGACTCGGCTCGAAGCCAAATCACGGCTGCTCGGACCATTCAAAAAGAACGCCTAGTTGGAAGAGGGGTAACGACCAACGCAGAAATGACTAGCCGAGATATAGATTTTTGTATTACGCTATCCAAGGAAGTAGGGGATCTACTGAAACTCTCTTCCACCAAACTCAATTTGTCTCCACGCAGTTATCATCGCCTCATTAAAGTATCCCGAACGATAGCAGACCTAGGGGGAAGTGACGATATACAAGTACCGCATGTACTGGAAGCGCTTCAGTACCGTATGCATGTATAAGAAAGACCCCAAGGTAAACCTTGGGGTCTTTCTTTATATATGAAAACTTTAAAATGGGTTACTGCCGCCGCGAACTTCAAAGTGGAGGTGTGTGCCAGTTGAACGTCCGGTATTACCCATACCCGCAATCACTTCTCCTTGATTTACATACGCCCCGACACCAACACTATTTGATGAGAGGTGAGCGTACAATGTCTGAGCGCCATTTGCATGACGAATTACAATGTACTGTCCGTATCCACCATTCCAGCCAGTACTCTTAGACACAATTACTTCTCCTGCAGCAGCAGCTCGAACCGCTGCCCCCTGCGACCCCGCGAGATCAACCGCATTATAACCGTGAAGTCCCTGGCTTTTAATAGCGCCCGGTACTGGGTGTGAGAGCCAACTGCCTCCTGCAGAGTTTGAACCTGAAGTACGAACCGGAGAAGCCGCAAGCTTATTCACTGCTGGCGCTGTATGGATAGCCCCACCAGGAACTACGATGGTTGAACCGACTTCAAGACCAGCCTCTGCTTCGAGTTCATTGTACGCAATAATTTCTTCAGCATCTCCCTCGTACGCTTTTGCAATTGAGTTGACCGTATCACCACGCTTTACCGTATGTCTCACACCAGCAATCGGCAATATGATTAGTGTCTGTCCTTCCTTAATGCTGCTCGCGCGGGTAAGGTCGTTCGCCCACATAATAGTATTCACGGTCACACCGTACATCTCAGCAATATGTGAGAGAGTATCTTCTGATCGAACCGTGTAGACACTAATTTCACCTGAAGAGGCTTTGGCAGTAGCAATCACATCTTCACCAACTGGGCCAGAGGACACAAGAGCTCCTTCGTTTACCACTACCTCAGCGCCACCTCGAGCACCTTGCGGATTGGGGTTTTGGAGAGCAGAAAGAACGGGAATATCAATTGCGGACTTTGGGTAGACAATAATTTCTGAAGCCGCTTCGCTATTTCCGGCTTTAGCCAGACTAAAGATACCCGCATGAACTGATATCGGAATAATAATAACGAGCAACACAGCCACGTACTCAAAAACTACTCGGTACGGAGATATTTTTGCTTTTTTATGTGTCATCTGACCTGCCTCAGTTAGGCGACTATTAGATTCAGAATCTTGTACTGTGAGTTTTATAAGTTATTTGTTATGGACACGCCGCATTTCTACCACTACGGAAAATTTCGGAAAGAAAAAGAGGTCTTGCGACACTCTTTTTTTAGGACTTGCTACCTTTTTAAATCGGTATCCATCAATTCTACTAGAGGAGTAGGGGAGCGCAATTGACGAATACACATTTGTTGTATTAATTCTTTAGTCGCTTAAATAAGTCTATTTTGAGCCGAATAAAAGCTATTGACGTTACACGTATTTTGTATTTGAATTTATTCTTCATTCTGATTTCAGTTTTAAAACTACCCGTCCTAGCAGCCTGTTCGCTATGGTATAGTGGTGTCCTAACCTTATTCTATGATTAGTTTTCCGTACCTTGAAGGCCTCAATAGTAAGCAAAAAGAGGCTGTTTTACATACGAGCGGACCCCTTTTGGTATTAGCGGGAGCAGGGTCAGGGAAAACTCGGGTGATTACTCACCGCATTGTTCACATCATCCACCAAGGAGTAGCCCCACACAACATCCTTGCCGTTACCTTCACCAACAAAGCGGCTAAAGAAATGCGTGAGCGAGTGGAGGTCTTGGTAAAAAAATACCCCCCTTCAGAGCGAGCTATCTATGACTCGCTGCCAATGGTCACCACCTTTCACGCTCTCGGGGTACGTATCCTTCGTGAGTTTCATGAGTATCTTGGTCTGCCACGACACTTCACCATCTATGACCGTTCAGATAGTGTTAGAGCAGTGAAGGCAGCGCTTGAGCGCGGTGGGTACAATCCAAAAGAATTTGAGCCAAAAAAAATCTTAGGAAAAATTTCCAGAGCCAAGGGTGACGCGCTTTCCGTTAGTGAATATAAGCTCAACGCAAGCACGTTTCCCGATCAAGTTGCTGCCACTGTCTGGGAACACTATGAAGATATTTTAAAAAGCGAACACGCTCTTGATTTTGATGATCTTCTTATTAAGACACTCAATCTTATAAAAAATAATCCAGTGGTGAGCGAAGCCTTGCAGACGAGATACAAATATATCCATGTTGATGAATATCAAGACACTAATGCAGTACAGTTTTCGATTGCAAAACTTTTAGCTGGAAACAATCAAAACATTTGTGTGGTGGGGGACATTGATCAAAATATTTACTCATGGCGTGGCGCAGATATAAAAAACGTTCTTCAGTTTGAGCGAGAATTTCCTGGTGCTTACACTATTTTGCTCGAAGAAAATTATCGTTCCACCAAAACCATTATTGCCGCTTCAAACGAAATCATCGAGAAAAATAAAAACCGTGTTGCTAAAGAAGTGTTCACCAGCAATGAAGAAGGCGAGAAAATAACGCTCTATGCGGCCATGACCGGCCAAGATGAAGCGGAATATGTGGCACTAACCGCTAAGGCTCTTATCGAGGAGGGACATAATCCGACTGACATCGCAGTCTTATACCGGACCAACTTTCAGTCACGCGCACTGGAGGAAGCGTTCTTAAACTACCAAGTTGAGTACCAACTTTTGGGTACAAAATTTTACGAGCGAAAAGAAATCAAAGACGTCCTTTCATACCTAAGGCTAGCTTTAAACCCTGGCAGTAACGCTGATCTGGCACGAGTTATAAATGAACCAGCTCGCGGCATTGGAAAGGTAACTATGCTTAAGGTGATAGAAGGAAAAAGGAGTGAGCTCAAGGGCGCAACACTTGAAAAAGTTGAACGCTTCGACCAAATCATGATGGATATTGCTGATGAGGCTCGCACCAAACCCTTGTCCGAAACACTGAAGTTTATTATCAAACGTACTGGTATTGAAACTGAACTCAAAAAAAATGGTACGGAAGATGACCTATCCCGACTAGAAAACCTAGGCGAGCTCGTGACACTCGGACGTAGGTATGACGAACTATCTCCAGAAGCTGCGGTTGAAGCACTCATTGAAACGGCAGCGCTTCAAAGTGACCAAGACGAATTAAAAGATAAGGAGGAACTCGACGCTGTTCGACTGATGACCATTCATGCTGCCAAAGGCTTAGAGTTTCCGTATGTGTTTATCACCGGACTCGAAGAGGGGTTGTTTCCACACGAGCGACTTGATGACACTGGTATTGATCACGAAGAAGAACGGCGACTTTTTTATGTGGCTCTCACTCGCGCTGCCAAAAAACTCTTTTTGACTTACGCTCATATTCGTACTATTTACGGCAGTCAGCGAGTAAATATCCCATCTTCCTTTCTTAATGACATCAGCACCAAACACGTTGAGGGAGGCAACCCAAAAGGAAGAGACGCGAGCTCTGGCTACGAGACAACTATCTTTTTAGATTAAATCTTGCTCTTTGCCGTACATATCGGTATGCTCGAAGTCATGAGAGAACGAAAAACTACCTATATAAGAAATGAAGACGACACTCCTACCAAAAAGTTTGAGCACAAACGCTCTTTGGGGCAAAACTTTTTGACGAGTGCAGTGGTGCCAAATTGGATGGCTGAGTGCGCCGCAGTTGGAGCGGGGGATACCGTGTTAGAAATTGGCCCTGGGACAGGGATGCTGACCACCGCCCTTTTGGCCAGGAAGGCTCATGTTCTGGCAGTTGAAGCCGATAGCCGAGCAGTTGCTGAGCTAGAGTTACGCTTCCCCAGCGAGATTAAAAGTGGGCAACTCGTGATTCATCACGGGGACGCTAGAGAAATTACGCCTCAAACGCTTGGTTTAAAGGATCACAGCTTTAAAGTGGTGGCCAATATTCCTTATTATTTATCAGGGTTTTTACTCCGCTCATTTCTCGAAAGTGCTATCCAGCCGAACACCCTGACGTTTTTAATCCAAAAAGAGCTGGCTTTTCGTATTGCTCGCGACAAAAAAGAGTCTTTGCTTTCACTTTCAGTCAAAGCTTTTGGTACCCCAGCCTACAGTAGAAATGTGGGACGAGGTCATTTCCACCCAATTCCCAAAGTCGACTCTGCTATTTTGACCATTACCAGTATCAATCGGGATAATTTTGCAAAAGTAGATATGAAGCTCTTTTTTGAAGTATTGCACCTCGGACTGGGTAAAAAAAGAAAGCAACTGCTCGCAAATCTAACTGAAAAATATCCGCGAACTAGCCTTGAGGAAGTGTTTTTGAAGCTTTCGCTGTCACCAACTGTGCGTGGTGAAGATGTCCCCCTCAACATGTGGTTAGGGCTCGTTTTAGAACTCCAAACTACCAAAAGCACCTCCTAAGATATGTACACGCTGTAGTCAAAAAATATTCTTTGACTGCTATACTAAGTGAATGATAGACCAATCTAAAACAAAGATTGTAGGCGCTTTTGTGATTGGTTTTGCTATTGTTGGAGCTGCCTTTGTCCTCAAAAATTTCACCACTCCTCCCGGTCAGAATCCTGCCAGCCTCGCTGTCCAAGATGGGATAGCTGCCGCACCAGTTAGAGTCTTAATGGAAGTAGCCGACACTGACAGTAATGGTCTTGAGGACTGGCGTGACCAGTTTGTAAAAAGTTCTCCCATTACCATTGTTGAGACAAGCGATGATTCTTATGTCGCACCAGACACCTTGACAGGGCAAGTGGGTATCGCTTTTTTACAAAGCATTATTACCGCTGAAGGACAAGGTTCTTTTGGCCGCACCCAAGAACAAATCATTGCTGATACCGTAGACCAAATCAGTGTGTACGGTTCTGATGTTATTTTTGATGTACGAAACATCACCATCAGCCAAGACATCTCAAATGAGGCAGTTCGTGCCTATGGAAACGCTATGGCTGATGCCATTGTGGATAATAGCGTGCCCGGGTTACGAAACGAACTTTTGATTTTACGTGACTTCGTAAACGATCAAAACGAAAAGGGAGCAAAAGAACTAGAGACGATTTCACAAGTCTATGCCAACACCAGAGATGAGATGCTTTTACTTCCTGTACCAGCCATATTTGTTAAAGAACACCTTGATTTAATTAATGTTTTTCACGCTCTTTCTAACGACATAAGTACTATGAGTGTTGCCCTAGCTGACCCAATGCTCTCACTCGTACGCCTCAAGCGTTATGAGGAAGACGCCCAAGGTCTCGCGCTGGCCCTAAAAAATATGTACTTTGCCCTTGAACCATTTGCGAGCGCGTTTGAGCAAAATGACTCAGCTATTTTATTCGTTGCTTTTAGCCCTAATGTACAATAATAGTATGAATACTTTTCACCACATTCTTGAGCGCACAATAGTTCTCTGTTTTGTTTTGTGTTTTGTGTTTGTGAGTACATACATCCCTCAACCGTGGGCCGAGATCAAAAAAGCTGAGGCGGGTGGAGCAACTGGCGGCTCTACAGAAATTACTCAATTCGCCAACAATATCCAACTCTTAGGTGTCAATGCCGCGGCGACAGCCTCAGCAGGCTACGACGCTATTACTTCTTACGCCTCAAATAATCTCTGGATTAAAGACATTACCCTTGACGGTATTGCTTGGACGCTCGCCAAGCAAATGATCTCTCAAATGACGACCAGTATCGTAAACTGGATCAACTCTGGCTTCAATGGCAGCCCGAGCTTTGTGCAAGACCTAGAGGGGTTCCTCCTCAATGTGGGAGACCAAGCTTTTGGTGATTATCTTGAATACCTCGGTGGGCCGCTAACCTTCCTTTGTTCACCCTTTGAGCTCGATATCCGTATCGCCTTGGCTACCACCTATACCAGAGCACGTGAAGGTCAGCCAAACACCGATCAGTGTAGTCTCACTGGTATCATGGCCAATATTGAAAACTTCTCAAACGGAGACTTTGCCCAAGGCGGCTGGGAAGCTTGGTTCCAAATCACCTCTACCCCAGAGACGTATACCCCCTACGGTAGTTACCTGACAGCCAAAACAGAAGCGGGGATTTATCTCCTCAATAAACAAGGAGAGGAAAAAACCATACTCTCTTTTGGTGATGGTTTTCTCTCTAGCAAAATCTGTGAAGCGGTGCAGGGGAATGGAACCACCCAAGAAAACTGCTTTATCTCTACTCCAGGGAAGGTGATTGAAGAAGCGCTGACCTTCCAACTTTCAACTGGACCAGAAAGTCTTATTGCCGCTGACGAAATTAATGAAATCATTAGCGCTCTTTTTGCACAACTTCAGCAACAAGCCATCACTGGAGCCGCTGGTCTTCTCGGCTTATCTGGCGGAACAGGGTACACCGCTCCGGGTTACAGTAGTGGTTCATACGTAAACCAACTTTCGACTTCTGGTTCTACTTTAACCAGTGACCCGGCTCGCTTCCGCACTCTACTGATTAATGCTCGAGCAACTGAATTGGCCTACCAAGCAGCTGCCAACCTGTACCTGCCACAGCTCAATGCATATTATGCAAACGTCTTAAATAATGCTACGAGACGAGCCAACGCCCAAATAGCCGCGGCTGAAATTCCAGCTCTGCTTGTTCGCATCAATACCAACATCGCTGTGTTGAACACTATTATCACCCGCTATGACGCACTACCACCTCCAGCCAATGACACCCCAGCCTCTTCAGCTGAACGCTCAGCGGTCATGCAAGAATACTTAAGCTTAAGTGGACTGCACTCAGACGCTCAAGTGAGTGGATCTGAAATACGGTGGCGAAGTCTTATCCAATAAGCGGTACTGTATACTAAACGTATTGTTATGATCGCTCCTTTCACTAGAACAAAAATGTACGCCCTTCTAGCTTCCGTCCTCTTTTTCTGTGCCCTGTTTTTGCTCCCGCAATTGCTATTTGCTCAAGCTACTAATGCCGACAGAGGCTTATTGATGACTGGCCTCCAGGGTCTTCTCTACACCATTGTAAACGTGGTCTTTGGTACACTGGCTGGACTAGCTGGTCTTCTCCTCAATGAAGCCGTGGGGACGTACGTTGTTGGTTTTGGTGAACTCTATCGAACTTCAGGACTCGGCTGGACTATCGACAACCTCTGGTCTACCGTTCGCGACATCTTCAACCTTACCTTCATCTTTGGTCTAGTCTACATCGGCTTTAAGATGATTTTTAATAGCGGAGACAGTAGCGCCAAGCGAATGCTCGGATCACTTGTCTTGGCCGCACTTTTAGTAAACTTCAGTCTTTTTATTACGAAGTTCGTAATCGATTTTTCAAACATCGCTGCTACCCAGCTCGCGGCTGGATTTAATAACGCAGGGGATTACGCTGTCTCTGACGGCTTCATGAACCTGATGGGACTTTCTGGCCTCTTCAGTACCGGGCCTTCGTTGGCAGAGATGACCACCTCAAGGGGATTTGCTTTTATTTTTGGTTCTCTTATCTTATATATAGTAGCGGCCTTTGTGTTTGCAGCTGGCGGACTCCTCCTTATGATTCGGTTTGCAGTCCTGAATATCTATATGATTCTTTCGCCGCTTATGTTTCTTGGTATGGTATTCCCTGGCTTTAGCAGTGTCTCTCGCGACTACTGGAAAGGCTTCTTAGGTCGCGCTTTCTTTGCCCCAGCCTATATTTTGATGCTCTACTTCGCACACCAGATACTCGTCAACATGCGTGGCGTCTCTGCTGGAACCGCTCAGATGGCTGATGTATTTGGTGCACGAAACCCAGAACCAGGTTTTGCGGCGACCATTCCCTATTTTATTCTTACCGCCGTCTTTATGATTGCTGCGCTGGTAGTAGCCCAAAAGATGGGGGCGCAGGGAGCAACCAGCGCTCTCAGCTTAGGTAAGCGCATGAGCTCAGGGACTAGAAAGTATGTCCAGAGGGGGGCTGGAGCTGTTACCTTTGGGGCGGCGGCAAAAGCTGGCCAACGAACGTTTGGTTCTTATGCACAAACACTATCTGACAAGAAAGGCTTCCAAAAATTTGCTGCTAAGAGTTGGGTAGGAGAAAAGGCTCTGAAGGCTACGAAGGTAGTAGCTGATACTTCTTTTGACGCTCGCCAAGTGGCTGGCTTTGGGGCGGCAGCTGGTATTGGTACTGGTACTAAAGGTGGTTTTAAATCAAGAGTTGATGCTAAAAACAAAGCTGATGCTGAATTTGCCAAGTCACTGGGAGAAACTAAGGTGGAGAAAGATCTTCGAGGTAAGTACGTAGACGCACAGATTGGTGAGCAAGTGGAAAAGAATCTGGCTGAGATACGAGATAATCCAAAATCAAACCTAAATATCACCAAAGAAATTGAAATGGAAGCCAAGCTCGCGAAGGAGAAAGCGGCACAGGAGCTTGAAGATGCCAAGAAAAACATTGCTGGCGAACGAAAGGCCCTTACTGACAAGATACAAAAACTTGAACAAGACAAAAAGAAAACTATTCTACAGCCTGAGATTGACGCTATTGATAAAGACTTAGCGGAAGCTAAGAGTGCCCTGGAAAAATCAGGTTCAGCTGTACTTACTCTTGAGAAGGGGTTTGACGAGGCGGCTAAAAAAGCTAAAAAAGCGAGCGACCAAGTGGCGATAGCCAACAAAGAAGCGATAGAAGCCGCAGAATCAAGAGTGACCTTTGAAAAGCAGCTGGCCTTTATCCAAAGACAAGAACGAGGGGCTGCTAAATGGCGTTCTAATGGCGCAACCGTCACTGGTGGAGCAGCTGGTGTAGCTGGGGCAGGGGCACTTAGTACACTTGGCACCCTTGGCACAGGTGGTGCAGTTCTAGCTGGTGGTGCAGCTGGGGCACTTATTGTCAGGTCTTACGGACAACAGAATCAAGCGTCGGCTGACAATCTCAAGAAAATCTACGGCACAGACGGTACCGTACGAAAGAAAGCCAAAAACAAAGAGGAGAATCTGAAGATTCTTACTGAACAAATGAAAGATCTAGAAGGAGCTCCGGCGAAAGCTGAACCAAAAGCAGATGATGAATAAATTCTTAAGTCTCTACTATGCAAGATCCCATCATTTCAAAAAGAATCTCTGAACTAGACCCTACCTATCGTGAATTTCTTTCTAGTGGCTTCCCCCAGATTATTGCTGGAACTTTTTCTGAAACCTACAACCTCAACGAGGAACAAGATGCCGTACTGGAAAACGGGTTTGTGCTCTACCTACTCTTCTTCCTAACTCGCACCGAACTAGCTTCTTTCATTGCAGCTGAACTACCTATCCCAGAAAAAGATGCCTCGCTTATGTCTCAAGCCATGCACCTTGCGCTTCCGCTAGATATCCGCACCCTCCATGAAGCTACAACTGAAGCGATTGCAAAAGCCAGTAGTGTGGCGGAGCCAGAGACAATACTGTCTGAAATTGAAGAAACGGAGGCGGCGATGCGGGCAATAAACATCCCTCCGATTCACTCGATTCGTACCATGGCCGGAGATGGAAAAATAGTTGGTTATGAAAACACACAAGAGTCAACCTATAGTAGCGACCAATCGAACCTATTGCAGAAATAACAAACCAAAAATCCCCGCTAAGATACTTAGCGGGGATTTCGCTTGGGGATAGAACCGTACAAAAGAACCACGAAGACAAATACACCGTGTATAATAGAGCTATGCGATTTGAGGTCCCACAATTTATTGAAATTGAAGATAAAATCTTTGGTCCACTGACTTGGCGACAATTCCTCTACCTCGGCGGTGGAGTAGGGATGGGGGCAGTTTTGTTTTTTACGACTCCGTTTATCATCTTTTTGATTTTTGGACTGCCGCTCGCACTTTTAGCTGGTGCGCTGGCTTTTTATCCAGTCAATAACCGACCTTTTTCTTTTTTTCTCGAAGCAATTATTGGCTACCTAAAAGGAAATAAGCTGTATCTTTGGAAACGAAAGACCCAGGCAATCCATAAGTACCAATTTACTCCAAGTCAGATTCCTAGCGAGCCTTTGCCAAACATCTCTCGTACAAATAATCAACAAAACATCACCTCTCTCGCCAGACGCCTCGAATTAGAAGCTTTACAAAAAAAAGAATAACATGCCAAAAGCCACCCCAGCCTCACAAGACTTTGTAGCCATTCGCGATATCAAAGACGATGTCGTTATTCTTAAAAGCGGGCAAATGTGCTCTGTTCTTTTGGCTTCTTCGGTAAACTTCGCCCTCAAGTCACAAGATGAGCAACAAGCTATTTTGCAGCAATTTCAAACCTTTCTTAACACACTTGATTTTTCACTTCAGATATACGTACAGTCAAGAAGGCTAAACATTGAACCCTACCTCGCCCTTTTGGCAACACGCGAATCTGCTCAAGACAATGATCTCATGCGTATTCAACTTCGTGAATACATGGAATTTATTCGTACCTTCACTAGGGAAGTAGACGTTATGAGTAAAAACTTTTTTGTGGTGGTGCCATATACTCCTTCACCAATTAATCTCACCAAAGGACTGACTTCACTCTTTACTCCAGGAAACAAAGCTGTGCCGTCTGACGTTCGGTTTGAAGAGCAACGTATTCAGCTTGAACAACGCGTGGCGGTTGTAGAACAAGGACTCTCACGGGTCGGAGTACGTACCATTCCTTTAAAGACAGAGGATCTGGTTGAGCTCTATTACCACATCTATAATCCAACCGACCCAACCGGAGCGGCGCCAGTATTTAACACGTAAACTATGAGCTTATTTGACTTCCTACAACCAAAAAACAATACTCAAAACGACAATCCGTCGGTGAGCGATCAGCTTATGACTCTGACTGACGTGATTGCTCCTTCGGCAATCAACATCGGACCACGGAGTATAAACGTAAGCGGAATGAGCGCTCGGGTATTTTATGTAGTGTCGTACCCTCGTTACCTAAACGAAGGTTGGATTGAACCAATTCTTAATATTGAAAAGGAGCTCGACATCTCAATTGTTATTCATCCTATTGATACCACTGAGACGCTTAAGAAGTTCCAGAAAAAAGTGGCCGAGGTACAAAGTCAAATGAATATTAAAGCTGAAAAAGGGGAGGTGCGTGACCCTCAGCTCGAAGCCGCCTACCGCAACCTTGAAGAACTCCGCGACAAACTTCAGCAAGCGGAAGAGAAGCTTTTTAATGTCGGTCTCTACCTGACTGTCTACGGGAAAGATGAAGCTGCTCTCAACAAGGCTGAGTCGGATATCAAAGGTATCCTTGATTCAAGACTCATTTATGTAAAGCCCGCTCTCTTTCAGCAAGAACAGGGGATGCAGAGTATTTTCCCGCTCGGTACCGACGAACTGTTGGTGCACAGTAAATTTAACTCTTCGCCGCTCTCAAGCTTCTTTCCATTTACTTCCTTTGACCTCACCACCGACACCGGTATTCTCTACGGCATCAATCGCCACAACTCTTCGCTGGTTCTGTTTGATCGTTTTTCACTTACCAACTACAACTCAGTAACCTTCGCCACCTCGGGAGCAGGAAAGTCTTACGCTCTCAAACTCGAAATCCTTCGCTCGTTGATGTTTGGGACAGAGGTGATTGTGCTTGACCCAGAACGCGAATACGAATATCTCGCTGAAGCTACCGGCGGTCGTTTTTTCAACATCTCCCTTTCTTCTGACCACCACATCAATCCTTTTGACTTACCTGCACCACAAGAAGACGAGAGTCCAAAAGACGTCTTGCGAACACATATTATCGAGCTTATCGGACTCTTTCGACTTATGCTGGGTGGTCTTTCACCAGAAGAAGAGACCGTGCTAGACCTCGCTATTCAAGAAACCTATGCTCTTAAGGATATCACTGGTGATTCAGACTTTAGTAATCAGGAACCGCCACTTCTCTCTGACTTTGAAATGGTCTTGGCTGGAATGGACGGAAGCTCCTCGCTCATTGCCCGCCTCCAAAAATACACTTCTGGTACCTGGTCTGGCTTTATGAACAAAGCCACCAATGTTGATATCAACCAAAAATTTGTGGTGTTCTCCCTACGCGACATGGAAGATGAGCTCAAGACCATTGCGATGTACATCATCACCAACTTTATTTGGGGCTCTGTCCGACGAAGGTTAGCCAAGCGCCTGCTGGTGATTGACGAGGCATGGTGGATGATGAAATCAGAAGACACCGCTTCATTTCTCTTTAGTCTCGCTAAGCGTGGACGAAAGTACTACCTTGGGATTGCTACTATCACCCAAGACGTTGATGACTTCCTCCGTTCCCCTTATGGTGTTCCAATGATCACTAACTCATCACTCCAGTTTTTGATGAAGCAATCACCAACCGCTATTGATAATATTCAAAAAACCTTTAACTTAACTGATGAGGAAAAGTTTTTACTTCTTGAATCAAGTGTGGGGGAGGGAATCTTCTTTGCAGGACTTAAACACGTAGCCATTAAGGTGATTGCTTCTTATACGGAAGATCAGATTATCACCTCAGACCCTTCACAAATTCTTCAAATTAAGAAGGCTCGAGAAGAACTTCAAGCTTCACGCGTATAGTATACTTTTAGTATATGGCGCTGCCCCAGAAAAAAAGTGACTATCGCGACACCGCTACTAGGGTGACCGTCACCCCGCGTTCAAAACAAATTCGTAATGTTGAGAGGCTGGGCGGGACGCGTATTAATGATGATTTTGCGTATTTACAGCAAACCCCGCTTCCTCAAAATGCCAGCAATGACGAGATATTTAATGCTGACTACCAGACCCGCGGCCTGCAGCCAACCACTGCTCGAAATAGAATCCCTAAAATTGAAGCTTCTAATGATGATGAATATGGTGAAGAAGACGAGGAAAACAATCTTGCTGAGCAAGACTACTACGCTCGTGGAATGGCAGCCGCACAACAGCAGCATGCAAAGAACGTGACCCAAAAAGCTAAGTTGCTACGGGCCAAGCTCAGTGCCTCTAGGGTTAACGTGTCTGTTTTTAGTTGGGGCACCGCACTATGGTCAGGAGTTCAATTACCGGCCGCTCTATTTAGTTTAATTACCTTTGCTATTTCTGGCACCATTAATGCTTTCTTAAGCTCATCAAACATCCTTATCTCAGCCGCTGCTTGGATAGCAGAAAAATCCTTGGCTGGAATTGGTTTACTCTTTGGATTTGATATTAGACTGATTGAAATGTCTGAGAGTTTGTTCCTGCTTACTTATGTTCTTGTTTTAGCACTAGGATTTTTTACCCTCATGGTGATTTACTTACAATATACAATGGCTCTTTTGCGACCGCTTTCTGGTGAAGGCGCTGGCCTCAAGATGGGCATGTTTATCTTAGCCATTGTTGGATATAGTGTACCAGTTTTTAACCTTTTTCCGTGCGCCCTGCCTTGGATGTGGGCAGTGTGGAAATACCCAAAATAAGCACCTTAAGTCCTTTTTTGAACATATTGTTTGTTATGATACTAGTATGAAGTATGTCTTTTTAGCGCTCGTTATTATTTTTACTCCACTTATTTTTGCGCAGGCTCAAATAAGCTCATCACTTGTGAATCAAGTGGCGACTATCGATTTACTGCCACTATACCCTGCACCAGGTGAGGCTTTCACAGCCTCACTCAATGACTATTCGCTCTCTGGATCAGCTTCAAGTATCCGTTGGGAAGTGGATGGAGAGGTAATTGCTGCCGCACAGAACACTCGTACCGTCTCACTAACTGCTAAAGAGGTGGGGGAGAGTATGGTCGTGAGCGCTACCATCAGCCTCAGCACCGGAGGAACAATGACTGTCCGCAAAACTATCACACCTGTTTTTTTAGATATTGTTGTTGAGCCACAGACCCGAACTCCTTCTTTTTACCAAGGTCGAGCTTTGCCAAGTATTGGGAGCACTATTAATGCTACCGCTTTACTGGAAGGGTACCCGACCGCAATGAGCGACCTTCTATTTACTTGGCGGGTAAATAACACTGTTATTGATGGGGGATCACTTCGCGGCAAAAATAAAATTTCTTTCGAGACACCAATTGGTCAATTAGTCTTACTCACTTTAGACGTGAGTAAAACAAACGGGGAGGTGGTTATGAGAAAAACGATTGAAGTTCTCTCAGTAAGACCAGTAGTTTATTTTTATGAGACAAGTAGTCTCTATGGTCTCAAGACCAAACCTCTTACTTCAGTGTCTCTTATTGGGACAAGTGCCTCAGTTCAAGCCGAGCCATATTACCTAGATATCTTAACCTACAACAACCCTGAGCTTCTAGAGTGGGAAATTGATGGAAATAAAAGTAGTGAGAGTGCTGGAAACCCTTATGAGATAACGGTTGCTCGGGACGCGGGGACAGGTGTTTCAAATGTAAACTTCCACGTCCGCAATCTTACTCAGTTACTTCAAGGTGGAGAAAGTGCTTTTAGGGTAAATTATTAATATTATGAAACAACAAGTTTTTATTATCGTTGGTGCCCTCATTGTTCTTGTGTTGGTGGCAGTCTGGGCGTATCTACTCTTTTTTGGTACTCCACAAACAGCGAATGACGTTTTTGCAGAGCTAGGACTTAGCGGTAGTGAAGATACTTTTGTGGTTCCGCCCCCAATAGCAGAAGAGGTGTCAACTGTAAATATGGAGCGTCCAAAACTACGGCAGCTCACTACCAAGCCGGTTATTGGTTTTAGGGAAATTGTGACCGCTACCAACACTGTTCCTTCTCTCTACTACGCTGAAATGGGAACTGGACATATTTTTTCAATCAACCTCGGCAGTGGGGAAGAAGTGCGTATTTCTGGGACAACGATACCAAAAGCAAGCGTTGCTGAAATATCAAATGATGGAACATTAGTAGCTATTGCGAGCCCGACCAATTCAAAAAACCTGAACCTGGTATTGGGAGTACTTGGTACCACCACTCCAACCGACTTGGTACTTAGTTCATTTAGTGCCGAGGTCAGTGACTTTAGTATTCCCAAATCAGGCGAGTTGTTGTTTGCCGAACAAGGAGAAGGGAGTACGGTAGCCAGTGCCTACAATGCAGACACCACCAAAGAGCGGGTTCTTTTTACACTTCCTTATCGTGATGCGCGGATAGAGTGGGGAGAGAAGGCGGATGACTCACACTATGCCTACCCGAAAGCGAGCTACGCACTTGAGGGCTTCCTCTATGAAGCCAAGGCGGGAAAGCTCACCCGTCTACCAATTGATGGCTTTGGGTTCACTGCCAAAGCAAATGACGAATTAATTGTGTATACCACTTCGGTAAAAGAAGTCCCTACCACCTACCTGTATAATCGAAAAACAAAAGCAGAGCGTGCCCTTGACTCTTACACCCTACCAGAAAAGTGTTTCCTCCCAGAATCAGGCACTACTATCATCTGCGCTCAAGAATCAACATCTGTTCCATACGAGTCCCCAGACAGGTGGTACCAAGGAATACTCTCATTTAAAGACTCCCTTTACGCTATCTACACGGAGGATTTCACCGCTGAACTTTTGGCGGACACCTATGTAGAAAGTAATCGTGAAATAGACGCAACTCAACTTCAGGTGGGTGAAGGGGGAAGTGCCTTATATTTTATTAACAAAAACGATAACACTCTTTGGATGTATGAATTCTAAAACTATTCAGCAAGTACTTTTCCTCTCATTGCTGCTTCTGCCAGTAGTTTCTTTGGCGCAGTTTCAGCCACTCGTTGGTATTCCAGGACTTTCTAATCCTTCAACTGATATCAATAGCTATATCAACATCCTGTACGCGCTCTCTATTAGCATTGCGGCTCTCCTCGCGGTCATAAAGATTATTGTGGCTGGAGTAAAGTACATGCTCTCAGATGTCGTCACCAGTAAATCAGAAGCTAAGAGTGACATTCAAGGAGCACTTATTGGACTTTTGGTGGTAATCTCAGCGGTTTTAATTCTCAATATCATTAACCCCCAGCTCACCCAAACAACTCTCTTTGTGGGACCGGTAGACCAAGTACCAAGTAATAGTTCTGGCGCAGGTGGAGGTGGGGGAGGTTCTCCTGCCCCTTTGCGCACCACACCAACAACAGCAAACTGCGCCTACGACAGTACCAATAACTCATTTGACTGTAGAGCCGTTTCTGAGACTTGCATCGCTGACGGTGGCAGACCCCAAGCACGAACAAACGCTCTTGGCTCACCAATAAACAACAGCATTAGCTGCTCATACGGCAACTCAATAAACATTCCTTGCGATAGTACACCTGATACCAATGCCCCGAGTGGATATACGTACCAATGTATCACCGCTTCAGCTGAATGTACTCGCTCTGGAGGAACCGGAACAGTCTCTTCTGGTGGAGATACGGTAAGCTGCTTTGTCCCTAATCGACGGTAAGATACCAATAAAAAAACCGCCAACCATTTAGGTTGGCGGTTTTTTTAATTTCGTTTTAGCGATGCTTTCGTACGTAGACTTCCTGAAGAATAGCGACCGCATTACTGACAAAGAAGTAGAGCGCAATCGCCGCCGAGACGGCATAAGCCACAAAGAAGATAATGACCGGCATCACATACCGCATCTGTAGTTGCATGTTTCGACTAAAGTCATCTTTGAAGTTTGGGGCTACCTTTGGATCACGAGGCGGAAGAGCGGGCATAGCCAGCTTCACTTGATAGTACTGAGTGACACCCGCCAAGAGAGCGAGGACGAGGCTCTTACCAGTGATGTCTATCATGCCCATGAAGTTCATGTCCGCGAATTCTGGCACTGGAATAAACGAATACAGCAGGTCAACATTTATTGCTGGTAGAGCGATCCCCCCGCCCGTATAGACAGAAAAATAGAGAGCAATAATAATTGGTATTTGGAGGAAAATAAGAAAAATACTCGCAAATGGGTTGATGCCAGCCTCACGATAAATCTTCATCATGGCCTGCGCCTGTTCTTCGCGCTTATCTTTAAGTGTTTCTTTTATTTCCTTAAGCTTTGGGTCAATCTCGCGCATCACGCGTTGTGTCTTGGCTGCTTTAATAGAAAGAGGAAGAAGGATAGTCTTCACCACAATCACGGTAGCAATAATCGCTAGACCAACATCTCCCCCAGGAATAACGTCGATAAAAAATATTAAACCATTGTAAACAGGGTCAAAGAAAAATGTGTGCCAAATATACGTAAACATAGTCGCTATTCTACCTTTAATTAATCACCCCTCCAAATTCTGCTAAAATTGCTTCCTTAAAAGCATTTTTGGTGAGCTTGGCCAGTTCTGGCTTAGCTATCACAATATAGACACCAGTTACGTCTTTCTCCTTTCGAGCGATTTCGATGAGTCCATAGATCCGGCGCTTGATACTGTTTCTGGTAGGCGACTTTTTAGACACCTTCTTACCAACCACTACTGCCGCCTTAAAGTGAGGGGCAGGGGAGCTGATAATGGAGGTATATTTTTGGTGTGTCTTTTTACCTTTTACAAAATGAATAGAAAAGGCAAAACGGCTTAATCGCTCAGTTTTTTTAAGCATATAGCGTTAGTATACGGTATAAAAAAAAGCTCTATTGAGCTTTTTTTACGGTGAGCTGGGCTCGACCTTTGCGGCGGCGCGCCTGGATAACTTTTGCTCCTGAAGTGGTTTCACTCCGGACCAAAAAACCGTGCGTGGTTGCGCGCTTTTGCTTGCTTGGTTGATAGGTTCTTTTACTCATACCGCACAACTATACATGAACGTAGTAATAATTCAATAGGGGTCAATTTATTAACAGGTTATACACAGTTGCATTTTTTAAACCCAAAAAAGGGGTCCCTTTCTCTAGATTTTTACCAAAAATTTTACAGGTGGCTGAAGGAGAGTATAATGCTTGTTACTGTTTAGATTGTTCCACACGCCATGAATCCTATCTCACATCCTTCTTCAACAAACAGCATTGTGCGCACAGAGCATATTGATGTTAAAAAGCTTTGGGATGACGCGCTAGTGAACATTGAACTCTCTATTACTCCAGCCAATTTTAAAACTTGGTTTCGAGACACATATATTCTTTCTTTAGAAGACGGAACCGCCACCTTAGCCGTACCAAGTGTGTTTGTACGTGACTGGTTGCAAGATAAGTTTCAATCAATGATTCTTAAGACTTTGCGCGACGTTTCAGGATACGTTCGTAGTGTTGAATATGAAGTAGTACAACGAAGTGACCGGAGAAGTGAAGGGAGTAAGACACAAACAGTAAATGCAGCCCTCCCACTTGAGGAATACTACATCAACAAAAGTGACAATCTCAACCCAAAATATTCGTTTGAGAACTTTGTTATTGGGCCGTATAACGCACTGGCTCATGCCGCTGCCAAAACAGTTAGTGACAAGCCAGGAATCGCCTACAATCCACTCTTCATCTATGGTAAAACTGGTCATGGTAAAACCCACCTCATTCAAGCGGTAGGGAATCAAGTTAAGAAACAAGGGAAGAAAGTATTTTACGTGACCAGTGAGCGTTTTGCAGTCGACTACTTCAACTCACTCCAAAGTGGTACCGCTAATAGCTTCAAGGATAAATACCGTCAATACGACGTACTTATCATGGACGACGTACAGTTCTTGGCTAGCAAAGAAAAAACACAAGAAGAGCTATTTCACCTCTTTAATGCTCTCCATGACACCAATAAACAAATCGTTTTCTCAAGCGACATTCACCCCGCCCTTCTTTCTGGTCTAGAAGAGCGCTTGCAGTCTCGCTTTGCCCAAGGCATGATCGTAGATATCCCAGCCCCAGACCTAGAATCAAGAGCGGCTATTTTGAAGGCAAAAGCGGCGCAAAACAGCATTACTCTTTCAGATGATGTGGTAGACCATCTTGCTCACACAATTGAAGGGAATATTCGCGAACTGGAGGGGGCTCTTAACACCATCATGTGTCAATCTCAACTCCTCGGCCGCACCCTCTCACTTGATGAAGTAAAGGCAATTATTAAAAACAGCTCAAGACCAAGAAAAACTCTCGCTGTCTCAGATGTGGTTGATAAGGTGGCTCGCTACTTTGATATTGATCAAGCTAGTATTTATGAGAAGACGCGTAGAAAAGAGATTGTGAAGCCGCGACAGATTATTATGTATATTCTGCGCGAAGATTTCCAAGTTTCATACCCAGCAATTGGTAAAAAACTAGGGGGGAGAGACCACACTACCGTTATTCACTCTTGTGAAAAGATTAAAGCGGAACTTAAATCCAACTCAGAGCTTGAAGAGGAAATTACTCAGATACGAATGCTCCTTAAATAAAAAACTCCTTCGAAGGAGTTTTTTATTTAAGGAGCATCTCTGTACATATCTTATGATAAGCTATGTAGATAACCTTCTTACAGTTTAAAGTTTTTACTAAAAAGAAGTCATAAAAGTGGGGGTAATGTGGTTATGTTATACACAACCAAAACAAACTACCGTAGTCATCCCCAACTAAAAAATCACTATTAACAGGAAATGAAGTAGTAAGTGTTGATTAAAAAACCTTATACAATACGTAATACAACACTATTTTAAAGATATGCACACTTCCACAACCCTAATAGTAGAGAGTAAAATAGTTTTTATATGGAAATAATAGTCCCACACTCACAACTTATTAAGGCACTTGAGTTACTCACAAAAATTAGTACCAAGCATGTTACACTCCCTGTGCTCCAGTGTGCACTTATTACTGTTACAGAAAAAGAAATTGTATTTAAAGCCACAAACTTAGAGTTAAGTATTGAAGTAATAGTACCTGGAAGAATAAATGAAATAGGTACAATCGCTATTCCTGCTTCTACTTTTTTACAAAGTATTCAATATATAAACGAATCAGAAGTAACTTTACGGGTTGAAGAAAATGTACTTTTAATAGAGTCAAAACAAACCAACACTTCAATAAAATCTATTTCCGCTGACGAGTTTCCTAATATACACACCTTAGAAGGAGAGAGTATTTTAATTAATCGCTCTTTATTTGCTTTAGGAATAAAGACCGCCGCTTTTGCTGCCTCACAATCTTCAATAAAACCAGAGCTTGGAAGTGTCTTTATTCAACAAAAAAAAGAACATACTCTTACTTTTGTATCTACAGACTCATTTAGACTAATGGAAAAAACAGTGCCACAAAAAGGAGTTATATTAAATCACTCATTTTTAGTGCCACAAAAAAACGCTATTGAATTGGCTCGAATTTGTGATCTTTTACAATCTGACCCTGAGCTCACTGTAACCGAAAATCAATGTGCTTTAGATTTTAAAACTGAAGGAGTATATATCACTTCACGCTTAGTATCTGGTTCTTTCCCTGACTATGAACAAATTATCCCAAAGGAATATGTTACTAAAGTGACCCTCCTTAAAAATGATTTACAAAACGCTTTTAAGAAAACTTCTGTATTTTTAAATAAATTTATGCAAGTCTCGCTTACTCTCACTGAGAAGGCGGTTACTATATCCTCTCAAAATAATGAAGTTGGGCATATTACCGATACAATTGCAGCGGTTATTAACGGGGAAGAGTTATCTCTAAACTTTAATCAACAGTATGTAATTGAACCGTTGGCACATATTAGTGATGATAGTCTTGTTCTTAATTTTGCTGGTATTGGTCGCCCGCTTGTAATAACTGGTGTTTCAGATAACTCTCTTAGGTATTTGGTAATGCCGATGAATCGCTAGGTATGCTTAAGCGTCGTGGAGAAATTACGGCGATTAAAGATCTTTTTGCCAAATATAAAACTACTCTTCAGGCTCCTCAGAAAAGTGTAGAACTAGAGACTATTCGGGTGGTAGGCGAGATCTTACACATTACTCTTAAAGAAGAGCAGGTTTCTTATACCGTAAGCTCTCGAATTATTCGTATTTCCGCTCCCAGTATCATTCGGCAAGAAGTACAACTAAAAAGCTCCGCTGTTCTAGCGGAGCTTAAGAAGCGTCTGGGGGCAAAAAGTGCCCCTACCACTATTCTTTAATCTCTGATTCTTCGTTCAGGCTCGTCTTCTTCCTCCATAGCCTCTACGTCCTCTCTGGTGCCGTAGGTTTCGTTTTTCCAGGCTTGCACTGCATACTCCCAGTTTTCATACTGAGGTTCGTTCTGAGGGTTTGTAGGGGCAGGGCCCAGTGGATTTTTAGGGTCTACAAAATGAAGAATAGAATGGATGTTTTGGTAAATTGAAGCGAGGTCCACATCTTCATTGTTTTGGATTAGTTCAAGAATGTTGGTGGTGTCGATATATTCGCCGCGGATAATTGGTTTTACCCCCACTCGGTTTATAGTTGGTTGTTCAAAAGTTTCTTCAGGTAGTTTTGCTAGGGCGATGTCCATAAACTCTCGCCACATCGGGGTTACAATCAGGCCGGATAGACCATTCATAGATGAAGGCATGTTATTTCCTACCCAAACTCCAACAGTGATGTTAGGTGCGTAGCCCATAAGCCAGGCATCATAAAAGTTGTTGGTACTACCAGTTTTTGAGGCGACAGACCTTCCGCCAAAGTTTACAAGCGAGTTAGCTCCCCAAAGTGGGGTGCGGGCTACGTTGTCAGATAGAACGTCACTAATCATGAGGGCAACATTTTCATCAAGTACGCGTTTTGTGACAACTTGGTTTTCTTCAACAATATTGCCGCGATTATCTTCTACCCTAAGAATACTTCTTGGTTCCGCTTTAACGCCCTCATTAGCAAAGACGCTATACGCATAGGTTATATCAACGAGACGAACCTCACCTCCTCCTAGAACGAGAGTAAGGCCGTACCTCTCAGGGTCATTAAGGGTGGTGATTCCCATATCAGCCGCTAGTTTGAGTGAGTCTTTTACCCCCGCTAAGTAAAGCGTTTTTACAGCTGGGATGTTAAGTGACTGAGCCAGCGCGTTTCGCATACTGATTGGCCCCAAGAATTTGTTGTTGTAGTTGTTTGGTGAATAGCAAGGAGACTCTGAGCTCGGGCTGTCTGCGGGACACTGAGGAGAAAATTGTGTTCGTACATCAAATAAGACCGTGTCAGGTAGGTACCCTTTTGAAAAGGCTGTTGCGTAGATAAAAGGCTTAATAACTGATCCTGGCTGTCTCTCGGCTAGGGCGACATTGAAGTTGCCGTCTATTTCTTCACTAAAGTAATCGCGTGAACCAACCATCACAAGGAGGTCACCAGTTTTTGGGTCGGTAGCTACAAGTCCAGCGTTGTTGGCATTAAATTTATCTACGTTGGCTGCTCCCTTTTCAGCCACAATTCGTTCCGCTTCCTTTTGTAGTTCCCAGTCTAAGGTAGTGATAACACGTAGTCCTCGTTCAGATAGAGCTTCTTCTCCGTAGGTTTCAGCTAGTTGTTCTCGAATAAACATTACAAAGTGAGGGGCTCGTATGCCGGTGACGGCTTGGGGTTGGAACTCAACAACTTCTGCCTTAGCAGCTTCAAATTCTTCCTCAGTAATAAAGTCATTAATTCTCATACGCTCCAGAACTAGCTTTTGGCGTTCATCTAGATATGATCGGTTATTACCGTACGGTGAGAGGAAAGTTGGAGATTGGGGAAGTGAAGCAAGGTAAGCTGACTCAGCAAGAGTCACGTCAGCAGCGCTTTTACCAAAGAAAGACTGAGCCGCCTCCTCAACACCATAAATGGTTCCACCGTACGGAGATTCATTTAAGTAAATACTGAGAATTTCATCTTTAGATAAAATACGCTCTATTTTAATTGCCAAAATCCACTCTTTTACTTTACGCGTGAGGGTTTTTTCGCGCTGCAAGATAGAGTTTTTAATTACTTGTTGAGTAATTGTAGAACCTCCTTGTCCGCCAAGCAGATTTCCTTGCTGGAAGTTAGTAACCACTGCTCGAAGAATCGCTTTTGGCTCTATACCGTAATGGTTGTAGAACTGATCGTCTTCGATGGCGATAGAAGCATTTTTGAGGTGTCGTGAGATGTTTTCAAAGGGAACAACCGTTCGTTTTACATCTTGGTGTAAGTCGTAGAGGAGAATTTCTCCAGTTCTGTCATATATTTTGGTTGATTGGAGGACGCGACGTTCTTCGAACGAAGACAAATCAGGCATTTCAAGGGTTGAAACCCAAAATAATAGCCCTGCAGCGCTCAATATACCGACCGCAAAAATAAAAATCCCAATATCAATAAGGATGTCTTTTTTATTGCGGGCAAACCAAGATTTTTTAATCATATACATTGTTATATATAGCCAATAGTACCACGAGTTGTCTAGACAATTTACGCAGATTGTGTGGTAGAGTTATTTTATGAAATTGTCCGAAGAGTTACTAAAAAGAGGCTTTATTTACCAGTATTCGACAGATGACCTAGGGGAAATACTCGACGGGGCACCACGAGTGGTTTATCTAGGTATTGATCCAACGGCTGAGGCTATTCATGTGGGCAACTTGGTGCCGTATATGCTCCTCAACCATCTCTTAAAGGCAGGGCACAAAGTTATTTTGCTTATTGGTGGGGGAACAGCGCTCATCGGTGACCCTTCTGGTCGTGATGCTGAGCGAGAATTAGCGACCATAGACGTGGTATCTGCTCGGGCCAAGAAAATGGAAGCTAATATAAAAAAGCTTACTGTTGGCGATATTCAGTTTGTAAATAATTATGATTGGCTCTCAAAACTTTCAGCGGTGGAGTTTCTGCGTGATGTAGGCAAACACTTTACGGTCAATAATCTCATCAAAAAAGACGCTATTTCAGCTCGCCTAAATAGCGAAAACGGAATCTCATATACAGAGTTTTCATATGGGCTACTCCAGAGTTACGACTTTTACCACCTACACAAGCAATTTGGAGCAGATCTCCAAATTGGTGGCTCTGATCAGTGGGGCAACATCACTGGCGGCATAGATTACGTCAGGCGGATAACGGGTGATACCGTGTTTGGACTAACGATGCAGTTGGTTGTCGACAAGGCGACAGGTAAAAAGTTTGGTAAGAGTATGGGTAATGCTGTCTGGCTTGATACGGAGCTCACTTCACCGTATGCACTCTATCAGTTTTGGTACAACACTGATGATGAAAGTGTTATTGACTATCTTAAGTTGTTCACCTTCCTTTCACTTGAAACAATTGCCGAAATTGAAAAAGCACACGCTGAAGCTCCAGAAAAAAGAATTGCCCAGCTACGCTTGGCTGACGAGGTGGTGACGTTTGTACACGGAGCGGATGCTTGTAGCGGGGTTAAGAAGGTGACTGAGGTGCTATTTGGGAAAGCTGCCCTAACGACTCTTAGTGAAGCGGAGCTTGCGGTCATGGCCGCACATGCTCCTAAGTCTCAGATCAAAGACGCAACTAGTCTCGTGGATGTTTTGATTGAGACAGGCCTTGCTACCAGCAAGCGCGAGGCTCGAACTTTTATTGTTAGCAAAGCGGTTTCAATCAACGAGATTGTGATTGAAGATGCGGATACACTTGTCTCAAAACAAAAACACGGAACGCTCTCAATTATACGGAAAGGTAAGAAGAGTCGAGTCCTCATTGAGCTTATATAACGGTACTAAAAAAGCGCGGCCCGAGGGCCGCGCTTTTTTAGTAGAAATTACATCTCATCTACGTCATCAAAAGTGTCAAAGTCAACATCCTCAGCATCTTCATCGAGAGGAGTTTCTTCGTCATCCTCTTCTCCTTTTTCCTCTTCCTCCTCCTTGGTATCTTCTTCTGTTAGTAAACCAAACCCCTCAATTTCTTCGTCAGCGAGTGCCGCTTCTTCACCTACTTCATCAAGCAAATCGTCAGCGAGTGCCGCTTCTTCATCCTCTCCTGCTTCTGGTTCTTCATCTTCGTCTTGCCTAAAAAATATCATACATGCATTTATTTCGATATGTTGTAACAGAGATACGTAAAAAATTCAAATTATTTATACCAACGTTGCGATTTTACCTATTGTTTCGATAATGTGCAAGGCAGGTTACACCAACAGCAATAGCATCATACTCATCGTCAAGGGCATTTTCAGGGACATTTTTAATCAGGCGCTTCAGCATAGCAATAACAGCGTTTTTGTCGCTCTTCCCGTAGCCTGTCGTGGCTATTTTTATTTCTTGAGGACCAAACTCGTATACTGCACAGCCCTGTTTTTTGGCTAGAAAGATAATGAGGCCTCGCGCTTCAGCCACACCGATAGCGGTCTTTATATTTTTATTAAAAAAGAGAGTTTCAATTGCTACTGCACTTGGCGTATGGAGGGCAAGTAGCTCCTCAACCCTCTCACCTAAAGCGAAGAGTCGATCATTAAGCTCCGCCTTTTTGTCAGTCAAAAAACATTCTGAGTGATGCAGGATTTCACCCGTGCTCCCGTGCTCAATAACCGCCATTCCGATGCGGTCGTATCCGGGGTCAATGGCAAGTACTTTCATAGTAGTTAGATATCAAGGACGTCGTCTGCTGTTGTGTAGATATCAAGGACGTCATCGTGTTCTTCAATATGCTCAATTAGAGCGGACAGTTTTTCACCGTCACTTTCGCTGAGCTCTAAAGGCATAGTTGGAACATACCCGTGCTCACCCTTTCTAAAAGCCCAGACGGCAGAACCAGGTGCGCCAAGTTGATATCCAGCCTTAACAAACAAGTTTTTGATTTCAGGGGCGGTGCGATTGTTGTTGTCGGTGACGGCGGTAATTAAAATAGCCACACCACCTGGACCAAAGGCTTCAAAAAGTACCTCTTGTAAAGAAGCGCCGTCTGCGTCTTTACCTTTTGCTACTGCTCGATCAATGTTTTCTTTTGGCATGGAGTCTTTTTTGGCGCGTTCAATGGCTGCTGCCAGGCTCGGAGAATTTGTGTCGCCGTGTGCGGTTCGGGACTCCATGCTGATAAGGCGAGAGTGCTTAGAAAAAATACGACTCTTCTGTGCGTCGGTAGCTGCTTTCTTGTGTTTAATTTTTGACCATTTATTATGTCCTGACATAGTGAGGGGTTTATTTTGTCTGTTCGTAATCTTGTATATGGGTGATGGCTTTTGGGCTCGTAACTCGTCCACGGGGAGTGCGCTCTAAAAGGCCAAGGCGAATGAGGTATGGTTCAAGCACGTCTTCAATAGTGGCCTGTTCTTCACCAGTGGCAGCTGCAATAGTATTCAGGCCTACTGGCCCGCCACTAAACTTATATAAAATAGCTTCAAGTACACTTCGGTCTGGTCTTCCGAGACCAAGGTTGTCTATTTCAAGGAGGGCAAATGTCTTTTGAACTACTTCAAGCGTAAGTGCTCCACCTTCAAGTTGTGCCATATCGCGGCAACGTTTGAGGAGGTAGTTTGCCGTACGTGGCGTGGCCCTGCAGCGGCCAGCAATACTACTCATGATTTCTCGTGTTGTACTTACCCCCAAGACTTCTGCTGAATGAGAAAGAATCGTGGCAATTTCTTCTTCGTCATAAAAATCCAGTCTAAAGGTACCGCCTGAAAAACGTGAACGAAGTGGGGCTGAAAGCATTGAAATGCGGGTAGTGGCTGCGACCAGGGTAAAGGGAGGGAGGTCGAGCTGTACCGTCCGAGCAGAAGGACCTTTTCCAATAATAATATCAAGCACCCCTGATTCCATGGCAGGGTAAAGTACCTCTTCAATGCTCTTTGAGAGGCGGTGAATCTCGTCGATGAACAGGACATCTCCTGGTGAGAGGTTAGTCAAAATAGCAGCCAGATCCCCGACTCGTTCTATCGCTGGTCCAGAAGTGGTGCGCATGTTTGTACCAAGTGTTTTGGCAACAAGATGAGCAAGGGTCGTTTTTCCAAGCCCTGGTGGACCATAGAGAAGAATATGCTCAGCCGCGTGTCCGCGTTCTTTGGCGGCAGTAAGGAGAATACGCAAATTCTCTTTTATTTTTGTTTGGCCAATATATTCGTCCCAGGTCTGGGGACGAAGGGTTTGGTCAAGGTTTCCGCCTTCATCACGGGTGAAGGTTCTCGGTTGAGTATTTTTTTCCATGCCCTTCATTCTAGCAAATTTACGCTTGGTGCGTAGCCTTAGGCCAGAAAGGCTAGGCGGACAACAAAAAACCCCAAAGAAGGGCATAGTATTGACAAAAAATTATATCTGTGCTAATATAGAAATTGTATAGCGTTCTCTTGTGCCTCATTTGGCACCCTGATCATTTTCTGACCATTTCCAGAGCATAACTCTCTAAGCAACCTGAGCACGTTGCGAGGGGTTTGTGGCGTTCACCTTGAGTGAAAGTGCTGCAAACTTCCTTAGCGCGGTGTTCACTTTCAATGCGGAAGCTTGCTTAGAGAGTTATATTCTGGAACTCTCCTATAAAGGAACTAATTACTTTTCGACTATAGCATAGTCAATATAAAAAACAGCTTGACCAGAGCTGTTTTTTATATCTGAGACTAAGCTCAACTTTAGTTCACTACATGAGCAAGAAAGGCATCGGTATCAGACGGGTCTTTTGGCTCGTTTTTTTGTACAACGGTGAGGGGGATTTCAATTACACGTTCGAGTTCAGCTAGTGAAGTTGCCCCCGTCATGACTTTTTCTATTCCGTCTTCGAGCATGGTTGGGATGTTTTGTGAGCCAGCCGCTTCAAGAATAATGTGTTCACGCGGATCTCGGAGAACAGCTTCCTCAACCGCTTCGTCCATTAAAATAGCTTCAAAGATTCCGATTCGTCCCTTAAAACCAGTAGCTCCACAAACACTACAACCGACTGCTTTGTAGAGGGAAAGAGGAGTGGCGAGAGTCGGCTTGCTCGGATGATCTTTTATAATATCTGAAATAATACGAATCTCTTCAGCGGAAGCTACGTACGCCTCTTTACAAGTGTCACATAATTTACGAACAAGTCGCTGTCCCAAAATGACGTTTATGGAACTTCCGAGTACTCGCTGATCAACGCCGAGGTCCATAAGTCTGGTAAAAGCAGCGACGGCACTGTTGGCGTGCAGAGTAGAAAATACCAAGTGACCAGTTTGGGCGGCGTGGATAGCGGTCTCAGCTACTTCGCGGTCGCGGATTTCTCCCACCATAATAACGTCAGGGTCCTGACGTAAAATTGCGCGCAGTCCAGAAGAGAAGGTGTAGTCGTCGCCGGTCTGTGTCTGGACGATGCCTTCAATTTTATACTCAACCGGATTTTCAATGGTAATAATTTTCACCCCTTCAGTGTGGGTGGCACGCAAAAAGGCATAGAGCGCAGTTGTTTTTCCTGAACCGGTTGGGCCAGTGGTGATAATGAGTCCGTTTGGTTTTTTAAGTTCTGTAGCCATCACTTCACGTAAACGGTCGTTGAGGCTTATTTTATCAAGTGTGTATCCAGCTACTCCCGAATCCAAAAGACGCATCACCATCGACTCTCCAGCCGCACCAGGGATAATTGAAGAACGAACATCAATCTCTTGGTCAGCCACTTCAAAGGTGAACCGACCATCCTGTGCTTCTTGTCGCTTATTGAGGGTCATACCAGAGAGAAGTTTGAGTCGTGACATTAAACGCTCATAGATATACCGATCGATATCAAAAATGTCATGGAGCACCCCATCAAGTCGGTAGCGCATTCGGACAACTGTTTGTTCCGGCTCAATGTGGATGTCAGACGCGCGGAGTCCGAGTGCCCCCGCGAGCATAAGCTCAAGAGTCTCAGTGATCCGACGTGAGTTATTGACGGTACCAATTTTTTGCATCAAGGCGGTGACGTCCTCTTTCTTTTTGATGAGGTCAGCAAAGTTTCTAACTTCATTGGCATCAATATCAAACACCCCCTTCTTTTCAGCAGTAGAACTCACGATGTCTGCGTAGCGCTTCCAAGCATGCTCTAGGCTACCAGTGGAACACATATAGAGCTTTATAGCCTGACGGTCGTTTTGTAGGGACTCAAGTATTTGGTGAGTAGTAGGGTTGTTGGGTTGTTGGACAGCGACTGAGATAAGGTTGTGTGTAACATCAAACACTACCGCGCGCGCAGCTCGTGCTTTACTTTCGGGCAAAATACCAAGGCCTTCTGGATTGATGGTGTATCCACGGAGATTTATATATTCAAAACCATACTGAGGAGCGAGGGCTTGAACGAGTTTTTCCTCCTCCTCCCGACGCAAGTCGTCGATTCTCGTATTGGTGGCTTTATCATTAAATTGAACCATATTCATAAAAAGTATAACACGCAGTATTACTGCTACTGATTACGCCATAAGGGGACACTATTGCTTTTTTGCGGTTGTTAGGTATAGTAATTTTGGTCCTGTCCCTTGTTAAACCCTCTTTTGGAGAATCGCGATGAATCGCCGAATCCTTCTCTCTGTTTCACTTGGGGCAGCAATGCTCCTCAACTCTGGCTGTGCTGGTTTGATCCTCACAGGTTTGTCCATGGACAAAGTGCAGCGTTGCAAGCAGATTTCGCTCGACGCCGAAAAACAAGGCCTCAGCGAGCGCACTGAAAAACGCCTGCTGCGCGAAAAGGGGTGCCAGACCTGATGATGTTCCCTTCCCACACTCAATCAGCTGCTAGTTCTACACTAGTGGCTGATTTTCTTTTATACTTCTGTACTATAGAGATATGATGAATTACATAACAACTATCAATACCCTAACTGAACTCGTGGCGTTTGCGGACATTTTAACTGCGAACCTACGTACCAAGAGTTCAGCCGTGAACGGTGCATTGATATTAGCTCTTTCTGGTGACTTAGGTGCAGGAAAAACTACACTTGTACAGCTTTTGGCTAAAAACCTTGGTGTGGATGAAGTGGTAACCAGTCCTACTTTTACCATCATGAAGGCCTACGAGACAAAAGACACTACCTTCAGCCGATTGGTGCATATGGATGCCTATCGAATTGAAACACTAGACGAACTTCGACCTTTGCATCTTAACAATATATTTTCTGCCGAAGGAACTCTTTTTTGTATTGAATGGGCAGAAAAAATTGCTGCAGCGCTCCCAACAGATATAGTTACTTTATATATAAAAACCACAGGTGAAGAACGCCAGATTACGGTCGCGGGGCTTGAGTAAGCCTCTTAGTGCGATTCTAGATAAAAAAAAGTATACTAGGGAGGTGATCCCTAAAAAAACTAAAAAACGTCTTATCCTTCTTGATGCGCACGCTATTTTGCACCGTGCGTACCACGCCCTCCCAGATTTTTCTGCACCCAGTGGCGAACCAACTGGCGCACTCTATGGAGTGGTAAGTATGATCTTAAAGATTGTTGAGGATTTTCATCCTGACTACATAGTTGCTTGTTTTGACTTGCCAGAACCAACCTATCGCCACGACGCGTTTGCGGGCTACAAAGCCAAACGTGAAAAAACAGATGACTCACTCATTACACAAATTATTCGGTCGCGTGATATTTTTGCGGCGTTCGGGATTCCAATTTATGAACAAGTCGGTTTTGAAGCTGACGACCTTTTAGGCACTATCGCTCATCAGACAAAAACTATGCCGGACCTTGAGATTGTTATTGCGTCTGGCGACATGGACACAATGCAGTGTGTGGACGGAAAGCGAGTGCAGGTATATACCCTTAAAAAAGGAATTAACGACACTATTTTATATGACGAAGCAGCCGTAAAGGTGAGATACGGTTTTTTACCAAAACTTGTTCCTGACTACAAAGGGCTGCGTGGCGATACCTCAGACAATATCCCAGGTATTGTTGGCATTGGAGAAAAAACCGCCACTGAGCTTATCACCAAGTTTGGTGATATCGATACTATTTATAAAAAACTCAAAAAAGACGAGCAGAAGTTTTTGGATGCTGGCATTAAGCCGAGAATTATAAATCTCCTTAAAGAAGGGGAAGAAGAGGCGCAGTTTTCAAAAATGCTCGCTACTATCCGTATTGATGCCCCGGTAACTTTTACGCTTCCTGAAAAAGAGTGGCAAGACGGAGCTGATGTAGAAAGAGTAGTAACGCTTTTTAGTGAGCTAGGATTTAGAACTTTAGGTAATAGAATGCGCTCAGCGCTCAACCTCTCACTTGAAGTGGCTGCTGAGGCCGCTCTTCCACCGATGCCGCAAGCGGAGGTGGACACAGTGGGCATCCTGCTGTGGCTGCTTGAAAGCGAACGTACCAATGCCACCTATGAAGAAATTGTTGATTTTGGAAAAGCGTATCTTGGCACCGCTAGTTTTGCTGAAATAAAAAAACAGCTTGAAGAAAAAGTAAAAGCTGAGCCTGGACTTAGGGCGGTGTATGAAGATATTGAAGCGCCGTTACAAGAAGTAATCACGAACATTAACGCCACTGGTATCAAACTTGATGTAACGTACCTAAAAAAGTTGGCCAAGACCATGCACGCTGAACTAGAGCTACTCCGCACAAAAATTTACACTCAGGCAGGTTCAGAATTTAATATCAATTCACCGAAACAGCTCGGGGTGGTGTTGTTTGATACGCTCGGACTTAAGCCAAAAAACCAAAAGAAGACCGCAGGTGGGCAGCGCTCAACCAAAGAATCTGAACTCGAAAAATTAGCGGAAGAACACGAAATTATTCCAACCATTTTGCGTTACCGTGAATTACAAAAGTTGGTGTCCACCTACGCCGACACCTTACCAGAGCAGGTAAGCAGCGACGGTAGAATCAGAACTACTTTTTTGCAGACCGGTACCACGACTGGACGAATGGGTTCGCGTGATCCAAACCTGCAAAACATTCCCGTGCGGACAGAAGAAAGTAAGGCTATCCGCCGTGCCTTTGTAGCCGATACTGGCTACACGATGGTCGGTATCGACTATTCACAAATTGAACTGCGCATCGCTGCGATTATATCTAAAGATGAAAAGATGATTGAAATCTTTAACCGTGGTGAAGATGTGCATACGGGAGTTGCGGTACGGGTCTTTGGAGTAACTCCAGAAGAGGTGACTAGTGAAATGCGACGCAAAGCTAAGGTAATTAACTTCGGTATTCTGTATGGTATGGGAGTAAACGCACTTCGCAGCAATCTCGGCCCCGAAACGAGTCGAGAAGAAGCACAGTCGTTTTTGAATGCCTACTTCAATACCTTTACGCGTTTGGCTGAATATCTCGAAGAGACGAAACAGTTTGCTCGCGATACTGGCTATACCGAAACACTGTTTGGGCGACGCCGACATTTTCCAGGCATTAAGTCTGGTGCGCCATTTATTAAAGCGCAGGCCGAACGAATGGCTATCAATGCTCCGATTCAAGGAACAGCGGCAGATGTGATGCGCGTAGCTATGAATGAGGTCTATCAGTATCTCAAGACAAACAACAAACTGATGGATGCACGAATGCTATTGCAGGTGCACGACGAGCTCGTATTTGAAATCAAAAATGAAGTATTGGAAAAAGAAATTCCTGTCCTAGTAAAGTTGATGGAAGGAGTGCTCGAGAAAAAAGAAACCTACGGAGTGCCAATCAAAGTAGATGTGGCTGTCGGACCAAACTGGGCAGATTTAACTGATAGAAAATAACTATGCTCAGGGTATTTTACGGAACCGATCAAATAAAAGTTAGGCAGCAAGCACACGCGGCATTAGATGAGGTGCTTCTTGCTGCAGAAACTTTTGTCCGGATTGAGGCTGAAGGGTATGAGTCGGGACTCCTTACTTCCTTGAGTGGCGGGATGTCTCTTTTTAGTCCACGCTCGGTCTACTTACTGGAGTCACCATCTTTACATGAAGAGTTTCAGATAGATTTCTTAGATAACGCTGATGCGCTTTCAGCCTCAGAGCATATTTTTATTGTGATTGAGCAGGCTCTTTCAGCGGCTGACAAAAAAAGTATTAGCAAACACGCCGCTGTTATCGAAGAATATAAAAAGAAAGCCGGGGAATCTTTTAATCCCTTTGTTATGGCTGACGCACTGGCCACCAAAGACAAGCGTTCGCTCTGGCTTTTACTGCAAACAGCAAAAGAAAATAATCTTTCAGCAGAAGAAATAATTGGGACCTTGTGGTGGCAGCTTAAATCCATTCGTTTGGCAGCCGCCACTCGTACGTACAGCGAAGCGGGAATGAAAGAGTATCCATATAAGAAAGCCAAAAATGCGTTACGAGTATTTCCGGTGGAGTTGGTAGAGGAAAAATCCCGAACGCTGCTAAAGCTGTATCATGACGGACATAAAGGGAAGCGTGATTTGGATATCGCCCTTGAGGAGTGGGTACTGACATTATAGAAAAGGAAAAAGCCGCGAACAAGTCCGCGACTTTTTTGACAGAAGCTTCCTGACTCAGACATGCCCAACAAATTTGAGCTTCGGGTCTTTAAGTAGGACGCTGCGCTTGAGATTTTTTTCGTCACGATAGTGAACAAGTACCGTTTTGTATTTTGGAGGCGACCGGTGGGCTGTGGTTACAACATAGCGCTTACCAGCTACTTCAATAACAAAACCCTTCCACCAGCTTCGGGCTTTTTGACGAAGCTCTTGGTAGTCATACGGAAGGAAATGGCATTCATAATCGTTCTGGTCACTGATATTAATTTGCACAAAGCGCACAGCTTGATCAGGGGTATAGACCTTAATCCTATTCTCAGGCGTAATACCGAGAAAGACTCCGTAGCAGAGGTAACCGTTATTGTTAAAGGCAATGAGTCCGTTTGGGGGAGGCGTGAAAGGGCGAGCTTTCATGAGGAGCTCCTATAATATAAAGAACGTGATGTTTGGATTATGCAATAGATTTAATAGTTTTGCAAGATAAGGTACATATGTGGGCGCACGTGGTCACGAGTTACTAACTATAATAGTTCGCTATGTATTTTAGCCACCAGGGGTATCTCGCCTTACTTGAACAAATGAGTACCTAAACCAGAGCTCGCTCAGGTTTATGGTGCGAATGCAGTTCAAGGATGCTTTGCATACAGGCGCAGTACACCTTTTGGACATAATTTCCTTCCAGTCAATTCTGCCTCAAAAGCTTTTCGATCCGTGCCACGCTTTTCTAAACGAAAAGCTGCACCTGGTGGGCGCACAAATAAAAACACACCCTTGATGGGTGTGTTTTTATTTGTGCGCCCACCAGGGATCGAACCTGGGACCTTCTCCTTAAAAGGGAGCTGCTCTACCGGCTGAGCTATAGGCGCATGTGTATCTTCGTTAAGAAGGGCAGACTGTGTGTGGACATTGTCTACCCTTAGCGAAGTCGTGGCAATATACCATCATTATAAGGGCAAATCAAACGCGAGGGCGCCAGCTCCAGTAATGAAAAGTGAACAACTGATACCTAAAAGAAGGAGATAAAACAATCTACCAGGAAGGGTGGGGTGAGAAAAGCGTTTGCGGAGGAAAAGCATTTTTAGAGACATTGCCATAAGCACTAGAGCTGCGATTTGGGTATGGAGACCAAGAATAAAGAAGGTTCCGATCAAAAGTTCGCAGCAGATAAAAAGGATAGTGGTGATTTTTCCAAACGGAAAGAGCGGAAGAGTAAGTACGGGGTACAGTGACTCCCTATTTTTGAAGTGTCGAACACCTAAAATAAGGAGGGTTACCCCAGCTGTAACCCGTAGGAGAAGGTGGGCAAGGAGAGCAAGAAATTGGATGGGAAATGGATTCAACATACATTCTCTGGTAGTGTAACACGCATGAAGCAGCTCATCTTACACAATGTGCGCAGTCACTATAACGTTGGCGCGATGTTTAGAACAGCCGACGGAGCTGGTGTCTCAAAGCTTTTTCTCGTCGGCGTTACCCCAAGTCCAATTGATCGCTTTGGACGCCCAGTTCTTGAGATACATAAAACTGCCTTGGGAGCAGAGCTTGAAATTCCTTGGGAAAAAGTTGAAGATATTTTAGGTTTGATTAAAAAACTCCAAACAGAAGGGGTGTGTGTGGTGGCAGTAGAGCAAGCGGAAACCGCGGTCCCACTTGGTGACTTTATTGTTCCTGAATCAGTGGCTTATATCATGGGTAGCGAGACGGAAGGGTTGCCTCCCGAAATACTTGAACAGGTTGATAGTATTTTAGAAATTCCGATGCGGGGTAAAAAAGAGTCACTAAACGTTTCAGTAGCAGCTGGAATTGTGTTGTATCATAGCTAAATATGGATACTTTGCTTTCGCGCTACCGGCTAGTCATGTACGGAGTAAGTGGCCTGCTTCTCGGAATTAGTTTTGTGTATCCGACACTATGGATTTTAGGTTTATTTGGAGTAGCAGTTTTTATTTGGTGTCTAAAAAATACGACAACTCTAAAGACAGCACTACTTGGTGGGGGATTGGCTTGGTGCGTAAAGTCTCTCTTGGCAGTATCTCTCTTTTGGAGTGTCTATCCAATTAATTGGCTTGAAATCTCTTTTGGAAACGCTGAAGTTTTTATTGTGGGTCTCTACTGGTTTAGTGTGGCCTTCTTTCTGTCTTTTGGCGGGGTGTTTGTCTCTGGGCTAAGTTTTTTGTTATCACGGGGACTTCCTATGGTTGCGGGTTTTGTATGGCTTCCACTGGTGTGGGTCTTTGGTGAAGTAGTTAGTGCTCTTTCTTTTTCGCTCTGGACGTTTGGACCAGGAGCTACCATCAATAGTGTCTATAGTCTTGGGTATCTTGGCTACATATTTGGCCAGCATCAAATTTTACTATCGCTAGCGTCTCTTGCAGGAGTTTATGGTCTATCTGTCCTTGGGGCATTTTTGGGATATGGAATTTGGTTTACTTACTGTAGGTTACCAAGACAAAGGGCGGGGATACTTATTCTCGTGTGTACACTTATTGTATGGGGGAGTCGTGGAAATGTTTCTGTAGAAAAGGCGAATGAAATGATTGAAGGTGAAACAACCGTCGCAGTTATTGATACTCGTTTTGGAGATGAGTGGCTCAAAAAAGAAAATCGGTACGAGTACAAAGCAGAACAAATTAACGCTGCGGTCGAAGCGGCACTACTGCTTAATCCCGACTACATTCTCTTGCCAGAAGATTCTCGTTATACCAATACAGAGCTTGGTATTGCCCGAGCGTATAATTTTTTTAGATTTAAGCACTCTGACCCAGAAACAATTGTTATTGATACAGGTAGAACACCACTTCCTGGTGGAGTGTTTACCCAGCGTGCTTACATATATGACGGACAGAGTAAGCGGGGGTGGATTACCGACAAACAGTACCTTGTACCCCAAGGAGAGTTTATGCCGTATTTTTATAGCGGCAGTCTAAGGCTCATGGGCTTAGGGTCTGTTTCTGATACGTTAGGGCAACGATTTACCTATGTACCTGGGCCAGAAAATAGCCAAGCTGAGTTGCCGAGTATTGTCCCGGGAATTTTATTCTGTTTTGAAAGTGCGGATCCAAAAGCAGCGGTGCGGTTAACAGAACAACGGGATATTCTTTTTATTGTCCACCCAATTTCTCATGCTTGGTTTCATGAGTCAGAAATATTATGGCAACAACAAGATGTGATGCTGAAGATGCAGGCACTTTGGAGCGGGGTACCGATAGTGAGCGCCGCCAATATGGCCAAAGGTGCCTTGTATACAAAAGTGGGGAAAAAAGTTGAACCAACTCTCAAGGAGAGGGGTGAAAGTTGGGAAGTGAGTCTAGTGTCTTGGTAGGTTTTGTAGCTCTTCTTTGACTACTTCTGCATCACTCCAAATAGTCTTTGTACCGCGCGGCCCCATGATGTATGGATCTGTTCCTTTTCCTGAGACAATCACGTGTCCACCGTCTATTGTTCGCTCAAGGGCGGTTGCTATGGCGAGTCGTCTATCCATAATAATCTCTAGCTTGCTCTTGTCGACAATCGCTTTTGCCATTTGCTCAACAATAACGCGTGGGTTTTCGTCGTACGGATCTTCGTTGGTCAAAATAATATAATCACAGTAGCGCTCTGCGATTGCCCCCATTTCGGGTCGCTTCCAACTATCTCTTCCGCCGCCGGTATTTCCAAGTACACAAACCTTGTGAGTATCAGGGAAGGCTTCGTAGAGCTTTGTGAGTGAATCTGGAGTGTGGGCGTAGTCAACCACAGCCGTCACTGACTTGATGGCATCCTTAGGACTCGTGAATTGCTCTACTCGTCCGGCTACTGGTGGGAGCTCTCGTAGAGCATTATCAATGGTTTTAAAGGAAATACCCAGAGCTCGAGCTAGGGTAATTGCGGCCAATACGTTGTACACATTAAAAAGCCCAATGAGTGGTACCCTAAGTGTTGTTTCACCAAAGACAAGACTAATACTGTCTTTATGAAGAGAGTATAAAGAGAGATCTTTGAGTCCGTACGGTAACTGATATTCAACAGTGAAATTCAAAAAGGCCGAACCGTGCTCGTCGTCAGTGTTGGCTACTAGGTAGCGAGGCTTCTTTTTGGACGCACTTACTCTTTTGGCAATTGAGAGCTTGGCTTGCTTATATTTTTCAAATGAACCATGTGACTCGATGTGCTCAGGAGTGAGATTAGTAAAGATAAGCGCATCAAGTTCTAAAAAGCGATGACGGTATTGTTTGGCACCTTCAGATGTAATTTCAACAATGGCGTGAGTACACCCCGCGTCTACTGCCTGGCGCAAAAAATGCTGCACAAAAAAACGCCCCGGCATGGTCATCTTATGTAAGTTTCGTTCTTTCTTGTCACCAATTTTAAATTGGATGGTCGATAAAGAAGCAACTTTATGGCCTTCTGTTTCTAAAATGCGAGTTAAAATCTCTGTCACAGTCGATTTTCCTTTGGTGCCAGTAACACCAATGAGCATAATCTCTCGTGAAGGATGTCGAAAGTACAGAGCTGACAAATAGGCTAGGAAAAAATGGTAGGGTGGGCGGAGAATTTCCAAGATTTCTTTTGGCACCGCGCGTTTAATGAATGAAAGAAAGTGTGCCATATACATCTATAGTATACGGACAAACTATTTATTTGCCAAAATACAACTAAAAAAGTTACGGAATTGGTATATGCTTCAAAACAGCCTGTACTAAGGTCTTCGTATCTTCATTTTTATCTTCCTTGAGTACATACGTACGAGCCTCGCGTGGGTCGTAGCCAAGGGTAATAAGCGCGTCAATGGCGTCTGTTTGAGCCTCTGAAAGCTGCGTCTGGGTAGGGTGTTTGAGGCTGTCTACTGTAAAAAGATTATCTACCTTTCCGGCGAGATGAGATACGAGATTACTGGCAGTTTTTTTACCAATCCCCGACATTTTTGAGAGGTGCTCAGGATCCTGTTCCATAATTGCAGTTCCCAGTAGAAAAACGTCCGCCTGGCACAAAATTTGGAGGGCTGACTTAGGGCCAATTTTAGGGACATCAAGGAGTAATTCAAAAAACGTAAGCTCGTCTTTGTCTAAAAAACCATATAAATCAAGGGCTGTTTCTCGAACCACTTGATAGGTATGCAAAAAAACAGTCTCCCCAGGCACAAATTGCCCCCGAGCGGTGGGGGTATAGACAAGGTATCCAACACCATACACAACGACAACCACATTGTTTTCCCCTAAAAAGGAGACAGTTCCTTCAAGTGAACGAATCATGGTGCTTCAATTGTACACAAGTAGCCTAGATAATGAAAATATCTTGCTTTTTTGTTCCCAATACCGTATAGTGCTGCCACGTTAAATAAATCATATGCCGATAACTAAAGGAGCAGAAAAGGCTAATCGCCAGTCAAAAAAGAAGCACATCTTCAACGTTCGCCGAAAAAGCGTTATGAGTGATGTCGTTAAAAGTGTAAACAAAGCTGTATCAGCTGGAGATGCTGCAAAAGCAAAAGAACTTTTGCCACAAGCATACAAAGCGATTGATAAGGCAGCAAAGCGTGGTGTCATCAAAGACAACACAGCTGCTCGCAAGAAGTCTCGCCTGACCGCTCGCGTAAAGTCAGTCAAATAATAAAAAGCCTCGAATCTGATTCGAGGCTTTTTATATGTGACAGCTTATCTTTACGGGAGTACACTTAAAGCCTAAAAGAATAAGTAACATTGATATGGCAAAAGTTAGTCTTTATCTCAACTTCGAGCGTGGCACCGAAGAAGCATTCAATTACTACAAGCAAGTATTTGGTACGGAATTTGTAGCACCAATCGCTAGAATGGGGGAAGTGCCACCACAAGAAGGGGCACCAGAACTTAGTGAGGAAGACAAAAATCTCGTCATGCATGTGGCTCTCCCGATTTTTGGAGATTTTGTACTCATGGGCTCAGACGCACCACAATCAATGGGCTTCAAGGTGGCTATGGGTAACAATGCCTACATTAATCTTGAACCAGATACTAAGGGTGAGGCGGATTCGTTATTTGCAGCGCTCTCACTTGAGGGCAAGATTGATATGCCAATGCAAGAAATGTTTTGGGGTGATTATTTTGGGTCATGCGTCGATAAGTTCGGCGTATGCTGGATGATTAATTGCTCAAGTAAAGAATAATTTAGAGAGCCTTAGAATCCACGGCCTGCTTTATAAGATGAGCGGAGAGTTTTTTGTATGAGCGAGAATGGAAAGCGAGGAGGGTAGCAATCAGTCCAAGGAAGCCGGAGATAATGAATACAAGGGCAATCCCTCGGTCTGCACCCGTACCAAACCAGTCGCCAATCAAGAGTACTCCAGCCCCAGTGGTCATAAACGGAATAAAGATAAATTGAGCAATTGGTCCAATAAGGAACGTGGTAATTGGAGTGGCTGCGGACTCAATACTGTGGGCAAATCCGATGACTCTCCCTTGTCGCTCAAAAGGAACTACTTGTTGAATTACTGTATGCTCTGCTGCTTCGATAAACGGCACAAATGTCATCCAGATAAGCATTCCGATTCCCAGCAAAAGAATTGATGGTTGGATGGTGAAAAAAATACACGTTGTCCAAACAATGACGTTTACCAGTAACATGCGTTTCAGGGGATTTGCTCCTAAGCCAAACTTGGCAATAAAACTTGTTCCCGCAATAAAACCAATACTCAAAAACGAAAGCATGGTTCCCCAAGCCTCAACCGACATAAGCGAAAGTCCATACGCATCCATGAGTGCCATGAATACCCCGCCAAGGAAGTTGTTGAAGGTGGTAAAGAAAATAAGAGGAAGGAGACCTGATACACCGAGTACTACAAACCATGTTCCTTTCAAGTCGAGTTTTTTAGGTGTTTCACTATCGTGCAGTATGGTTGGTTCTGGTAAGGATACAAAGCAGAGATGTATAAGCGCGATGGTGCTCGCAATTAGGGTCATATAAAGAGCAGTACCCATCCCATAAAAACCCATCGTGATTCCACTCAAGATAGAAGTTACGGCGAATGAGACGCCTTGTACTGCTCCAATAAGTCCATTCGCTTTGTCTTTGTGAGCAGTAAACAAAAGGGACACGCTGGTAGAAAGTGCGATCATGCGCAAGTTTCCAGCTACACTTCCCATAATAAGGAGTATCACAAAGAACCAAAAGAAGGGTTCTCCCGGACTGCTGAAGTTTTCTGAAGGGGCTAGGAAAAATACTAAGGCACCAAGAATGTAAAATATAAGTGAGGCAATACTCGAATAAACCATAGCGGTTTTCTTACGATTATGATCTACGATACCTCCAAAAAAGACCGACGAAACCATGTTGAGAACAGTAAAAATACCGGCTACATATGAAACAGCCAGTACAGATTCTGTCTCTAGATACGCCCAGAAGGTGACAGTAAACCAGATAAAGGCATTGGTGATACTTGCGATTAAGGTATTACCCAAAAGCGCATAAAAAGTAGACAAGGGATTTGTAGACATACAAAAACAGTATCATACCTGATAAGCAGCATAAAATTCTTGGTTGCGATATACTGCTTAAAAGCACAAGTTGGTGCTTTGGTTACAAGTGTAAAATTGAATCTGTCATGGAAGAACAACAAAGTACGTATAAGCAGCCAAATCCTTACGCCATACCAATTTCGATTGTGCTTGGGAGTCTCCTTGTGGCCACCTCTATTTATCTGAGTTTGGCAAAAAATCCGGCGGTAGAAGTAAAGCCTGTAGTGACGCCGCCGGCGGATAAAACAAATCTAGTTCGCAGTGTGACTGAAGAAGATTATGTGCGAGGGCCAATTGATGCACCGATTACTATTGTGACGTACTCAGATTTTGAATGTCCGTTCTGCCAACGCTTCCATAACACGATGCGAGAGCTGATGGATGAGTACAGCGAAGGGGAAGTGGCTTGGGTGTTCAGACAATATCCGCTTGAACAACTGCATCCCGTAAAGGCGTATGCAGCTGCGCTGGCTTCTGAGTGTGCGGCTGAGCAAGGAGGGGACGAGACATTTTGGAAATTCGCTGACCGCTACTTTGAATTGACTCTCACAAATAATCGAACTGACCTTGAGGTGGTAATTCCACAGATTGCTACTGAACTAAAACTTGATACGGCTGTTTTCAAAAGTTGCCAAGTAACCAACAAGTACCAACAACAAATTTCATCAGATATCGCCAATGCAAGTGAGACTGGGGGAACAGGAACGCCGTGGAGTATCTTGATAGGGCCAGACGGGAAGACGTATCCAATAAATGGTGCGCAGTCACTTGCCTCGGTTAAGCAGCTTATCTCGACAGTGCTTAATCAGTAATCAAACACAAATAAAAACACCCACAAATGTGGGTGTTTTTATTTTGGCGGGCGGTCTCGGGCAAGAACCGTAAACGGTCAAGCAGGGCTTGACCGTTTAGCTATCTCCAAGGTTCAGAAATCGAAGGGTCTCGTGCTCATTAATAAGTGACAAAAGTGACACTTTTTACACAACTGTGATAGGTCGGTTCTTTTCTTATAATCCAAACTTATTTCTAAATATATTCGCGTCTTGTTGATTAAGATTTGATTTAATTTTTTCGTAGACTTTACTCGCTGTTTCAGGAGACCAGTAAATTTCAAGGTTTTCTTTGGCTCTCGTTATGGCTGTATAGAAGATACTATGAGTAACCATGTCTTGTACTTCATCAACAAAAACAAGCTTTACTGTTTTATATTCAAGACCTTGAGCTTTATGGATTGATGTAGCATAAGATACTTGGAACGGCACCATTCTATCAGAATCATCTAAATCCTCATCGACGTTCTCTAGACGATTTACAGAAAATCTAATTTTTGATTTACCATCAGGCAGATTCTCTAGTAGCTCTACATTTCGGCTGTATGCATCAAATGGATTAGGTGTATATGCAATTATTACCTCAAACTGTATCTCTGTGCCGTTAGGAGTAATTTTTGCTATGTGTCCCTTTAAATTGTTATACAAAACAGGAGCGAATCTTGACGACTCAGTAAAGATAATTGGATCACCAACTTTATAGCTGTGAACTCCCCAATCTATTCCTTCATTGGGATTCTTTTCCTGAAGTAATTTATTCAAGTTGTTAATTCCATATAAACCGTCATAGTTTAGACACAGCACAATCTGATCTTCGCTAGTCGTATAACTTTTTACGAACTGATCAATTGGTTTGGTGAAGTGACCTCTTGATGCAATCTCGGGGACACTCTCATCAGAATTACGCACAGCATTCCAATAATTTTTAAGATCTTCTTTTCTGGTCCGGTGAGTATCATCAAGTTCAAAGACACAATGTGTGGGGAGTAAATTTTTACATAAGTAAAACCAGTTACCAAAGTCAATTGACTCAATCTGGTACACATCTCCAACAAGGACAATTTTATTAAACTTTTTATAGTTTAAAATTTGTAGTAAATCGTCGTTGCATACCGTGCTGCATTCGTCGATAAATAATATATCTGTCTTATCGTAATCATCGATATTGTATAAATACGAAGCAATCGTTGAGAAGGTGTGTTTATCGCTTTCACCAATTCTGTTTTTAAGATTATTTACAGATGCATTTGTATTGGATAGAAACACTTTCTTTTCAGCAAGAAAAACGTCATCAATATATTCAATCATTCGAGTTTTTCCAGTACCTGCTGACCCATAAATAAGTGCCACGTGAGATCCTGCAAAAAGATCCCTCAATACTTGGCGTTTCTGATTGGAATCAATAATCTCGATGTCTTGCTGACCTAGCCATAAATCAATGAGTACTTGATAATCCTCGATTCCTGATTGAGATAACTCTAGGAGTTTAGTATGTATCTGGTGGCAATCATTTTCAGTACCATGCTCATAGATAAACTTAGAATACTTTTTAAGTTCACGGTCAGGTCTGTGTCCTCGCCAAATTTTTGAATTGAAAATAGCTATTTCCTTATCGATATCATAGGTTTGGCTTAGCTCATCAATTGATGTATATAGAATCTTTTTAGTTCTAATATTCTGACTCACCCGTCTAGCAAAAAACTCATGTGCTCTACCTTCGGGTTCTATGCAGTCCATAAGGGAGAGCTTAGTAGGGTTATGATATTTCAACGACGAACAAAACGGCATGTCGTCAAATACCTTACACCCATTCTTTAAATACAGTCCTGAAAGTATTCCACTTGAATTATGAAAGAGTTGATTTTTTATTACTACATTGTTTAGGTTAGCAAGAAGGTATCGCAACACATTCGTTCCATCTCCCTTGTTTAGGATAATTCCTCGACATTTATCAAGAACGTACTGAATCTTTACTGAATTAGTATCCTTTCTTAAAAATTCCTTGAATTTCTCGTATCTTTGTTCAGGTAGCATCACAGCTTCTAATAATGTAAACTGCCCAATTTTAAGAGCTTCCATAAGGTTTGGGTACTCTCCCTTTCTACTATTGAATGTGAAGCTTCGATTAAAAATCATTCCCAGATGTTGTATCTCACAAGGTCGTATGGAGATTTCATAATCCAAGATAATCAATGCTCGTGATTTTGTATCGAATACATTTATTTGTGTTTTAGCTAAAGTGAGTCTTAGAGCATAGTTTGCTGTAATTCTTTGTTTAGTATAGGCAACTGTTTTATTGAACTTAGCAAAATTGTTCGTCGCAGGCCTAAAGGTTACCTCATAGTAAAGATCATTCTCAATAATTAGAGGTTTTACTCGGTCAATATAAAAATCATTTCTGTCGGACACTGCCTCATAATCATTGGCGTTAATCTTTTCAATGATTGCCTTGTAATAGTTTGAAAGACCTGGATCGAGATTTAAAGGATAGTTCCTTAAATCTTGAAGTATGTGGTGTTTATATATTTCTATGTAGAACTTTTTGATAAGGAACAAGTTGTGCATATAGCTCAACATCAGCATTTCAGCATCGCTCTCATTAGGTTCATAATGAGAAATAGCTAGGTTCAGTCTACTGTGCAGTTTATAAAGGAAGCTGTATTTAGAAAACTCTCGAATATGGTTAAGACTTTCCTTTATTAGATCAAATCCAATCTCAGAATCAGGGCCTTTAAAAATTAAGACAGCAGTATGCTCAACTAAGTCACGTAAGTCATCTAAAATTGATTGTGAAGCTAAACCGCGTTCTTTTTCCGCAAGGAGAACGATGTTCTTGTTAATTTTTGCATTTATAACATCAATTTTGTCTATAAGTGAGGCCATATTTCATAATCGAGTATACTCTCACGGTAAATAAATACAACGGTTATGAAGACATTGATTTTTAATTGCAGCAATCCAATCATGGACTAATTTCAAATTAAAATCGCTTCTATTATCGGCACTTGTTCAGGTGTGAGATGAGTTCTGACGTTCTCTAGTGTATGTTGGGGTAAGTAAAACGCTTCAGCTATCGCACCTGCGATACTCGCCTGTGTGTCAGCATCACCGCCCAAAGCAATTGCTTTGTAGATAGCGTCTTCAAATGACTTAGAAGATAAGAAAGCAATAATCGCTTCTTCTACACTCTCAGGACAAGTTTCAAGAAAATACGCATCATCACGTACATCTTCGTAGTAGCGACTGAGACGATAGCCGAACTCAGTTTCTAAGTATTCTTTAATCTCGTCTTTGGTGCTACCAGTACGAGCAAGAAAGATGGCACTCGCTACTGCTTCAGCACCTTTTATTCCCTCAGGGTGATTGTGGGTCGGTATAGCGGATAGCCTAGCTTCCGCACGAGTCTCTTCTAGAGTCCTGAAGAACCAACCAATCGGAGCAACACGCATAGCTGAACCATTACCAAGACTGTTATAAGCGGGAGCAAGGCTGTTTGGTCGTGATTGCTTTACCCAAGTCAGGAATCTATCACCGTAACTGTATTGGCTCCCTTGATAGCGATTAGCATATTGGTAATACATGTCACCGTAGGTAATGCTTTCGTTTCGACGGAGTAAGGCTTCGGCAGTAGCAAGGGTTAGGATGGTATCGTCAGTGATATGGCTTCCGACAGGAAATAGCTCAGTCGGAAAAGACTTGTCTTGTTCAAATTCACGAGTAGATCCCGCTATATCGCCAATAATTGCTCCTAACATGAGGTAATTGTATCGGAGTGGTTGGGAAATGAAAGCTCGTTACATATCGCTATATATCTGCCATTGCAGGCATGGTTATTTCACATACACTAGAGGGAGTGACTCAAAAACTCCCTAAAAAACAACGTACGGTTTATAACCAACCGTACTATCAAATCCAAGCCATGATTCGAGACTCATGGTTTATTGAGCGTATCAATTGGCTACGTAAGCGGTTTGAAGAAGTGAGCTGTCCTGTGCCGATTGAGGGCTTTGCTACTAATGACGAATACGAAGCGTGGCGAGAAACATACTGGAACCGCTATTCAGAGATGAATCAAGGTGAAGAGTATAAAGCAAAACAGTTAGCTATCAGTGGAGGTAAGGAGAAGCTTACGTATGACGAGTTCATGGCTTTAGAAGATTTACGAGATGGCTATTTGCCACCAATGTATGGCGGAGTGTTTCGTGAGATTCTTGAACACTACAAACTTGACCATAAAGACCAGCAGTTCAAGTACTTCCTTGAATTCTACGTATTCCGTGGACGACAAGAATTACCGCAGAGTAACTTTAGTGTTCGTTTGGCACGACACCACAAGACCAATGAACTTGAGCTTCTCATCAAACTTAAAGGTTTCACCAAGAAAGAAGACATTATGGCTAGTTGGGATTTCATTGCTCAAGACCAGAAGTATCTACCAGACTATCAAGGCAAGAGTAAGCCGTGGGTTGAGTTTGAGCGTGACCTTGAAATCTATAATTTATACAAACAACTTCATCAAGACGGAAAGCGAAATAATAAAGACCCATACGATAAGGTCATCATGGGTAAGTTACATGAGAAATATGACTGGCTGGAGTTATCTTTGATTCGTAAAATTGTTGAACGAACAGCGGAACGGTTAGGTGGAAAAGTGGAAGGCTAAAGAGGTCTTTTAGACGACGCATAAGCATTCGTTATTTTGAATACACTCACACGTAAGTGTGGGTTTTTCTATATCCCCGCGCGCCGCGATGGCCATCGCTCAATTAATCAAACTAATTAAATTTTATGAAACCCGATTCTCTTGCCGTAACCTACGTACCCATTGAAACCATTAACCCCAATGAGTACAACCCCCGCAAACACACGAAGGAGCAGACAGAACAACTCAAGACCAGTATCGAACGATTCGGTATGGTTGACCCGCTTATATGTAATAACGCCAAAGGGCGGGAAAGTATTCTGATTGCAGGACACTTCCGCCTTGAAGTCGCAAAGTCACTTGGGTACAAAGAGGTGCCAGTTATCTTCATTACGATGAATGACGTTGAGCGAGAAAAGGAACTCAATTTACGTTTAAATAAGAACACTGGTGAGTTTGACTACGAGAAGCTTGAAGCAATTGAACTCACTTTACTCCTCGATGTCGGCTTCGACTACAAAGCACTTGATGGACTTTGGGATAGAAAGCCAAAACAAGAAGCCTTTGATTTTGTTGAACCGAAGAAAAAAGATAAGAAGCCAGTCACGAAGCTGGGTGACCTCATCTTGCTCGGAGAACACCGCCTTATCTGTGGTGACTCCACTAAACCAGAAACGATTGCTCGCCTATGTGGTGATGAACGAGCTGATATGATCATGAGTGATCCAATCTATAACATTTCCATTGACTACAACAAAGGTATTGGTGGCAAACAGTCGTACGGCGGAACTGTGAACGACAGTAAATCGGATAATGAGTACGTTGCGTTTCTTCGAGCCAGCATGGTAGCCGCTCTACCATTCACCAAGCCAGACACTCACGTCTTTTACTGGTGCGACCAAGTGTATATATGGGCAATTCAGACGCTGTATCACGAGCTTGGTATTCAAAACAAGCGAGTCTGTCTGTGGGTTAAAAACGGACACAATCCGACCCCAGGTGTGGCTTTCAATAAATGCTACGAACCGTGCGTGTATGGAGTCAAAGGTAAGCCAGCTCTTACAAAGCCACATACCAAGCTCAATGAAGTGATGAATCTTGAAGCTGGTACGGGTAACGAAATGCTCAACAATCTTGATTTATGGCTCATAAAGCGTCTCCCGGGCTCTGAGTACGAACACAGTACGATGAAACCACCTGAGCTGTATGAGAAAGCGATTCGACGTTGTACTAAGCAAGGACAAATCATTCTTGATAGCTTCTCTGGTTCGGGCAGTACGCTTATAGCGGCTGAAGGACTCAAGCGACTAGTGTTTGCAGTAGAACTTGAACCAGCGTTTTGTGACCTGACTATCAAACGCTTTGAAGCATTAACAGGACAAAAGGCAGTCGTCATCAAACCAGATGAAGAAATCCCGCAAACAAGCACCGATACTCGAACAGCTCCGTAGTGTGCCAAATGTTTCAATTGCCTGTGAGAGAGTCGGGATTGCGCGTAATACGTTCTATACGTGGCTCAAGGATGATTCTGAGTTCAAGCAGGCAGTTGAAGAGGCAATGCAGCACGGCGTTAATTCAGTTAGCGACTTAGCTGAGAGTAAGCTGATTGCTCACATTAACAACGGTAATCTGCGAGCGATTGAATACTGGCTTAATAACAACAAAAAGTCGTATATCAAGCCAAGAGAGAAGATGTCGTTCAAAACCAATCAGCCCGCAGTCATTACGAATATTGATATGGTTTATGTCGATGATCTTGATGACAACTAAAGTACTTTGCGAGCAATCATTTCCCAGTCTTTGGTCGATAGTCCATGACTGACAGGATGAGCGGTCACAGCGTAGTTAGTATTACCAACCTTAGCGATATGCAGTTTCTCAGGAATCACTTCCTTAAGTGTTTTAGGAACAATTGATTGCCAGTCAGGGAGATAGCTTCGTGAATAGAATAGCACCAACTTCGGTTGGTGTTTTTCTATAAGTGCTTGCAGAAGTTTTACTCGCTCTGGTTTATATGTCGCCAGATATTCCTTGCGATTCTTAAGTCCTTTAAGTTGTACGTCACTGTATATCCAATCGGAAGCTTTGAGTGAACGTGCGGGTAAGGGCATTAATTCTAAAATGGCGTGGTCTGAATTTCTTCGACCAAAGTGATTGATTTGGTAGTCACGAATCTCTTCGAGTGTCGGGACACGACCGAGCTTTTGATAAAGCAGTATAAAAATTAATGGTCGCCACGTGCGTTGAGTTGCGGCTCCAGTTTTAAACCAACGATTATGGTCTTCGGCAGTATTGTAGGTGATGTCTACTACTTCCTTACCACTTGTTGATTCAAAGCGAGTAATGGGAAAGTCTTCGTCAGCTCCGATACCTTCTTCCATACCGATAAGCCAAACTGAGCCTTTGAGGTTACCGTAACCCCAGAACTTTTTAAGACGCTTACTTATAAGTAAAGCGACCTCCTCGGGGGAGGGGTTTTGTGTATTCATATTTTTTGGACGGATTTAGAGTGGTCGGTCAGGTAGCAAAAAGCTCCTAACCAGGCCGATACGCCCCGTGAGGCAATACCCATACCAGTTTCCCGATATGACCGTCCAAAGTAGCTCTGATTAGGAGTTGTTTACTTTGGACGGTATTTGCGACCATACCGCCAGCAAAAGCTGTCGGGTTAGGTCTGATTTGTAATGAACATAATAGCGTATTTATCGCTATTTGGCACCTATCCTAACGCTGTATTAAGCTTCTGCTAAGGCGCATAAGCGAGTATGTGACGTTTTCTTTAGTCTGCATAGCTATACATCTCGTGCGGTTCTGTCATCAATTAATGATGGAAACATATACATCAGCCCGCATAAAAACCGAGCAAATAGTCATGCCTGAAAAGATTAGGTATGTACTCTATGCTCGCAAATCAACCGAGTCTGAAGAGCGCCAAGTTCTTTCAATTGATTCCCAAGTAAAGGAGATGCTAGAGTTAGCTGAACGTGATGGATTAGATGTGGCTGAAATACGGCGAGAGTCACATTCCGCCAAAGAGTCTGGACAGCGACCAGTGTACAAAGAAATACTTGAGGACGTACGACGAGGAAAATTTAATGGCATTCTCACCTGGGCACCCGATAGACTTTCCCGTAATGCTGGTGACTTAGGGAGTATCGTCGATTTAATGGACCAGAAACTTTTGATGGAAATACGCACTCATGGACAACACTTCAAAAACTCTCCAAATGAAAAGTTCCTTCTGATGATTCTTTGTTCACAAGCTAAACTTGAGAACGACAATAAAAGTATCAATGTAAAGCGAGGACTTAAAACGAGAGTTGAGATGGGCCTGTGGCCTGCACCAGCTCCAACAGGGTATCTCAAAGAAATCCGTAACGATAGAAAGTGTGAGTGTTATATAGACCCAGAACGAGGAGAAACCATAAAGAAGGTATTTGAGAAGGTAGCATACGAGAGGTGGAGTGGTAGGAAGGTGTATCACTGGCTGAGACATGATTTAAATTTCCGAACTGCTTGTGGAAAGAAGCACTTAAGTCTGGGTAATATTTATAAACTTCTTGAAAATAATTTCTATCATGGTGAGTTTGAGTATCCGAAAAACTCTGGTAACTGGTACAAAGGCAAACATGAACCACTTATCTCGAAAGAGTTGTTTGAAATGGTTCAATCTCAACTTAAAGGAAATGAACTGAAGACCAGACAAGAGAAAGAATTTGCGTTTACTAGATTGATGGCCTGTGGCTTATGTGGTTCTGGTATTAGTGCTGATGAGAAGTATAAGAAGCTTAAAAATGGCAAAGTTAATGCTCATGTCTACTATGGATGTACCAAGGCGAGGGATAAGAACTGCAAGTGCGGTTATATTTCTGAAACAGAACTTATCAAACAACTTCAAGCTCTGGTGGATAAGGTAGAGGTGAACGAACTGTCTGTGAAAAAGCAGATTGTGGCTGAAGTGACTAGATACAAGAAGTTCGAAGCGTCGCTACTAGGACAAGACCTTAACTTTGAGGTAGGTGATATTGATGTTAAAAGATATATAAAGTTTTTACTGAAAGAAGGTTCGATTGAGGAAAAGAGAGAAATCATTTCCTGCTTTAAAGGTGGAATCTGTCTCAAACAAAAGCAAATTGAATTGGGTGAAGTGTAATAGATTTGATTTGAATCATAAAAAGGCTTAATTACTACAAGTCTTAGAGTATGTTAAAATTGAATTATGAAGACCGTTACCCAACCTTTGAGGAGGAAAATCAAAACACTTTTTAGTGAGGTGATTTTAACCTCTTTAATTGTTGGTTTTCTTTGTGTCAGCTTTGCTCACGTCATGCCAGCTCATGCGGATATGGGTGCAATGAGTACTCATGCTTCTCACGATGCTTCGCTCAGCAATTGTTGCGAGACTGGTGGAAGTGACCACATGGAGCTATGGAAGAGTACTTTTGTTGGGATACCACAGAGTTCCCAAGATATTTTTGTACTCCTTATCATCAGCTTGGCAGCCACTTTTGTTTTATCTGATTTCTTCCCCCTACCAAAACCCAGCTTTACCCTCATTGCGCTCCGCTACCGTCAGTACACCAGAGAGCATCCTGAATTGCTAACATATAATCCACTGCGTTTAGCCTTCGCGCGAGGCATCCTCCATCCTAAGACGTTCTAACATCGCGTTTATTTGAGCAGGTGTTTTTACATTTTGCTTTTTACTGTTATGACGTTATTTTCTAACTTCTATTCACATGGATGAACAATTAAATCAATCAGCCGCAAATACATCAAAATTTAATCAACTTCAAAATCTAGCCATCCCAATAGCGATTGTAATAGCTGGAGGACTTATTTCAGTCGCACTCTATATGAGTACGGGAAAGTCGAGCATGCCGATGGCTGGGAATCAACCAATTCCCACACCAAGTGCTCAACCAGCACCAAAGGGCAACCTTGACGCCATTTCGCCCGTGACGAGTGCTGATCATATTCGTGGTAACCCTGATGCACCAATAAAAATCGTCGAGTATTCAGATTTTGAATGCCCCTTCTGTAAAGTTATTCATCAGACGATGCAGAAAGTTATGGATGAGTATGGTGAATCGGGTGAAGTGGCGTGGGTGTTTCGGCAATTTCCGCTTGAGCAACTACACCCTGTAAAAGCACAAGCTGTAGCAGTTGCTTCTGAGTGTGCTGCAAAATTAGGAGGCAATGAAGCCTTTTGGAAATTTAGTGATAGTTACTTTGCCGTCACACAATCTAACAACCGTACTGACATTGAAACAGTTATTCCAAAAATTATTCGCGATCTTGGTCTCAATGAAGCAGAGTTTCAGAAGTGCTTCACAAGCGGTGAATTTGACGACCGTATTAAATCACAGGTTGAGGATGCTGTTGCCACTGGTGGTAGCGGAACACCGTGGAGTATTTTGGTGACAGCAGATGGACGTAAGTTCCCAATTAATGGAGCACAACCGTATGAAGCAATTAAGCAACTTATCGAACTTGCTAAAAAGCCCCAATAGCCCCCGTGTCTTAAATGTCATCGGGACATCACTACAACGACCATGGGTAGCTTTTAGTGCTGTTAGCATAGCCTTTTTGGTTTTTAGCTTTACGGTATTAATTCAAAATCGGCTACTCATCTCGACTGTCTTAAGTGAACCCACTGCTACGATCTCAGAAAAGATAGTTTTTGTTGGTAGTTTATACGGATCTATACTGACAAATTTCAGTGGTTTATCAGCGGTCACCACTATTACTATCGCAGTGCTGTTCGGAATAAACTTCGCCTTACTTGGTTTCTATATCAGCACTGTTCGTAGTATTAGAGGTTCAGTCAGTGCAGGTTCATCAAGTCTGGGCGGTCTAATTAGCGGTCTTTTCGGTATTGGCTGTGCAGCGTGCGGTACCTTTATTCTTTCGACTGTACTGACTTCATTTGGCGCAGCTGGACTACTGACGATATTACCGTTTCGTGGCGAAGAACTCAGTCTTATCGGTATCGGACTATTAACGTATTCAATTCTTATTATTGGTAAAAAATTACAATATCCATTCATCTGTCCAACTTAAAATGTTAGACAGTCACTGGTCACATCTATGAAAGCAAATAATCAACTCACTATCGCAGCCAGCATTATAGCGATTGCCTTGATCGGCGCGTCATACATCGTTGTTCAAGGTGGAGGCATAACAACAGGCTCAAAGACAAAGACCTTTGACGTCGTAATGGAGAACAACCGCTATAAGC
>JAKFXN010000004.1 GCA_021731405.1 Candidatus Parcubacteria bacterium | reverse complement strand
GCCGCTCCACCGAGGCCGTTTGTTGCTGCTGAATACCACACTTCGTCAAGTTGTACTCGGAAAGTACCAGTTGCTTGTGGGTCTACAGTTACAACAAGTGTAAATGTCTCAGTCTCACCTTCTCGAATTGTGAATACTCCTACTGAGTCTTCATCAGCTGTTGAAGTAAGTGAAGCTGATACTGAACCTGTTCCAACTACTCCATCAACAGTGAATTGTACACCTTGTGTTGAAGCTGTTGTACTTGCGAATTCAGTTACGTAGAAGTCATCTTCTACAGCTGTAACTTCAAACTCAAGTGTGAACTCGCCGATAGTATCGTTTTGTCCAAGTGTATCAACTTCTGAAGAGAAGCCGTCTACTGGTACAAGGATACCCTCAGCAACTAGTGTGTGTGTATCACCCACTGCTGTTCCACCAAATTGAGCTGTATCAAGATCCTCAGCTCCTTCAGCATCCCATTGTCCACGTTCAACTGAAGTTACAGAAGCCTTGATAGTAGTTCCATTTGGATATTGGTATGCATCGTCAGTGTCGTTGAGGTCAACAACTACTTCCATTGCAACTTCTGAATCTTCGTCGATTGTTACATCGCCGTCGATATCAAAGAAGTACCATGTTGATGTTCCTGCAGCGTTAGCAAGTTCTGAGTATCCTTCTGAGATACCAGTAGCTCCAGCTGGAGTATCATCATCTGCTGCAATATCGTAGTCGTTTTCAGTACCAACAGCCTCAGCTGTGAATTCCTGACCATCGATAACAACACGAACTTCGTCAACTACAGTCGCTACTGTTGTAGTACTGTAACCGCCTGTGATATCAAGCTTAACAACAACTGTATTGAGTTCAATATCATTGTCCTCAGCTTCGATGTCAGCCACCATAACTGTTACGTCGTTAGTGTCTGTATCTGTATCAACAACGATATCAGTAGCATCTGGATTTGATGAAGCAAGTGAAAGATTCAATTCTTCATCTGATCCTGCTAGGTCAATATCGAATGATGAAGTTTCAGCATCAGCAGGATCTGACTCTGTAGTTGCTACACCATCAGCGTCAAAGAAACGCATTGATGAAACACCAACAGTCCATTCTGTGATTTCTTCTGTATCAAGATTGTTTTGGATTGAAGCACCTACGAGAATCTCGAGTTCTTCATCTTCCATAGCAACGATGTCAAGACCTGAGAAACGAATTTCTCCTGCATTTTCATCGAGGTAGTCATCTTCATCAGCAGCGTCCATTTCAGCTACCATCTCGCCATCTACCCAAAGTGATAGAGTTTCGAAAGCATCCCATGGTTCTGCAGATGAGTTTGTACCATCTAGAGTAATGTCCAATCGTGAGATTGAAGCGTCTCCGTCAGCAAATTCAACAGTAAGTTCAGCAACAACAACATCTGCGTCGCCTTCTTCTACTGATGATTCACCGTCAGCTACTTCGAAGTTATCGAGTGAAGCCTCACCTGAGAGTTCACCTGATTCCTCTTCTTCTTCCTCTCCTTCCTCAGTTTCCTCACCTGGTGTTACAACTGCTGTAGCGCAAAGTGAGTTAGCCTTGTTTCGAGAAGAAGCACCGAAGTAACCAGTTGGATTCACTAGACCGTTTGGTGAAAGAATCTCAGCTCGGTACTTAACTTGGAACTTAGATACAGCACCTGCTGTAGCTGGTCCGAAAGTCTCAGTCTCCATTCCCATTGAACCTGCTCCAGTTGCTGCTACTCGTGTATCAGCATCTGAGTTTAGGAACTGTTGTAGTTTCATTACATCAGCTCCTGTGTCTCCAGCAGAGAGGTCACGTGTCCATGTGTATGGGCAGAATGAAGCTCCACTAGTTGAACCTGCTCCAGTACTTCCACCAACTTGTGATTGGAGTGAAGCGATCTGTGCGAGGAGGGTGTTAATCATTGTTTGCAAGTCCTCTGTAGACTGTGCCTGCGCAGCAGGAGCAATCATTGAGAAGATCATCGCAACTGCAACAAAAGCAACTGCTGCCTTTGATGCAAAATCTTTTGCAATAGTCATATATAAGTAATTTGTTGTGCTCTTTATTAATAGAGCGTGTCTACTTGCGTAAACGTTAATTTGATAACTGCTGATAATATGAATTAATTCATATTCATAAAGTGGCTTATCAGACCACCTTACAAAATATCACTAACTCTACATCTTGCGACGTAGAGGTTAGCTGTAAATTGGGACCGAGTATCTAGCTTGTTGCGGCCGTGGCGGAAAAAGTCAGGCGGGGTGTGTGCTTCCTACTAATGTACGAGTAATCGCACAAAAAGTAACACCAGCACACGAGGTGGTTTATTTTAGATATGAAAACTAGGTAGCTTCCTACGTAGTCCACAAAGACTTTTGGTCTTATGTGTCTAACAAAGAACGTTCATAACGTCGTGCTTTTCTAAGTCGTAGTGTGAGGTGAAATCTGGACTCCAGACTGACCTTCAACACTTTAGAAAAAAGCGCACGAGCGCATGACTAGCAGTATACCAAGTTTTGAGGCTTGGAGTAGCCAATAAAGCAGCGGAGTGTGGATTATCGCGAGAGTAATGGTAGAACCAAAATCTATTGATATACAAAGCCCTAGTGCCTTAAGCTACAGACGCTACGATACGTGAAAGTACCAAAAACGTCAATAAAACTGCTTCTTTCTGTCTGCCTGTGATGACGATACAGACAATGCTTCCTTACGCTCAAAAAAGCATTAGATAACAGATACCATGCCTTAGCAAGTAAGGTTTTAAGCTGTATTTTAGAGCCGTACAGACAAGTTTTGTGAGGAATGCTTTCTTGGCCTGAAGTGATAGCACTGAAATTAGTAGTGAAGTCTTTTAAGACGTACTGTCCTTAATAAGCTTTAGAGACACCTTTACTACTTCACCGCTACAGAGTATTTAGACCAACGTCTTTCTCCTTCTCGAATAACTTGTCCTTTTTCTATAAGACTATTGAGCTCACGTTGAATTGTCTTTTCACTCACATCGGTGATTACTTCTGAAATGTCTTTGATGGTGGCAGCAGGTTTGGCTTCAAGGACTGTCTTTATGCGAGCGGCTCTGTCCACAAGCTGACTATAAACCATGTGCGCATCGGAACTAATGTCTCCTTTAGGAATATTGATACGTGCAGAAGCGCGATTAGTGGTAGACACAGACGGACGAGATGGACGCTTAAGCATACCGGTTAGATTGTCATCATCACTTCCCCGCATAGTCAATGGAATAGCGCCCACAAAGTGGTTGCGGAGATACCGCTGCACGAGATCTACTTCAGAAAGAAGCAGGGCTAGTACTTCGTCGTTGAGTACACGCGCGGCATTGGCAATACGAAGTGAGCCCTCCAAAGCTACGAGCGACTGCTGGAATGGAAATATCTTTTCGCGAGCCTCATACTCAAAGAGCGAGAGTGTCGCTAAGGATGCTTCATGGACAGCCATTGCTCTGTCGCTTAGTGTCTTAATGTGAAACTCTGTCTCTTGCTTTCGCTCTATATAAGACAATATATAAAATACAACCGAGACAGTTCTTTCTGTCTTTTTGAAAACGTTACTGTAGTACTCATTGTTGGCAGCAAGTCTTTTAATCGCGAAGACGTTATCTTTGTCCATGATGTCTCTTTATTGTCTTATAAGTTGTTTCTCTCGGTCACTCACTTCTTGTCTAATAGATAATTGTCTCCTATTAGTATAAGGGACAAAGCAAGGATTTACAAGGTCAGGCGGGTGTCCTTCAGAATACTTTGGGTAGTTCGTTTTGCTTTAAAGTGTGTCTTGACTGCTGGTATGTCACTTGCGGAAGGCTCCTGATTTACTAATACAGAAGCTCACTTTCCCCAAGGTTCTTATACCCCTTCGTGGTAGAATGGGCGTATTCCCTCTAGTTATATTTGTAAGTATTATGGCCCGTAAAAAACGTACTGTTATGGAAGTTAAGGAGCGAGCTCCTTTGTTTGATGATCTCTCACCACAGGCTCGTCAGGCTATTGCTGCGGTGACAGTGGGCGTCATCGGCATCTTCTTCCTCTTCTCCCTTTTGGGCTTTGCCGGACGGGCAGGCACTTATACTGAGATTGGTCTCTCCTGGCTTTTTGGTACCGGAGCATGGCTGGCCCCTATCGCTTCTGCCTTCTATGTATTTGTGCTCATGAACCCGCGCGACGATGAGCGGGTGAGTACTTCAAAAATACTTGGTATCTCACTTTTCTTTGTAGCACTCTTGGCTGCGCTTGAACTCTACACACAAGGACTCGGTGGCATGACCGGACTCGCACTCAGCTATCCACTCACCTTCTTGGTTGGAGAAATGGTGGCTGGCATTTTGCTCTTTGGGCTTATTATGATTGGTACCTTTCTTATCTTTAATACCGGCCTTCGTCTCCCTCGACTTCGCAAAACTGACGAAGACGCACTTCTTGAAGATGAAGAGCTACTAGACCTTGATCTTGAATTACCTTTTGATGAAACGACCCCTGAGACAGAAACTGAACCAATAGCAAAAGAATCAAGCGAGAACGAAGAATCTAAGAAAGGTCTCCAGACAGTGGCCGAAAAAATTGGTAGTGCCTTGGCTTCAGAAAAAAATATTGCTGATATTGTGGTCAAAAACTTTAGCGGCCCCTACATCCCCCCGTCACTTTCACTCCTTAAGAAAGACGCTGGCAAGGCAGTGGCTGGAGACGTAAAAGCAAATTCACTCACTATCAAACGTACTCTTAAAGAATTCGGTATTAATGTTGAAATGGATGCAGTGGAAAGCGGGCCAGCTATCACCCGCTACTCACTAAAGCCAGCTCAAGGTGTGCGTATCTCTCGTATCGTTGCTCTGCAGCAAGAGCTTCAGCTCGCTCTCAAAGCCAGCTCAATTCGTATTGAAGCTCCTATCCCTGGAAAGTCACTGGTGGGTATCGAAGTCCCAAATGCTGTCCGCTCTACCGTTGGTCTGGCGTCTATCCTCAAAAATCCTGAGTACACTGACTCCCCTCGTCCGCTACTTATCGCGCTTGGAAAAGACGTGGCTGGTGGCGTGCACTTTGCCAACATCGCCCGCATGCCGCACGCCCTTATCGCTGGTACGACCGGCTCTGGAAAGTCTGTCACCATTCACAATATTATTGTGTCTCTCCTTTTTAGAAATTCCCCTGAACAACTCCGCTTTATCTTGGTAGACCCGAAGCGAGTAGAACTTACCCTCTATAACGGTATCCCGCACCTCCTCACCCCAGTGATTACTGAACCGAAGAAGGCACTCAAATCGCTCACTTGGGCAGTGAAGGAAATGGCTCGTCGCTACGACATTCTGCAAGCAGAAGGAATCCAAGGCCTTGATCTCTACCACAGCTCGGTCTATCACCCAGCTAAGAAAGATTGGGAGGCAAAAGGTAGCCCTGAAGAAGAGAAAGATAATCTTCCTGAGCCACTTCCTTATATTGTGATTATCCTCGACGAGCTCAACGACTTGATGCAGGCATACCCAAGAGAACTTGAAGCTCTTATTGTGCGACTTGCGCAGATGAGTCGAGCGGTGGGTATTCACCTCCTCCTGGCTACCCAGCGACCGTCGGTAAACGTTATTACTGGTACTATTAAGGCCAATATCCCGACCCGTATCGCCCTCAATGTTGCCTCACAAATCGACTCACGTACTATCATCGATCAAATGGGGGCTGAGAAACTCCTTGGTCAAGGTGACATGCTCTATCTCTCTTCTGATAGTCCACGCCTTACTCGTATCCAATCTGCCTACATCTCAGGAGAAGAAATAAAAAAGGTAGTGGCCTACCTCAAAGACCAATCAGCCGGTCTTGGTGACACTATCGACCTCGAAGAATCTAAAGACGGCAGTGCCTCTTCATTTATGGCGTCTATCGGCGGCAGTGACGATGATGCTGACGACGAACTTTTTGAAGATGCCAAGTACGCAGTGATGGAAGCTGGAAAAGCCTCTACCTCATACCTCCAGCGCAAGCTGCGCATTGGCTACTCACGAGCAGCGCGACTGATGGACCTTCTTGAAGAACAAGGTGTTATCGGACCCGCCGATGGCGCTCGTCCACGAGAAATTCTCGTTGGTAAAGATGGAGCAGAATCAGGAGAAGACGAGGATAATACTGTGTAAACTACTCATGCCTCAACTAACTCACAACACCTTAGAGCTCAGCTCTATCCTCAAAGCCATAGCAGCAGTTGTTTTTCTTTGTTTGGCGGTCTTTTATGTCTTCTTTCAAGCTCGCTTCCTTGTCACAGGGCCACAGATAGTGCTCGCCAGCGAGCCTGCTACTCAACACAACGACCGTGTTCTTAAGCTTGAAGGAAGCGCCTACAACATCACCCACCTCTGGCTCAATGACCGACAGATATTTACCGACGAAGAAGGTAATTTTACCGAGGCACTCGTGCTCGAAAACGGGTATACTATCACTACCCTCCGGGCCAAAGATAGGTATGGACGAGAAACAACCGTGGTACGTTCTTATGTGTACACACCGGCATCAATTATTAAAACTAACGAATAATTATGGTAAAGAAAAAAGTAGCAAAAGCACCAAAGACACTTGGTGAAGCAAATACAGATAAGAGTGCGGGCGTAGAAAGCATTGCCGAAACACTGCGCGCTATTAAAACAAAATTTGGAGACGACTCTATCATGACGCTTAACGAAAGTAAGCGAGTTGATATTGACGTCATCCCTTCTGGCTCAATCGGACTTGATGATGCTCTTGGTATCGGCGGCTTCCCTCGTGGACGTATTATTGAAATCTTTGGACCAGAATCTTCTGGTAAGACCACCCTTTCACTCCACGCTGTGGCTGAAGCACAAAAGCTCGGCGGTATCTGCGCTTTTATCGATGCAGAACACGCAATGGATCCGGTGTACTCAAAGAGTATCGGCGTGAAGCTTGAAGAACTGCTCATCTCTCAACCAGACAATGGTGAACAAGCTCTTGAGATCGTCGAGTCACTTGTTCGATCAGGAAAAATTGACGTTATTGTTATTGACTCAGTGGCTGCCCTTACCCCACGTGACGAAATCGAGGGTGAAATGGGAGCGCACCATGTTGGTAAGCAAGCTCGCCTCATGAGTCAGGCCCTTCGTAAGCTCACTGGTATCGTAGCTAAGAGTAAGACAGTGGTTATCTTCATCAACCAAATCCGTATGCAGGTAGGTGTGATGTTTGGAAACCCTGAGACTACCCCAGGCGGAAAGGCACTTAAGTTCTATACCTCAGTGCGTCTCGATATTCGTCGCATTGCTCAGATCAAGAAAGGTGAAGAAGTGGTTGGCGGTCGACACCGCGTGAAGGTCGTGAAGAACAAGGTCGCTTCCCCATTCCGTACGACTGAGTTTGACCTTATCTACGGAGAAGGTATCTCACGACACGGCGAACTTCTAGCTCTCGGAGAAAAATACGGGATGATTAAAAAGTCTGGTGCTTCATACACCTACCTTCCACCAGGTGGAGACGATAGTACTGAAGTGAAGCTTGGGCGCGGTTATGATGCTGCCCGTACCTTCCTTAAGGAAAACAGTAAGACCGAAAAAGAACTGCTCGGACATATCCGCAAAGCGCTCAAAGAAGACACAAAGAAAGTAACGAGTGGTGAGTAGGATACATTAAAAAGAGCGGTCCCTTTGGGACCGCTCTTTTTTGTATTTAAATATTTAAACCATTGCTTCTGCCTGATGCTTTCCAAGTACTTTTCCTAAGCGAACAACTGCCCCTACAGCCAGCATCACCAATAGCAGCGTGACCAGTACGGTCAATACCTCCCCACCTGCAAGGGCCGCCACTACAGTCTGCCACACATAAGATGGTAATGAAGTAGCTGGGACATGCAAAAGATTATCAGTCAGAGCAGCTACGTGTGTGAGTCGACCAAAAAGAGCAACCAGCCCACCAAGCATAAAGCCGTGCGCGAAGGTGCTCCGCTCCACGAGCGAAAGTGCGTAACTATACCAAACCCGCACCATAATGCGGCGGCGAATGCTGTTTAGATTGTGTTCTATATGCTTCATATATATCTATAACGCTTATCCTTATCTTAAAGTTACAAAAGGGCTTCCGCTTCATCTCCTTTACTCTCTCGCCTAAATGCTTCTTTGGCGCGATGGATACGGGCCTTAATCGTACCTACCTTCTCGTTTGTGCTCGCAGCTATATCTTCATGCGACCAGCGCTCCAAATAGTGGAGGCGAAGCACGTAGGCAAAATGCCCTGGGAGCCTCTCTAAAATACGCTCAATGCCATCTCTTTGCTCTTCAAAACCAGAGTGGTTACTTTCTTCTCCCACAAACTGTTCGTACTCCGGCTCAAACATCATAAAGCGCTGCCCTTCTTTCATCAGCTTTTGGTATCTTGTAAACGCGGTGTTGAGCAAGATACGGTACGCCCATGAAGAAAACTGTGCGCCGCTTTGGGGTGAAAAAGAATCCGCGTGGAAATATATTTTGGTAAAAGTATCAAGTACTATCTCTTCAGCATCACGGGGGTCACGAACAATATTCTTTGCTTTCCGCAAGAATGCCTCTTCATAACGCTGTACCAAGACTGAAAAAAGCCAAGGTTTAAGAGTTGAATCCTTGAGCAAGGCTTCATCTGAAAGTTCTCCATTTTCTCCATCGCTATTTGTCAGTTTAGGCATATGTGGTAGTATTTCCTAGCTTATTTAGTGTAGCACCTACAGCCAGTACGTACAGGGGCGCGGCACATATCAGCTTTAACTAATACATTTATATACTATGGCAGTCCTCTCATACAGTGAAATTACTCCGAAAAAAGTCATTATTTTCAATGATGAACCTTTTCTCGTACTCTCCTACCACGTATTTCGTAAACAACAGCGCAAGCCGGTAAACATCACAAAACTGAAGAGTCTAAAGTCTGGCCGAGTAATCGAGAATACTTTCCACGTGAACGAAGTGGCGGAAGAAGCAGACCTTGAGACTTGGAATATTACATTCATCTACCGTAAGGGTAACGAATACATGTTCCATATAACTGGCAAGCCAGCAGAACGCTTCGCCCTCTCAGCCGACCTCGTGGGTGACCAAGGACAGTTTATTAAAGAACGCGCTGAGCTAAGTGCGATGGTCTACGAAGACGAAGTAATCGGCGTGAAAATTCCTATCAAGATTGAACTCAAGGTGACAGAAACGGTAGACGCAAGTAAAGGCAACACTTCTGGTAATGCCCTTAAAGAATCAATCGTTGAGACTGGAGCAAAGGTAATGGTACCAATGTTCATCAATCAAGGAGACATCATTGCTATCAATACTGAAACCGGCGACTACTCAGAGCGCGTAGAAAAAGGTAAATAAGGGTATGTTAAAAGCCGCGAACCCAAGGGTACGCGGCTTTTTTCGTATCGTGCGCTTACTTCGCATTGTGGTTTTCCGTCTTGTAGTTGAGGATGTGATAGAGCAGAAACAAAACAAAGACAACCGGCATGCTCACCCAGACAGCAATCAGGGTGTGGTACCACAAATCGCCCAGAAAGTTGCGGAAGAGCAGCGTGAAGATCGCCACCCCCACAATACAGAGCTGATAGTGAGGATGAATATCAGACCAAATCGGGATTTTGAAACCCCGACGTGACAGCGTTTTCATGATGGACTCCTAAAAGGGACAAGGAACAAACCAAACTAAAGCATGCCATAAAATACAAAAAGTATAAAGCCCTGAACTTTTTAGGTTCAGGGCTTTCCTTGGGTTGATATCTGATATCTGCCGACACAGACGGGGCTTACATGGACCGGAACCATGTGCCCAAACTGCGGCACGAGGGAGGATGATGGCTTGCTGACACGGCCAGTCACAGCGTAGCGCGAGTGAATACTCGGCACCCCAACTGCCTGAACCTGCCACGGCAGACCAAACATCCAACGAAACCAAAGCCAGAAGAGCATATGGTATCCCTAACGAAAGAACAACGAGACGAACACTGTAGCGAATTTCTTTCTAAAATACAAGCACAAAAGTTAAAGCCGCGAACCCAAGGGTACGCGGCTTTTCAAACGGAAGGTGTTCAGGATGAAGATCTGAACAGATCGTCATTGAACAAGGCGCAAAACCCATACCAGCAGCCTGCGCAGTAAGCGGCAAAGGACAAACCGACTGCCGACACAAAGAAGGTGTTCAAATTGAGACCTTCACTCACAATCAGAATGAGCACCATGGTATAGGACATGAGCATGATCCAAGACAGGGCGATGTCGAGCCACATCACCCACCCTTCAGGCTCGTAGTACTTGACGGTCACCGACGGCAACAACATGGAGAACGTAAACATGACGAGTGAAGCAACAAGGCCTCTCTCCAGAAAGTCGAAACTTGCCGGCAAAACCATGTACATACACACAAACCCAAAGAGGATGATGCGGTACGCGAGAGAAGGACTGAGTACAAACATGCTAAACTCCTTTGAATGTAGTAGAACAAACACCAAACCGTACTATGGCAAAGTTTTTGGGGTTTGTAAATAAAAAAGAGCGACCCCGTACGGGGTCGCTCTTTTTTATCCTAGTGCTGGATGTACGGCATAAGGGCCATAAATCGTGAACGCTTGATTGCGCGTGCGAAGTCTCGCTGCGCCTTAGCTGAAAAGCCAGAGCGGCGGCGACTAAACATACGTGCGTGTGGATTTACAAAAGCGCCAAGTCGAGTGATGTCTTTGTAGTCAATGTGCTCGAGAGCTGCTTTCTTGTGTAGGTTGTGTTGTTCCATGTTTTCTTTGTTGGCTGGTAATGTTTCAAATTCAAAATATAATTTTTGGTTTTAATCATTGAGATGCCTAGTCTACGAGGCGCAACGAGTTTTTAGAGGAAGCGGTAGATTGCTACCGTGACCGATAAAAACGAAGTTGTAACAAAGTAGACTAGGTATATTCAGTGATTAAAAAGGAATGTCTTCTGGGTTGATCTCCTCCTCTGGGTAGTCAGGTAGCACCGATGCACTTCCCTTATCACTACCTGAATCTGAAGAAGCTCCTCCAGCTGTCGCGGCGCCACTTGGTGCTCCACTGCCCTTTGGTCCAAATTGGACTCGGTCAGCAATCACTTCCGTGCGATACTGCTTTACTCCATCCTTCTCCCAACTACGAGTTTGCATCCGACCTTCAACATATGTACTACTTCCTTTCGTAAGGTATTTTGCGCAGTTTTCTGCTTGCTTACCGAAGACCACAATATTGTGATAATCAGCTGCTTCCTGACGCTTACCGTCTCGGTCGTTGTAGACACGATTGGTAGCGAGAGAAAATGAACAGACCTGCATACCGCTTGGTAGAGCCTTCATTTCTGGATCCCTAGTTAGGTTTCCATAAACCATTGCTTTGTTTAAGTACATACTGTTGTTGGTTAGTGGTTAAGTATCGCTATTATACTGTCTCCTCCACTTCTTTGCCATCCACTGCTACAACGTCTTCTGAAACGTCGTCTACGACGACTTCTCCCTCTACTTCGGCAGCTGCAAGAGCTTCAACTTCAGCCATTTCTTCATCACTGATAGTGCGAACCTTTCGGTCTACAATTGAATCGTGGAACTTAAATGGGTTTTGCTCTTCTACCTTTGTAAGCTTAACAAGGAGGTATCGTAATACTTCTTTGGTACCTTCTAGGTGTTCAGTAAGAGCAGTGAGGCTTGCAGCGTCGAGGCGAAATCGCACCCAACCGAAGTAAGCACTACTGAACTTTCGATTTTTGCCTTCAAGATACTTTGAAATCTCGTATGCTAGATCAAATCGTTTTGGGGCTTCCTCATCGAAGATTTCACCACCAGCTTTAGTAATATGTGCCTTGAGAATCTCAACGACACTTGGTACTTCCCCTTCAGCAACCGTTGGAAGAACGTGGAAAGCAAACTCATAGCTTGTGACTTCTTTTTCACTTGCTACAGCTGCTTCGGCTGCTGGCATATTTGTTTCTGACATTTTGTCTCAGGAACTTAATTAGTAACGGGAGTACCTTACCACGAAATCTAAGGTTATTCAAGACACCCTCGCATGTTAGAATGGAAGGCATGGAAATAAAAGATAGAACAAAAAATATCCTCGCTATTAGCGCCTTTGTAGTCATTTTGGCGACACTGGTGTTTGTTATCATCCAAAATCGTAGCCAAGCCAACACCATTAGCTCCCTGCAAGAAGAACTCAACTATTTTGCGGCTGAAAATGCTTCTTCTTCTAGAAACTTCAGGACTGAACGAGAGATAGCGAGCTCAACTATTGCTGAACTGGCGGAACGTCTCTCAATGACCGCTGAAGAACTCGAAGATGTCGAACGTGACTTACGACATGAAGAAGACAAAAACGAAGACTTTGAAGATCAAATTAAAGCTATTTCTGGCACCGTTGGTATTCTCGACAAACTTTCAAAAACAGACGAGGAACTCTTACAAAAATATTCACGTACCTACTTCCTGAATGAAAACTTTGTACCAATGAAGTTGTCGAAGATAGAAACAAAATATATTTTGCCTGGAAGACAAGAGCAGTACTTCCATGGTGACGCAATCGACTTCCTGAACGACATGCTTGATGACGCAGAAAACGACGGGATGGACTTAAAGGTACTTTCTGCCTACCGCTCTTTTGATGAACAGCAATCACTAAAAGGTCAGTACACACAGGTGTATGGAAGTGGCGCCAACGCCTTCTCGGCCGACCAGGGCTACTCAGAACACCAACTTGGGACCACCGTAGACATCAGTGACCAAGTTACTGGCGGAGCGTACACCAGTTTCGCTCAGACCGAAGAATACAAATGGCTGCTTGAGAATGCTCATAAGTACGGATTTATACTTTCCTATCCTGAAGACAACGGATTCTACGTATTTGAACCCTGGCACTGGCGCTTTGTCGGTATCGACTTGGCTTCCGACCTTCGTCGAGAAAACGCAGACTTCTATACCTGGGACCAGCGCACCATTGATGAGTACCTAGTAAAAATATTTGATTAGAGTTAAAAAACCGCTGGACTTAGTCCAGCGGTTTTTTAATGAAGGTTTATATTGTAGAGCTTCTCGGCATTTTTGAGTAATTGCTCTTGTACTTCTTCTAGCGGAAGTTGCTTTATCTCCGCAATCTTTTTTGCCACCTCAGCTACATAGCGCGGCTCACAGCGCTGACCGCGATATGGTACAGGTGCCACATATGGCGAATCCGTTTCAGCGTGCATGAGTGAAAGTGGGATATCTCGCACCATATCTTCATACACCTTGGCAAAGGTAATCACTCCCGTAAAAGAAACCGTAAAGCCGATATCAAAAAATGTATCTGCCTCCTCTCTGGTACCAGCATAAAAATGGATATTTCCGGGTACCTTGGCGTATTGCTTCAAGACTGCCAAAACATCTGCATAGACACTGCGTCCAGTTGGACTTTCCTCACCTGGCTTTGGGCCACGAGTATGGATCATCAGTGGCAGTCCTAACTCATTTGCGAGCTGTATTTGGGCTATAAAGGCCTCTTCTTGCACACTATAGCTCCCTTTTTCAGTATGGTAGTAGTCAAAGCCACATTCCCCAATACCGACGACTTTGGGGCTTTTCGCCAAAGCGCGATAGAAGTCAGGGTTAAAAACTTCTGGGGTATGTGAATGCGGCGTACCGCCCCGTGTCTCCTCTTCGTCTTCGCTACCTGGCGCAGTCTGTATGGGGTGAAGCCCAATAATCGCCCACGAACCTTCATTCGCGTCCGCAATCTCTACGGCGAGTTTGCTCGTAGCTTCAGTAGTACCGACATTGATATGCGCCACGTTATCAGCGAGCGTTCGAGCGAGCACTTCTTCCCTATCCTGCGCAAAAGCCGGAAGATTGAGGTGGGTATGGGTGTCGATACAGGTGTATTTCATTTTATTTTAAAATTTCTTCAAGTAACTCAGGGAATCCTTTGGTACGAAATTCTTCACCTACAAAATGACCCTGTCCGTGAAGTAACGTATGTGTATTTCGACTTACTGATAGAGCGATGATTCTTACACTCTCCTTAACATCATCAGTATCATTATCGCTACTAAGGATGGTAAGACCTTTAGTTCGAGAGCCGAGATGGTGGTCAATTTTAAAATCAAAGAAGTCTGTTTTATCTTCACGATTTGGATCAAGCCACGGTGCCACCAAAATAACTTTTCCTACATTTACATCCTTGTGTTCTGACAACCAACGTACCAAAAAACCTGCTCCGCTTGAGTGTCCTACTAAAATTGTTTCTGGGCCTATATCATATCTCTCAAGCTCACGGCTCCATACTGCGTAGTCTGGTGCGTAACTATGGGGCATCTCGGGTGTTTGTGCACTTATATCATTTATAAGTAATTGCTTCTGCAACCAAGGAAGCCAATGGGAATTACTCGCTGATGGATAGTCCGCAGAATAATACTCTTCTTTGTCACCATTTCCGTGAAGGATGATTGCATTTCGCATACTATTTTTCTAGCCGACCGAAAAGATTTTCCGGTTTTTTGTTTGCTTTGACCGCCTCTTCTATAAGAACCGCTGTTTCAGGCATAAGAGGCTTTAGGTAATTCGTGAGGGTATACACGTGCTGAACAAGCTTTGCGATTACTGCAAGCGCTTCTTCGCGCTCACTCTCAACTTCACTTTTAATTTTCTTGAACGGTTCAGTACTTTGGATATATTCGTCTCCTTTTTGGATATGACTAAAGATAAGATCGAGCGCTTGCGCCAGTTGGTACTCATTCATGAGTTTTGTAAACGACTCTTCGAGCGGAGTCTCCTCTACCGCAACTGGAGTTGTTAGATGTGTCTCAGCCATCTTCATGACACGAGAGACGAGGTTGCCAAGTCCATTTACCAGATTGGCGGTGTACCATTCATCGAGCTTTTCCCAAGTGACATCTGAATCATCAAAGGGATGAACGTGACGAAGCAGCAAGTAGCGAGTCGCATCAGTCCCGTACTTTGCAATTAGTTCGTATGGTGAAATCACGTTCCCTAGTGACTTAGACATCTTTTGTCCGCCACTATTAATAAAGCCGTGATACACCACTTTGTCAGTGGCTTTCACCCCAGCACTCTTAAGCATCGCTTGCCACATAACAGACTGGAAGCGCACCTGGTCTTTACCCGCTACTTGTATTACCTCTCCATCAATCCAATACTTTTTGAAATTACCTTCTTCCTCTGGCCAGCCGAGTGTCGAGATGTAGTTGGTAAGAGCATCAAACCATACGTACATAACTTGGTTTTCGTCACCTGGTACAGGCACACCCCAATTGAGACGTTCCTTTTCACGGGAAATACTAAAGTCTTCGAGACCTCCTTTCACAAAATTAATAGCTTCAAGCCTCCGCCACTCTGGAAGTATGACCCCTTCTACACTCAAATACTCTTCAAGATAGTTTTGGTAATTTGAGAGTTTGAAAAAATAGTTTTCTTCTTCGATTTCAGTTACTGGTTTGCCATGGATTTTGCAACACTTATTTTCGTCGAGCTCATCAATTTTATAAAAAAGTTCACACCCTACACAGTACAGTCCACTGTACTTCTTTTTGTAGATATCGCCTTTGGCTTCACAGCGACGCCAAATCTCTTGTGCTGCTGCTTTATGTCCTTCGTCGGTAGTACGGATGAAATTATCAAACGAGAGGTTTAGTGCACCACCAAGTTTCTTAAACTCCTCTGCATAGTGGTCAACATAAACCTGGCGATCTTCACCTTTTTCGTCAGCCTTCTGAGCGATTTTCTGACCATGTTCATCAGTACCAGTATTAAAAAAAACATCGTATCCAAGCTCGCGCCAGTAGCGAGCAAGGGCATCTGCTTGGATAAATTCCTGAGCATGCCCAATATGAGGATCAGAGTTTACGTACGGTAAGGTAGTAGTAATGTAGCGGGCTTTTAAGTCTTTCATGTAAAAATATCCTACCACAGCAAGGAAAATATAACAGCCAGCATGCGCTATACTTATAGCTATGGAATCAAAGCGTCTTATTTATCTTGGTATGTTTGTCGGTGGACTCTTGGGCGGATACATACCAGCCCTGTGGGGAGCCGCTGGCTTCTCGATGGCCAGCGTAATTGGAAATGCTATTGGCGCCTGTATAGGAATCTGGGTGATGTTCAAGATTTCGAGGTATTAAAAAAACCGAAGCCTAGGCTTCGGTTTTTTTAATTATTTGAGATGAGAGATAAGGTCTGCGATAGCAACTCGTATCTGCTCCCCAGTGTCACGGTCACGAACTGTTACCGTGTCTTTAAGCTCTGGTTTTTCTTGTCCGAGCGTTTCAAAATCGATAACAATACAAGCTGGGGTACCAATCTCGTCTTGGCGTCGGTACCGCTTACCAATATTGCCATTATCGTCCCACGCTACATTTCCAAACTCCTTCTTAAGTAGTTTAAATACTTCTCGCGCTTTCTCTACTAGTTCTGGTTTGTTCTTTAGAAGTGGCGAGACAGCGACGCGATATGGAGCAAGATCTTTATGAAGTTTCAATACCACTCGTGTAGACCCATCCATTTCCTCTTCGTGGTACGCGTCAGATATTACTGCCAAGAACATACGTCCCATACCAACAGAAGTTTCGAGAATCCATGGTATATACTTCTCCCCCGTTTCAGGATCAGTGTATCGTAAATCAGCACCAGAAAATTCCATATGCTGAGTGAGATCATAATTGGTGCGGTCATGAATTCCTTCTAGCTCATCAAAACCAAGTCCCGGGAAATTGTATTCAATGTCCCATGCATCAGATGCATAAAATACAAGATTGGCATGCTGCTTCCAGCGGAGATTTTCTGGTTTGATACCAATTGAAAGATACCAATTGAGACGATCCTGCTTTACTTGCTCGTAAGCTTCTTTATTTTGGTTTGGCTTAACAAAAAGTTGTGTGTCTGCTTGCTCAAGCTCGCGCGTACGAAACAGAAAGTTCCGCGGTGAGATTTCGTTACGAAACGCTTTACCAATTTGTACGATACCAAACGGTAGCTTTGGTGACATTGAATCAACAATGTTTTTGTAATCAAGATAAATACCCTGACAAGCCTCTCCAGGAAGATACACTGGTTCACTCCCTTCTCCAGTAAAGTCTCCTAGGTTCGATTTAATTAGCAAGTTAAAAGCTTTCACTGACGTAAAATTCTTTTGACCACACTTTGGGCAAACAATTTTGTCTCGGTTCTCGTCAAATAATTTATTTATCTCCTCTTCAGACATTTTTTCGTCAGCTTCAATACCAATTTTCCCTAGCTCCTTATCGACACGAATACGTGTATTACACTCACGACACTCCGAGAGAGGGTCAGAGAATCCTGAAGTATGCCCACTCGCATCCCAAACTCGTGGATGCTTGAACATTCCTGAATCAAGTCCGTAATAGTTTTCTTTGTCGTAGACATTGGCTTTCCACCAAGACCGTTTAAGATTATTTAAAAGCTCAACTCCCATCGGACCAAAGTCAAAGACCCCGGCCAAACCGCCGTAGATTTCACTACCCTGAAATACAAAACCTCTCCGCTTACAAAGTGATACTACTTTGTCCATGCTGTCTTTTATCATAATGTGTTTGAAATCCTAGTGTATACTACCGTGCGCTTTCTACAACTCCGTTGTTTTTATCAAAGCCTGCTTCGGTCGAAAGCTCAGTACTGAGCGGTAATCGTGATGTACGGAGTCCCACCTCGGTAAATCGGTCAGTGGCACGAAACTCCTGTAAACCAACGAGTACTGGTGTTGTACCAACTTGTGTCACACTTGGCAAGAGTGAGACTTGCACCTGAAGCTGTTTGGCGGTTTTTGCACCAAGTGAACCGACATTCCAGCGAAGCTGTTTGGCAACTGGATTGTATTCGACTGTCCCTTCTCCGTCATACTCGTTCAGCCATATCACGTACTGCGGCAAGGTAGTGGTCATCACTGCGCCCGTAAGGTCATTTACTCCTGCTGCTGCGGCAAAGGTAAGGGTGTAGGTCGTCTCGGCGTTTGCCACAGGTGGCACTGACCCCGTATCAGTAAATGGTCCATCGCTTCGACCGACCTGAGAGTCTATCAAGATAGTTGATGAATACTTTGCTTCAGCCAGTGCTGTTCCAACAATCTCTTCAGCGGCATTGGCTTCCCCTACGCGGCGCGCGTATACATTTGTAGAAACAGAAAATGATGCAGTGTTCTGATTTATATCTGGCCGTACGGTAAAGAGAAAGTCTCGCGTTTCCCCAGGTCGTACCTCAGCGAGTGAGGGCATGCCTGATACTTCATAACGGATAGTCTTTGAGTCAGTGTCATAAAAACCAGTCGGGACCAAGAGCTGATTGTCGCGAATCAGGTTTCCGTTTGGAGAGACTTCGACACGCATATCGTAGATAGTTTCATCGAGCGTATTTTTTACCCGCACCGCTACATTAGCGTCCAGACCAGCATCCACTACCGCCTCACCGTCGGTGTCTTGATTGATATCAACTAAAACATCAATAAATGGTCGTTCTATCTCGTAGTTTGTATCAGCCTTTGAGAGTACTGAACCCATAATAAATTGATTGTCTGAACGTGGCGCCCCGACCGCTATCTGTATTTGTGCTTGCTCTTTAGCCACGCCGCGCACTCGGCCGCGTAGTGTAATGGTTTGCGCGCTTTCTGGTAAAATCTCGGGAACAAGCCAGACGTTTTGACCATACGCTGGTTGCGGGTCTGCATTCAAGAACGTGAAGCTATTTGGGAACGCCGCCTCGACAAGAATATTTCGCTGCACTACAGAGGCGTTTGATTGCAGGGTAATTTTGATTTCTATTTCTTGGCCTGAGGAAACTTTTTCTACCGCATCAACTCGCACGACAAGTGGTGAAGAATTTATTTTTACCTTAATTGGATCAGCGTCTTTGAAGAAGGTGCCGTTTGAACCCGCCACTCGATATTCAATAACCGCTTTAATCTCCTTCTCTTCGTTTTCTTCACCAAACAAAATTACGTTGACTGGAATATTGAGCGCCTGGCCGGGGGTCAGCACTTCAATTGGGACCCGTTCTTCATATAAGTCTTTTGCTTCAGCATCAGCGGTCTTCGTGCCACTTGGGTAATTGAGAATGAGTGTTGCGGCTTCTATCTGTACGGTGTTTTGGTTGGCTACACTCACCTGTATACCAAGTTTCTCTCCTGCCGCCACTGAAAATGGTGCCGTGAGCGAGATGCTGATATTGCGGGCTGATATTTGATTGGTACCAAAAAAGAGGAAGGCGCTTGAGACTAGCGCCGCTACGATAAATAGCCCGACACACGCAATGACAATAATCATTCGATAAGAGCGTTTCCTTTTCACTGGTTCTTCTACTGTCTCTACCGGCGGGGTAAGCGCTTCGTAAGCAGCCATTTCTGGCGCGGTTTCAGGTACGACCATTTGCTCTGATACTGGCGGTACGACTGGAGCTGGTGCGGGTGTTTTGCTATCACCCCAACCACGCGAAACATCCACTTCTGTACTGGTGAGTCCGTGACGTTTAGTTTGACCCTCTCCAAAATCACGCTCGTAGAGTCTTTTGCGCAAATCATCCATATTCTGCTGATCCCGTATCCCTGACATAAATATGACCCAGTATACCATTATTCACCTTAGAGATGACTACTTTCTGTGGCTTTGGCAGCGATATCTTCGAGTTCTGAGAGTGGAAACTCACCCGTCAAAGATGCAATTTCAGTTAATGATTTAGTCCTTAGTATTTCTGGCACAGCTTTTGAGTCTACATACCCCAAAAGCGACATGATGTGGGTCTGTACATATAAATCGAGCAGGCGACGGTTTGGCTGCGGCTTTGCTAACGTATCAAGTGCGCTAATCGTAAAGTCATAGAGGTCAGAAAAAGCTTCCTCTCCTCTAATAAATCGTCGTAGGAGCCGGTATACCAACACCACACTGCCCCGAACTTCTCTATCCGTTGCTGCGCTAAAGTCATTATGCTCTGCCTCGACACTTCCAACCCGCCAACCCTGCTTCCCCTTTATGAGTGATACACGAATACGCGAAAAATCTTGAAGCGCATTTCGCTGTTTAGAGACTTCTTCACGAACACTGCGGGCTGTGGCATACAGCATTCCGGCATCACGAGTAAACAATAAGAACGATTTGTCCGCCGTGTTTTGATCAAAGGAACCACACACGAGCGCTTCAGTTGTGTAGGTTACGTAAGACATTTATAGTTTTTTGAGAGCAATCACAAAGGTATGTTCCCCAGCAGTGACACTCTCTCCTTCGACATCAGTGAACATGAGCTCGGTTGCACCGACGGTCTTTGTGAGCATTTCCTTAAAGGTCTCAAGTACTTGTCGTCCTTCACTGGTCGCTTGCACGACAAGCGCAACTCGATCTTGTGGTTCAAGCCCATCTTGCTTACGCTTCTCTTGGACCGCTCGCATAAACTCGCGCACTTCCCCTTCGGCCTTTAGTTCAGGTGTAATGACGGTATCAACCCAGACAGAACTCATGTCTTCAGATTCAACTACTGTGACTTTTTTTACATTCATCTCCTCCTTAATAACTTCTATGAAAGAATCACCAAGCAGTACGGGAATCCTCAATTCTGCAATAGGCTGCCGTACCTTAATGCCAGCTTTTGTGCGCGCTTCTAGTGCTTTGGTCACAATTTCTCGAGCGGCAGCCATGTCGATTATTATGTCCATGTTAACCTCTCCCCCTTCTGGCCAAGCAGTCAGGTGCACACTTTCTACTTCACTCTCTTCTTTTACAGCTAAGTACAAGTACTCCGCATAAAATGGCATCGCTGGAGCGATTGTCTGCGCTAAGGTATGAAGTACATGACGGAGTGTCCCTAGAGCAAGCGCCTTGTCAGCTGCATCATCACCCTTGAGGCGTTCGCGTGAACGGCGAAGATACCAAACAGATAAGTCTTCAATGAAGTCAGTTACGGGACGAGTGGCTTTATCAAGTTCGTAATTTTTGTAGCCTGTAGTTGATTCTGCTACCAGCTGATTTAGCCGAGCAACAATCCATCTATCAAGCACATTACCTGAAGCGGCATTTGCTTTGGTGCCATCAGCAAACATTTCATACATTAAAAGCACATTGTGAAGTCGACCAATATTTTTACGCTGGAGTTCCAGTACTTCCTTTTCTGAAAAGTTGAGGTCTTCCCCACGCATAATTGGCGCAGAAAGAAGATAGTACCGTATCGCGTCTACTCCCACCCGATCTGCTACTTCCATTGGATCTGGGTAATTGCGCAGTGACTTACTCATCTTCTTTCCATCTTCTGCGAGCACCAGACCATTTACAATCACGTTTTCGTACGGTGATTTTCCAAAGAGCGCCACACCAAGCACAATGAGTGAGTAGAACCAACCGCGCGTTTGGTCAAGACCTTCCGCAATAAACTGGGCTGGAAAATGAGGGCCCTCAAAATTTTCTTTACCCTCAAACGGGTAATGATGCTGGCCATACGGCATTGAGCCACTTTCAAACCAACAATCAAAAACGTCCGGTACCCGCACCAGCTTTACCCCATTTTCATAGAGTTCAATATCATCAATATAGGGACGGTGGTAATCAAGCGCGTAGTTGTCATTGTGCGGAACTGCAGTAAATGGGAGTGGTCGTACCTCAGCATTTTTTAGGTAGCCTGCTTTCTTGAGCTCAATCACCCGTTCATGCTCAGCTCCTTCTGCTACACACTGGAGCGCAAACGTAGAGCTTGCATGACTAACTATGAGCACCCGCTCATTTTCAATCTTTGCATCAAATTCGTACAAAAATGCTCCGACTCGCTTAATAAGATCGTACCGATTTTCTACACCAGGAATAACCTTACTAAACTTCTCTTCTTCACTTGCGTAGTTGGAGTTGTATTCATCCCAGGTTTTACCTTCGTAGTCTTTACCAGTTTGAAGCTCAATAAGTCTACTGTCTATCACAATCGCCTCCTTGGATAAACCTAAAGCTGCTGCAATCCGCTCGGCGGTATCGCGCGTACGTTGCATACCTGAATGCACAATCTTAGTAATGTTTTTGTCACGCAGTGTCTCTGCCACTTCTAGACACTGTGCCTCGCCAGCTGGGGTAAGCGGATTATTTTCATCAGCAATTGCATCAATCACCCCAGTGAGGTTGCTCTGTGCTTCTGCATGGCGCATCACAAAATACTCATTGCCACGTTTTGGCAAGAGGTCTTTGAGTTCTTTAAGTGAACCCAGCACTTTGATATCACCCGTCTCTGGATTCCGCCAGATTGGGAGCGGAGCCCCCCAGTAACGCTGCCTCGAAATAGCCCAATCCCGTGCTCCTTCAAGCCACTTTCCAAAACGGTTTGCACCCACGTGGTCTGGTACCCAATGAACCAAATTATTAGCAGCCACCAAATCATCTTTTATATCAGTCACCTTCACAAACCACGACGTCGTCGCATAGTTGAGAAGTGGTGTTTCGTCACGCCAACAGTGCGGGTAGCTGTGTGTGATGTTTTCTTTTTTGAAAATTTTCCCAGTTGCCTGAAGGGCTTTCAGAATCTCAATATCAGCGTCTTTATGATCAACGCCAGCGGCGTCATCATCTTTCGGCTTCACAAGCTGTCCCGCAAAGTCGGTAATGAAGTCCATGAAACGACCTTCATAACTCACATGATGCACTACCGGCACTCCTTCCCGCTGCGCGAGCTGCAAGTCTTCTTCTCCGTAGGCCGGAGCAAGGTGCACTGCGCCAGTGCCATCCTCTCCTAACTCGACGTAGTCAGCATGATAAATCTTCCAAGCATTTTCTTTTCCTTTAATATCTCTGTCTTTGAAGTACGCAAATGGTGGCTCGTATGAACGACCCACAAGTTCGGAACCTGTTATTTCTCCCACTACCTCATGAGAAACGTCTCCAAGTTGAGCTAGTCGACCCTTTGCCAAAATGACAAACTCTTCTCCTGTTTCTGTAGACAGCTTCACTTTCACGTACGTAAAATCTTGATGCACCGCTGCAGCCATATTGCCCGGCAGCGTCCACGGGGTCGTAGTCCAAACCAAGAGTGAGGTATTGGTCACATTCCCTGTTTCATCGAGCAGCGGGAGCTTTACCGTCACGGCAATATCTTTGATATCTTTGTATCCTTGATTCACTTCAAAGTTTGAGAGCGTTGTCCCACAACGTGGACACAGATGCATACTCTTAAAACCTTCATACACGAGACCTTTCTCGTAGAGTGTCTTAAATACCCACCACACACTTTCGGTATAGCTAGTGTCCATCGTCTTGTAGTCGTCTTCCATATCTGCCCAGCGCCCCATGCGTGGTACAACTTTTTTCCAATCGTCCGCATACTCCATCACCGCAGCGCGCGCTGCTTCGTTAAAATTCTTTACACCAAAATCCTCGATGTCGCGCTTGTTGGCAAGACCGAGTTTCTTTTCAATCAAATTTTCCAGTGGAAGCCCATGGCAATCCCAGCCCCACTTCCGACGGACACGGTAGCCGTTCATTGTCCAAAAGCGTGGAATAGCATCTTTGATAGTGCCAGCCAAAATATGGCCGTAGTGTGGCGTTCCCGTCGCAAACGGTGGTCCGTCATAAAATACAAAGTCTCCCTTGCAGGTGCCTCCACCAGGAGTCACTAAACTTTTATTAAAAATATCATGCTCGAGCCAAAACTGTTGAATCGCTTCTTCACGAAGGGCTACTTCTGATTTTTGGACATCGGGCATTACCTCTACTGTATCGTTCTCACGATTAATTTTTTTAGACATAAATTATAGCTATGTGTATCAGACATAATAAGTAGAGTCTTCGTAAAAATTGTACCTACATTGTTGTGTTCGTCGCCCATGTGTTCAACGTACCAAAAGTACGCCTCTCACACTTACTTCTCCACGCCTCGTAGCTACAATTTTTTCAAAGACTCAGAGCACATGTATCAGATGTACTTAGGCATCATAACAAACGCTACCCAAAAGAAAAGCCGCCTTTATGGGGCGGCTTTTTGGCAACCGAGGCTACTCAGTTGGGGTAGTGGCTCTGAATCGCAGCTTCTCCGGTGACAAACACCATCTCAAGATACGCCGTATGCAGGTCTTTGGGGTCCAGCTGCAGGAACTCGACCGAGACGTCAGGGCCAATTTTCCGCACAAAGTCGGTAACCTCAACCCAAGAGGTTTGGTCAACCCCCAAAAAAAGCATCTTGCGAGCCAAAGCCTGTCCTGGCGCAAGGCCATCAAACAAACCTTGCGCCACAGTCACGATGTGTCCTTTTCGAAACGGTGGGCGACAAATTTTTTCCATGTGTTTTCTCCTTGTACGTACCTTCAACCATTGAAAGCTCCACGCAGCATACTAGCAACAAAAATTTCTTTTGCAAGAAAAAAACCATCCGCGAACGGATGGCTTGGTCTAGGCTGTGACGACTTACATCGTGGCGGTAGCCGTGGCCGCAGACGACGAGAAGAGCTTGGAGATGTGCGGGCGGACGAAGATGGGAAATTTACCCGACCTCTGGACACCTCCCCAGACAATGGCGCTCGGGTGCTGGCTGTCTTGCTTCACGATGTGCGGTTCGTGTTCACGACCGACGAGCACCTTGCCCCGTCCTTGGGGATGTGTGAACTCGAGCTGATTCAGCTGGTCCGAGCACTTCTGGATGAAGTCATCAGGACAGGCCGTAGTGCACCGCAGCATGATGGGATGCGGATTCGGATTGGCAGCGGAGGAATCGGGAAAGAACAACACTACTGGACGTTTCTTCATCTTCTTTTCTCCAAAAAAAGGACTTTCGTACTTCCGACCATCGGAAGTACGAAGCGAGATATTACAACAGACCTACAACTTTGGCAAGTAACAAAGTTACATCTTATTAGGAGCTTTGATAGCAAGTACCCATAGACCATTTTTAAGGGTGGTGCGAACCGCTTCTGCGAGCGCTATCTTGTATGGTGCATAGGTATCTTCACGGTCAGCAATTTTCTCGTGAGCGTAAAACGTATTGAAGGCTGACGCAAGCTCAGTTAGATACCCAGTCACTTTATGCGGAGCACGCTCACTAAGCGCTTTTTCAATCACTTCAGGAAATTGATAGACCAGTCGCTCAACTTCATACACACCTTCTGGTACGAGCGCTACGCTACTCTTAAGACCCGCTTCCGCTGCTTTGGTGAGTACACTACAGATACGCGCATGAGTGTACTGCAGATACGGACCAGAATCCCCTTCAAACGACAAGGCTTTGTCTTTATCAAAAATCGAGTTCTGTAAAATAGACCCGCGGAGTGTGGCGTATTTAATAGCTGCTATTGCCACATCGCGCGCCAGCACCTCGTCAGGCTCACTATCTCCCTCTGTAGCCATTTTTTGAGTTGCTGCTACTGCTACTTCATCAATAAAATCGATAGCTGGAATAACATCCCCAGTTCGTGAAGACATCTTACCGGTAGTGAGGCGAACCATACCATGACCAATATGCTCAGTTTTAGCTTCAAGCTCTGGATACACAAAGCTCATAGCTTTTTTAAGCACTTTAAAATATTCACTCACTTCGTTTGCGGTACTGATTACTGACAAGTCATACACACCAAGTGTATCCTCTTTCATCTTCGCCAAGGCCAATTCTTTTGCCTCATAAGTAGGCAGACCCTCTTTATTTAAGAATACGCGAGTATGGAGACCATACTCTTCACCCTTAAAAATTCGCGCACCTTCACTTTCAGGAAAGACAGCTGGATTTGAAAGCACCAGCTCTTTTCCCTTTATCCCACTTTCACTCTCAAAGAAAGAGACGTCAAAGTCAGTTCCGATAACTTTGTAGACCGTCTCAAAATACGCAAGAGAAACTTCACGACCTTTGTCGTAGAGTGTATTTATTGACTCATCACTGCGGTCGTAGATTTTTTTATTGATAGCTCGTATTTCTGCAGCGGCAGCTTCATCTACTTTGTACGTAGTAGCCCCAAGTGCATATGCTTTGCCGAGTTCGCGCGCAGAAAAATCACTTTCGACATCAATGCCGAGCTTTTGCATCCCCCACACTGCATGAGCGACATGGAGCCCTATATCACCTTGGTAGTTGATACGCTTAGTATCAGCCCCATTCATCATAAAGAGTCTGGCGATACTTTCGCCCACTGCATTAGTGAAGAGATGCCCAATATGAAATTCTTTAAACGGGTTAGCGTCAGTGTATTCAACTAACACTTTCTTACCAGACCAGAGGGTGTTTTTACCCCACTCAGCTCCAAGCGTATTTGCTCGTTCAATTTCCGCTGAGAAAAAATCGCGCGTGAGGTAGAAGTTGAGAAAGCCTGGACCGGCAATTTGGATTTTTTCGACATATTCAATCTTGCCTTCAAGTACTTTGCTTATCTCGATAGCGAGCTCACGCGGCGCCTTTCCTACAGTTTTAGATAACACCATCGCCACGTTACAGGCATAGTCCCCATGTGAGGTTTCGCTTGGGTGCTCCACTGCAAAATCAGCTTCGGGAAGACCGAGCTCTTTCAGTGTTTCAGCGATAGCTGTTGTAATAACTCCTTCCATAGATATCCTTACAATACCCAATTATTCCACGACTGTCACGAGACGCGTAGGCTGACTTCCCGTATCGACCGTAAACGTCTTTCGTCCCAAGACTTGTCCACGCTCTGTCTCCACCCCACAGCGCCACGTGCCATTTCTGATACTACCCACCATGGTAAAGCCGCGGTAGCCATTTTTATTTTCGCCCGTAATTCGATATGACTGAACATAGTGTGTTTGCCAAACGTCATTTGCATCAAGGTACTCCCAGCGATGCACAATGTCAGTTGAGAGCTTTGTTGGTGCATACACCCGGGCAAAGCAATATGCTCCCTCACCCGCAATGGGATGAAAGACGTCTCGAGTCGGCAGAATATCTTTAAACCACGGCAAGTCCTCTTTGATAATGCGATACCCACCTGGGGCAGTTCTCTCTACTTGCTGATAAATACTCAGCTCAGTCAGGGAAAGTGGTATCGGGGGAATGATGTTGAAGAAGTAGAAACAATTAATAAGTACATACAGGCTACCTATAGAAAATACGAGGTTTCTTTTTTCTAGAACAAGATACTGCGGAATAATGTATGAAAGAATTTTAATCAAGAACACAACGACAAGCAGAGACAACAGTCCGCTCCCGATAAAAATGATAGTCCCCATCTCCCCTACAAGGACAGGCACAATGAGAACCAAATATGAAAACACCCCGGTGTAGTACACGGCTAAGTTATAGAGCAACCGATCAGAACGCTTCTTCACGAGCTCATTGGCAATCATAACTACCAAGATAAGGACCAGAAATGGTGCACTCACAAGCAAGTCACCACTGCGTCCATAAAAAATAAGCATTCCTGAGAGCAGTCCTCCAAAAGAGTACTGCATCAGTATTGGCGCAGCAGTGTTTAAAAGACCCACCATCCGCTGCGGTACTTTTTCGGCGATACCCAAATAAAAACCAATAATTGAGAGCGTCGCCAGAAGGACATAGGCTAAAAGGACGATGTTATCGAGCGTATCATCAACCCGATTCAAGAGAATAAAGTCAGTTATAAAACCCAACAAAAAAGCGATGGTGAGCCAGTGCTTTTTGGTAAAGTAAACAATTGGATGTTGTGAAAATTGGGAAAGAAACATAGTTCTGTATGTAAAGTTTACTTTACATTGTAAACGCGACACTTTATACTAGGGGTATGAAGTTATTTATCGCAATAGCAATGCTCAGCCTTATCAGTATCGGCGCTTTTTTACTTATCACTAATCATAACAAAGATATCACGGATACACCCACACCTATGTCTACTCAAACAACAGAAACGCCAGTAGCAACAACTGTAGCGCCTAAAGAACGCACCATGCTCGTAGCAGGAGGTTGTTTCTGGTGCGTTGAATCAGATATTGAAAAGTTGCCCGGTGTTATAAAAGCAGTTTCTGGTTACGCCGGCGGAACAACGCAAAACCCCACCTATGAAACGTATAGTCAGAGCGGGCACAAAGAAGTAGTTGAGGTCACCTTTGATGAAAATGTAGTCACCTTCCGTGAAGTGGCTATCTACGCAATTAAACACATGGATCCGACTGACGGCGAAGGTTCGTTTTATGACCGCGGAGTTTCTTACGGTCCCGCCCTCTATTTTGAGACCGCTGAACAAAAAGAAGTGCTAGATGCACTTATTAAGACAATAGATGAAAACGGGCCGTACGAAAAAACTCTGGCAGTAGCCATTATAGAAAGGCCACTCTTCTTTGCCGCTGAAGACTACCATCAAGATTATTACAAAGGGACACTCAGTGCGTTAAAATATCAGTATTACCGAAATGCATCTGGTCGTGACAAGTTTATCGAAAAAAATTGGGGAACTGATACAGGACCGACACTGCACTGGGAAATAACTAATCAAAATACAATGACACAAACTAATTGGAAAAACTATGAGAAGCCCGACAAAGCGATCTTGAAACAAACAATGGAAGCGCTCGCTTTTAAAGTAACTCAAGAAGATGGCACCGAACGAGCAGGAACTTCCCCACTCGACAAAGAATATGGTCGCGGGATTTATGTAGACATTCTTTCTGGCGAACCACTCTTCTCTTCTCGTGACAAGTTCGATTCTGGTACCGGTTGGCCGTCTTTCACAGCTGCTATCACTGGTGACGCAGTGACTGAACACGAAGATAATACGTTCTTCTCTACCCGCACTGAGGTGCGCTCAAAAATTGCTGACAACCACCTTGGACACGTCTTCCCAGACGGACCAACTGAGCGTGGCGGTCTTCGTTACTGCATGAATGGCGTAGCCCTCCGTTTTGTACCGGAAGCACAGATGCCAGCAGCTGGTTATAGTGACTACCTAAAAGATCTTTAGAGGAATTATTCTGGCAAAAAAAAGCCCCAGTGCCGTCGCGTGACAGATGGGGCTTAAGGGGCGTCTAAGTCTTTCCGCTCAAGCCACACAATAACACAAATAAACCACTTTGCAAGGTACCTTGCAAAGTGGTTTTAGAAACCAAAAAAGAAGCCTCACGTGTCGGATGACACATAAGGCTTCAACAGGGTCTTTTCTGCACCGCTGGGGAGGAGGAAAGTCTGGCAACTTCCATTTATTACTATAGCACATAATTATGCTTTTTGCAATACTCTCTTGCGCCCCGAGCCTGGGCTTCTTTTTATATAAAAACGCCCCAGTGTTTTTCAACACTGGGGCAAAACCTATAGAGGTAACCATTTTGGAACATTGGGATGGTGGTCAACCCCGCCGCTCCAAAGTAATTTTAGCACAACTAAAAAACCTGCCAACTAGGTTGGCAGGTTTTTATCAGTCCTCCTCTACACAAACTTTTCGGGGACTGGGAAGGCTTCACAGAGTGCTTGTACGGTCTTTTGCAGTTCGAGTTTTTTGGCTGAATCATCTTTAGCAGCCATAGTCTCAAGCATGATTGAAGCGAGTGTTGCCGCATCCCCTTCTTTCATTCCCCTCGTAGTCATAGCTGGCGTACCAAAGCGAATACCGGACGGATCCATAGCAGTACGAGTCTCGTCAGCAATCATATTTTTATTGAGTGTGATTCCCACTTCATCAAGGACTGTCTCAGCTTCTTGTCCAGTGATACCAAGTGAGCCGTACACGTCTGCTAGGAGTAAGTGATTGTCGGTACCGCCGCAGAGTAGCCGTACGTTTGCGTCCTTAAATACTTTCTCCATGGCTTTAGCGTTTTTTAAAATCTGAGCAGCGTACACCTTGAAGTTTGGATGAAGGGCTTCACCAAAAGATACCGCCTTAGCGGCAATAATATGCATATGCGGACCTCCCTGCATACCTGGAAATACCGCTTTGTTTATCTTCTTTGCGAGCTCCTCACTTTCACGAACCAAAATCATTCCGCCACGTGGACCACGTAGCGTCTTGTGAGTCGTCGTAGTCATAACATCAAAACCAGCGTCAAAAGGATTTTTCGCCACACCGCCCGCAATCAGTCCCGCGATATGCGCTACGTCAGCCACCGTAATTGCCCCTACTTCTTTGGCAATCTCCACAAACTTGCTGTAATCGAGCTCGCGACTGTACGCTGAGAACCCAGCCAAGATAATTTTTGGTTTGTGTTCAAGCGCCACACGCCGTAGTTCTTCAAAGTCTATTTCTCCCGTATCAACGTCCTTCATCTTGTAGCGCACAAAGTTGAATACTTTGTTGATGGCGGTAGTAGGATGTCCGTGGGTCAAGTGTCCTCCATGGGACAGATCCATTCCTAAGACCGTGTCCCCCGGCTCCATAAGCGCAAAGTACATTGCGACATTGGCGGCTGCGCCACCAAGTGGTTGTACGTTCGCATACTTCGCGTTAAATAATTTCTTGGCTCGCTCGATAGCGATAGTCTCCATCAGATCAGTATATTTTTGTCCGCCGTAGTAGCGTTTGCCTGGGTAGCCTTCTGAGTACTTGTTGGTAAACACAGAACCATTGGCTTCACGCACAGCCTTAGAGACGTAGTTCTCACTTGGGATAAGCTCCACTCCTTTACGCTCCCGCTCCTCTTCGCCGACTAATGTCGCGTAAAGTTCTTCATCTTGGTCTTTTATGAATTGGTACTCGTTCATGTTGAAATAGAAAATAACTTAGTAAAGATATCGGTAAATGAACGAGTGAACTTAGATCATGGTGTGAATAAATTAGTAGGGTAAGTATACCTTTTATTTTTTCTGGATAAAACCACCGATATTGGCGATTGGAGCCTTAAGTCCAGGATGTGACTGGTAATCAACCAACTCAATGTCTTCTAGTGTAAAGTCGTCAATATTGGTAATCGCCGGATTTAACTTCACAGTCGGGAACGGCATTGGCTCACGAGTCAGCTGTTCTTTTACTTGATCAAAGTGATTTGAGTAAATATGCACATCACCAAAACTATGTACGAATTCTCCAGGTGGAATACCAACTACTTGCGAAACCATTTGGAGTAAGAGCGCATAACTAGCAATGTTAAAAGGTACACCTAAAAACAGATCCCCTGAACGCTGATATAAACCAAGGTTAAGCTTTCCATTAGCTACTTGAAATTGGAACATGGTGTGACAAAACGGCGGCACCTGTGAATGCTGACCTTCCGAAGCCATTTCATAAATAAAATCTGGATTCCAAGCACTCACTACATATGACTTCCGCTCAGGTCGTTTCTTAAGACCCTCAATCACCCACGCCAGCTGGTCAATCTCTCGACCATCTTTTGCAGACCAACGTCGCCACATGCGACCGTAGATAGTAATGATATCTCCCCACTTAACTACAAAAGGATCTTCTGCAGGTAGGCTCACGAGCCTAGCAATGAACTCATCTTGGGTCATATCCTCATCTGGAGCATGCTCAGTTGCCCACATATGGTAATGCTTCCAAGCCCATTCATCCCAGATATGATTATTGCTATCTACAAGCGGTTTTATGTTCGAACTTCCAGAGAGAAACCACAAAAGCTCCGTGGTAATACCGCGCCAAAAAGTTTTTTTGGTTGTAAGGAGTGGAAAGCCTTCACTTAAATCAAAGCGAATTTGGCGACCAAAAACTGAACGGATAAATGGTGGCTGTTCCCCTTTGCTTGCATACTCATCAAGTACCACCTGATTAAAAAACAACGGCTTATCAGCTCCATTATCTAAAATGTCTTGCATCAAATCCAAATATTGGTATTCAGGGTGTTTTTTTGACATGGTGTATTACTTATTTTTAGCTTCGGCAAAATGATTTGAATTCTCTCCGTCGTATCGCCCTACTTCGTCGTACGACTTACTCGTGGCTGAGGTGAGCTTGGCAAAGAGTATCTGAGCTACCTGCATGCCCGGCCTAAGGATAATTGGGATACTGCTAGCGTTCACAAGCTCAAAGGTTGGATAAAAGTGATGACCAGGATTAAAAAGCATAGCGGTGTTGTGGACCACCAAGCCAATGCGCGCCAAGCTACTTTTCCCTGAAAGTAAGATAAGGTGTTCGTTATCAACCCCAATAAACTCTCGCTGCTTTCCAAGTACATTTTCTCCCGGATGAAGCACGAACTCTCCATCATCAGGCACGACGAGCTTTCTGGTAGCTGGATAAATCTTCCTTGCGGGATCTGACGCACCAATCTGATGTCTATCTACCACCTCAAACTCATTGCCGAGAGTTACGTCATAACTTGCAAGCTGAAGCTGCTTTATATTAAAAGGTTCAATGGTAAGCGCACCGCTCTCGACTCCTTTTTTGATATCAACATCAGACAAAAACATAAAAAAATTATTGTAGGGTAAACACTTTGTCGGTACCATAGTACTCTGGCCAACTTTCGTTGTAGTGTGCAAACATTCGAGCGAGTCTATCTTGTGGAAGTTCTGAGACACCGAGCTCTTTCATACACTCTTCAAGTCGTGCGCGTACTGCCGGTAAGTCAGACTCATCTTTGGTTACTGTCTCAAACTCAGCGAGGTAGCCGTAGCCAGCGTTTTTATCAAGGCACACAGTGATGTCTTTGTATGCATATTCCACGCGCTCGCGAGACCATTTAGCTTGGCAGGTAAAACCAGCTGCTTCCAAAAAGGCATCTAGTTCAGGGAGTGTAATTGGCATCGCTTCTTCAAACTCCAAGCGAGAAACAGCGTTGGCGCTTGTTCCCCCATCAAGCGCTGCTTTGATAACCAAAAGTACTTGGTCATCTTTTTGTCGACTACGAATTGAAAAATCTTTACCTTTTTCCAAAATTTCACGAAACATTTGTTCTTGTTGCTCTGAAAGAAATGGGAGAAGGAGTGTTCTGAGCATCTCTACATCACCATCAATAAAATAATGGTTGAGCTGTTTATTGGTACCAGTGACCGTAAGCGCGGGGTCAATTGCCTTCATTTTTTCAATAAGCGCATCGGCTACGGCCTTTTCTCCGAGTAAACTTTTAATTTCAATTTCGTAGTGTGCCATAGTTACTTAATTATACTGGAGAGACGCAGTCAGCGCCAAACGACAAGTCCACCAGCCTGTTGTATAATGCACATATGATGCATTTTCCAAAAGTACCAGTAGTTATTGTTGCTGCTTTAAGCAAAAAGGATCGTGCTATTGGCTACCAAAACAAGCTTTTGTGGCACATTCCAGAAGACCTTAAACGATTTAAGGTCTTAACACACGGTCACCCAATAATTATGGGTAGAAAGACCTTTGAATCTATTTTAGCCATCCTTGGTAAACCTCTCCCTGGGAGAATAAATATTGTTGTAACCCGCAATCCTGAATATGCAGTTCCTGGGGCCGAGACTGCTGGCTCGCTTGAAGCTGCGTTTGCGATAGCTGAACGTGAAAACCCAAGTGAAATCCACATTGGTGGCGGAGCTGAAATATACAACGCGGCCATGCCCTATGTATCACGCATGCACTTAACATTGGTCGACAATGAGGCGGTTGGTGATTCTTTTTTCCCAGAATTTGTCGAACATTTTATTGAGACAGCTAGACACGGAGTACAGACCCACGAAGGTATCTCTTTTGAATGGGTAGACTACAAACGCAAAGAGGCTTAGTCCTTAGGTAAAAAGTCTTGGTACAGGACACGAAAGGTATCTTCAGCGTAGGGTACAAGCAGGTCTGCTTTTGTGTTTGCTTCGGTAAAGACAATTCGCGGAATGTCTCGGGCAATCACAACCGGTATACACTCATCTACTTCTCCTGACACTACAACCGCACCTGAAGCTAAACCATCAGCAAGGTTTGAGCGTTCATATTGAATCTCACGCCCAAAAAGGTCTGGTCTCCCCCGATGATCTTCTACGGGATTGAATCCGTGCCAAGACAAAGCTACGCCCGTTGCTCCGTAGCGAAACAAGCTGGAGTGGCTATCGGTAATAATGACACCTAGATTTTGCAGAGCGTACTTCTTCTTAAGGTGAGTATAGATTTCTTCCGCTATCTCAAAAATATTTTCAGGTAAAAGTACGTAGTGCCCCGCCCCGTTACTTTCATCAATCCCAGCCGCGCCCAAGAAGGCGTGGTGCGCGACCGCCAGCGGTGCCGGCCAGTATGGTCTTGGCACAATAAAATCTGCCTCTTTTTCAATCAAAGCGGTTTTGTTACTTCCCTCAATTGGTACACAGCGCCCTTGGTGGATAGCCACAACCTTAGAACTCACAAGCACCACATCCCCTTCATGCAGGACAGGTAAAGACTCATCGAGTACTTGGTAGAGGTCGTCTTTGGGTGGAGTAAGGATTCTGGTTTTAACGGGGATAAATTGCATGAAGGTATAGTAACAAAACAAAAGGCGCCAGTATAGCTGGCGCCTTTTGTTTTTATTGAATGGATTTATTCCACATCAATACCCATTGAGCGAGCAGTACCCGCTACTGTCTTCATTGCAGCTTCGATTGAAGCGGCGTTGAGGTCAGCCATCTTTTCTTCAGCGATTTCTCGTACTTGAGCTTGAGTAAGCTTTCCTACCTTTTGAGTAGCATTCTTACTTGAACCCTTGTCCTTTCCAATCTTCTTCAAGATAAGTCGTGACATTGGAGAAACCTTTGTGATGAACGTAAATGTTCGGTCATCAAAGACTGAAAGCTCTACCGGTACCACCTGACCCATTCGGTCACGTGTCTGCTCGTTAAACTGGTTAACGAACTCTCCGATATTGATACCTGCCTGTCCAAGAACCGGACCTAAAGGTGGAGCTGGTGTAGCTTTACCACCAGTGGCCTGAACTTTGATTTTCTTTACTAATTTTTTAGCCATGTTGTGTATATGGATTAATGTTGAAAGTAGGCTTGTTCCATAACCAAGCCGACCTTTGAAGCCTGCGTATCGTACAAGAAAAAACCCTGTTTTGCAAGAGAAAAGGCCGCTTCGTTACAGTAAAAAGTCTAAGATTACGGTAGATACGAGGAAGACAAAGAAAAAGGGCCGAGGCGTACATGTCGTACGACGAGGCCCTTTTTCTGTAGTCTGACGACGTAGATGCCGTGATATTAGACTTTTTTAACTTGGAGGAAGTCGAGCTCAACGGGCGTTTCGCGTCCAAACATAGACACCAATACCTTCACCTTTCCGCTCTTCTCGTCTACTTCTCCTACCTTTCCTTCTAGTTCCTTGAACGGCCCATCCACAATGGTGATGATATCGCCTGGAGTAAGGTCAAGCTTGTGCTTTACCTCATCAGTCGACATTTGCTTCATCAGAGCGCTGTACTCAGCTTCAGTGAGCGGTACTGGTTGGGTACCACTTCCTACGAAACCAGTTACGCGTGGAGTGTTTCGAACTACATACCAAGACTCATCGTCTACAATCATTTCTACCAGTACGTATCCTGGGTAAATTCGCTCTTCTTCCATTACTCGCTTTCCTCCCTTCACGCGAATCTTTTTTTCAGTTGGTACAACGACACTAAAAATTTTGTCATTCATGCCAAGTGAGTCAATACGCTGCTTGAGGTTTCGAGTAACCGCATTTTCATACCCTGAGTATGTATGGATAGCGTACCAATGCCGCTCTCCCGTGCTGTGTTGTTTAGCCATAGTAGATTATTTATATGTTACTACTAACAATAGCATCAATCCCAAGACTGAAGAGATAATCAAACGCACTCAAGAAAAGCGCTACCAATACAGAGATGGTAATCACCAAGAAGGTATAGAGAAACGCTTGGCGTTGACTCGGCCAAGATACTTGCTTCATTTCTGCCAAAGTGGCTTTGAAGTAATTGCTTAGATTGCTCATAGATATTAATTAACCAAAATAAAAACGCCTCTAGGGCGGATTACCTCTCATTATACCTGAGATTACTCTAAAGTCAAAGTGTGTGTCTGCACTACGAAAAAACGCCCTAATGGGGCGCTTTTTCATAGTGCATTAATCCTTCCCTAGCGAACTTGGTAGGTAATAGTGACTCGACTGGTGGTGGTGTTTTCTCCTGTTGGCACTGACGGTGCAGAGTAGGCGGCCTGTTCTGACATCATCATGTCTCCTCCCATACGGGCGTCATAATATGGAGTTGCGTACTCATCTTCGTAGTATCCAACCATCTTTACCAAGCGAACATCAAGCTCATCTGCGAGCACCGCTGCTTTTGCTTTTGCGTCGGCAATGGCAAGAGTACGCGCTTCAGCCTTCAGTATTTCTGGCTCATCAATAGTAAATGAAAGACCACTGATGTTTGTTGCTCCCTTCTCTCCAGCAAGCGCAAGGAGTGCGCCAGCTTTTGTAAGGTCACGCACCTTTACCACGATAGTTTGATTTACTTCAAAACCATCCTGTACTTGCTCTCCCGGACAATACGAACCTGGGAAACAAACTCCCGTCTCATACTTATACTTTGGATACAGGCTGTAGTACTCGGTCTTGATATCTCGCTCTTCAATCCCCTGCTCTTTAAGAGCGGCGAGGATATCATTAATCTTTGCTCCTGAAGCAGCTTGGGCAGCGGCAGCATCAGCCCCAGCTTCGGTAACTGAGAAACTAAAGGTGCCAATGTCTGGTACTCCGACCACCTCTCCTTCTCCCGTAATTGAGATAGTGGTTGGCCCGGTGTAGATATATTTTGATTGTTGGAGTGTGTAGTATGCGTAGGTCCCGAGAGCCGCAACCAGTGTTACGAGCGCCAACGTTGTGAGTAAACGATTGTATGTGAAACTAAAAAAAGTTTTATCCATAAAAAGTTATTATAAGAATGATAATGCGGAACGAATAATTTTTCGGGCTTGATGAGAAAACCCAGTACCATCTCCGCAGAGTTCCACCAATGCAGTTCGATCTTCAATAGTCGGAATGATGGTATCTGGTTGTTCTGCCATTAAATAGTACATGATTGACTCAACCCCTTCAACGTGACCGATGCCTAGCGCGTGCCCAAATTCGTGCGCAATCACCTTGGTGAGTTCGGTAGTATCACTAAATTTATAGACGTTTATTTGGTCGCGCTGAAAATCTCCCTGTGTATACAAGTCACGATTTCCATAGACCTCGTTATACTTTAATACTTCGGCGTTATAGGCTTCGATAAGAGCATTCCCTTCTTCACCAAGCTTATTTATTCCTTCAGCTTTGGCGTTGAGTTCTTTTTCTAAAGTCATAAGCTCCCGCAAAATATCACTCAGTTGCTCCTGCTCTTCCTCGAGCTCTTCAAACTCTTCTTCTGGAGCTCCTCCTTCAGCATTATAAGTCTCCACTTCTTCATTGTATGAAGATAAGCGTGTCTCATAGGCAGTTCGTTTTTCTTCATAATCAGCCTGGAGCGCTTGATACACAACCCCCTCTGCCTTTACTCGCTCTATGGCTGAAGTACTAAGAAGTTCTTGCTTATCAAGATTCATGCGCCACTCTTCTTCGGTCCGAGCAAGCTGTTGTCGTTCATCAAAAATAAAATTAACCGCAAAGGTTGAATCGTCCTCGTACACAAATAAGTCCCGTCCGAGAGCCTCCTCCCAGACCCGCTCCGCATCCGCCAAAACTTCAGTAGCTTCTTCTTTTGTAATCAAAAAACGTTCATCAAAATCCCCGAGACGATACGAAATAGGTACTGGGCAGATAGCGGCTGTCTCTACATACCAATTACTCACCCCAAAGAGCAAGACGACCAGAGCTAAAATTCCAAATAGCGGACGCATAGTATCTCAAATAATACCAGATATCGTTTAAATAAAATAAAAAGACAGAGAGCGGGGACTGCGTAGTCGCGATACGTAGTCCCTGCTCTCTGTCCTTACACATCAGAAGCTTCTCTACATAATACACTGCCCCAGAAGAAGAATAGTCGAGCTTTCAACACCTACGAAAAAAGCGCCTTGTAAGGGGCGCTTTGTGGGTGAGGTGGTTCTGCGGTTAGGGAGTTCTGTGATACGACTGACAGGCGGCGACAATCCTTCTGTGTTTTTTTTGAACTCGTCTGGCACTGTACTCTGCCGTGATGGCCTGAACAATCAAATCATTGATTTCCTTTTCAGAGCGACCATATTTCTTAGCCCGCTCCACTGCGAAGGGAAAGATGGAAGGGTTGTCACGGGCAAATTGCTTCAGATCTTCATCCTCGACAGTTCTCTCGAACCATTCCTTTACATCTTCAGCAGCCTTAGGTGCTGTTTTATCTGCCGCCGGAGTCAGGCTTCTTTTATCGTCCTTGACTGATTTTCGACCGAACCCCACACGACCCTCTTGTCTTCTGCCTGCTGGCATCTATTTCTCCTGTTGCGTTGTGAAAAGAACCCTATTTAGACTACAACTGCTTACCCTTAGTGTCAATTATCTCCTAGCTAAAATGTGAAAAGCCGCCTGGTGAAGGGCGGCTTTGTGGCTTGGGTTGGAATCAACCCTTGGGTTTGAGATTGGGGTGCCAACCAGGCCGCAGTTGACTCACCGGGTTGGTGGCCTGCCGGGCAAGGCGGGTGTTTGAGAGATGACTGGTATCGGAACCGCAGGATCCATTGGTTGTGGTTGTTTTGGTGGTACTGCCCGTGAGCAGATTCCGTTCTTCAGTCGGTAGGCCGCCGCAAAAGTCACCGCCTGTTTGATTTCCCATTTTTTACTCCTCTGTGAAGGTACTTGTTTCTCCTCCTGCCACCATTGGCCTGAGGTATTAAACATGGTACTCCTAGAAAAATAAGCTTGCAAGCAAGGGTGGTGTTTACAAACTAAAAGCACCAACCCCTAGGGGTCGGCGCTTTTAGTTTTACTCCTTCACTTCTTTGGCGTTTGCAGCGAGCTTCTTTCGAACCATTTGCTGCGCGGCGTTCATACTGTGCTGGTAGTAGAGAGACTTAATTCCCTGCTTCCACGCATTGATGTAAAGCTGATTGATTTCTTTTACCGGCGTCGCTGGCTCAACCATAATGTTGAGAGACTGTCCTTGGTCGATATAGACCTGTCTATCAGCGGCTTGTTTGATGACCATCGCTTGGTCAATCTCAGCAAAGGTACGAAAGACGGCTCGTTCATTTTCCGTCAGGAAATCGAGATGCTGGACTGAACCGTCTGCATCGCGAATACTGTCCCACACTTCTTTGGTGTCCTTCCCCTTCTCTGCCAAAAGTGCGACGAGTGATTGGTTCTTGATAGTCACCTTCATCTTCGCGACGTCCTTCATGTAACAGTTTGACCAGATAGGTTCAATTCCTTGCGATACCTGTCCTAAGATGAACGCACTTGAAGTAGTTGGCGCAATAGCCAGAAGCGTAGTGTTGCGGCGACCATATCCCTTGAGTACTTCTGGTTCACCGAGTTCTACAGCAAGCTTCTTACTTGCTGCGTCAGCTTGCTCCTTTATTAATTTAAATACTTCTACGTTGAGTGCTTGTGCTTCTTCTGCTTCAAATGAAAGGTGCTTGGCTTGCAGTAGTGAGTGCCAGCCGAGTACACCGAGTCCAAGGGCGCGGTTTGCCTTAGCAAAGTTGTATGCTCGTTCCATAAAACTAAAACCAAGACGCTTATCAGAATCTTCACTATCGCGCATTGCTTCAAGCTTCTGGATAAAGTCTTCCATTACTGCGTCCAAGAAAGAAATCATTGTTTCTACCAAGTCGGTATCTTTCCAGGCATCGTAGTGGAGAAGGTTTATAGATGAGAGACAACACACAAACGACCAGTCTTCACGAGACGGGAGCATGATTTCACTACACATGTTACTAGCGTAGATAGTAAGTCCTTTGTCTTTGTAGGTATCTACCGTGTTTTTGTTGGCAGTATCCTTAAACAAGATATACGGATATCCCATTTCTCCGCGTCTTTGTATGACTCGTGCCCAGATAGCCCGCTTCTCCTCATCTCCCCCAATCATATCTTCCATCCACTTATCAGTTACCGTAACAGCGTGGGTGAGCTTTTGGATTGGGTTTCCTTCTGTTCCGATATCCAAAAATTCCATGATGTCTGGGTGTTCAACCGGAAGGTACGGTGAAAAATGTCCGCGACGAACTGACCCCTGACTCACCACATCCACCAACGTCTCAAAGAGCTGCATGAAGTGTACTGAACCCGATGAATGTCCATTGTCAGAAATGCCAGAGCCTCGTTCACGAAGATCACCAAAGTAGCCGGAGCATCCACCGCCAAACTTACTCATCATCCCTACTTCTGCATTGGTATAGAGAATACTCCCCATACTGTCTGCCACGTACGAACCGAAGCAACTGATTGGTAGTCCTTTCTTTACGCCAAAATTTGACCACACTGGAGATGCGAGTGAAATCCACCCCTTCCCCATGTACTCATAAAATTTGTCAGCAAAACCAGGGCGTCCGAGAAACTTCTCAGCCGCTTCTGCAATTACGCGAATTCGTTCTTCCGCTGTTTGTCCTGGGGCGAGGTATCCTCGATCTAAGAATCCCCGACTGTTGTCATTCAACCAATACCACGGTTCCATATACGTAAATTACAATTACTAACAAACTCTTAAAACAAATCGTCACTCGTTACACTCGCACTTCGCTTATTGTAGTTGATTGAGCGCTTGTGGAAGAAATCAACATGCTTTGTGGCAATTACCTCATTATCAAACCAATCTGTTTCCTCAAGCAGGGCTTCACTTACTTCAAAGATACGTGGTAGTCCGATAGCTACCAAAGAGTTGTTGAATCGATGCTTAATAAACTCCTTCACGTTGGCTGATGGCAAGAAATCGAGTTCCCCTGCTTCGTAAATCCAATCTACTACCTTACTCTCAGCTGCAAAGGCTTCGTGACAGGCTTTGATAATCATTTCTTTGCACGCATCGTCAAACCATTCTGGGTGTTCCTTCTTGATGGTATTGATAACGTCGATACCAAACATGCCGTGAATTTGCTCCTCCTTAGACGTTGCTTCCACCGCGTTGCTAATACCCTTAAAGAGGTTTCGATGCTTGTTGAAAGACATCATAATCAGGAACTGTGAGAAGAGCGACACATGCTCGATAAAGAGCGAGAACAGAAGCACAGAGTGCATGTACTGGCGGTTTTCGTCAGTCCGCGCAAGGGTGATAGTCTTTTCTAGGTACTTAATACGCTCTTGCATTACTGGCACCTGGGTAATCTTTTCAAACTCTTCATTGAGACCAAGAATCTCAAGCAGGTGTGAGTAGGCGTCAGCATGACGGACTTCACTTTCTGCAAAAGTAAATCCAACCGCACCGATTTCTGGCTTCGGCATTTTTTTGTAGATGTCTCCCCAGAAGGTCTTCACTGCTACTTCAATCTGTGCGATAGCAAGCATGGCGTTCTTGATAGTATTTCGTTCTGCCGCAGACACGTTCACATGGAAGTCGTTCACATCACTCGTGTAGTTAAACTCAGTATGAATCCAGTATGAGTGTCGCACCGAACTCACATACTCGTAGAGTTCTGGATATTCGTACGGCTTGAGGTTTGTCCGCTTCTTAAAGATATCTCGCTCACGCAGTTTCTTTCGCGCGTTACGATAAATGATGTATGCCTTGGCAGTCTCGAAGTAGTCGAGCTCCATGAGCGCCTGCTCCACCAAGTCTTGGACTTCCTCCACCGCCGGATGTCCATCCACACACTTCTTTGCTTTTGGGTCGTCAGGCGCCGCTGTTGCAGCTTGTACACACATGGCAATCGTTTTTTGGTGAACGAGTTCAGCGACACGCTTTGCATCAGCTGCCTCCCCCTCCTTCGTTTCGTAGAGAGCCTTCAGAATAGCACCTTCGATTTTGTCGATGTTGAATTCTTGAACTGATCCATCTCGTTTACGAATACTTTTGATTTCCATACTTTTAGACATGAATAAATTTATTAAATGGAGATCTCTGCTCATCTCTCACAAACATAAGCGACGGTGATGCGTACACGTGTGTGTACTGCTCAATTAGGTTTAAGAAAGATGACGTAGCTATAGACAACACCATGCGTTCTAGTTGCATAGCTTGAAATACAAGCGTGTCATAGTTACCTCCGACACACGGTGGAGAGACTCGTGCGTCCCTAGATAATACCATTCTTTAAAAAAGCGTTCACATTTTAGCAAATGGCTAACCTAAAGCTTTTTTTATTGTATCCCCTGCTTATTTGTGTGGATAACTTTTTTCAAAAACCAGTTACAGCAACCGTTTGCGGGCTTGCATAGTGTTCAGGGTAAAAAAAATGTTTTCTGCTCCACAAAAGACGGTCTCAAGGCAACAAAAAATGACCCTTAGCAGGTCATGTTTTGTCTTCTGTTAGTTTGAATGTCGATTCCGTAGACTGTCTCTAATCTCACGCAGGAGTAGGACATCTTCTGGTGTTGGTTTTGGTGCTTCGGGTGCTGCTTCTTCTTTTTTCTGTAAGTTTGCCAGTGCTTTGATAGCCATAAAGATAGCGAGTGCAATAATCACAAAGTCAAAAATGCTTTGCAAGAATATTCCGTAGGTAATAACTGACTCCCCTATTTGAAGCGAGAGCCCGCTAAAATTAACTCCTCCTAAAAGCACCCCGATGAGTGGGGTCACAATATTTTCAACGAGTGAAGAAACAATTTTCCCAAACGCTGCGCCAATAACGACCGCCACTGCCAAGTCAATCACATTACCTCGCATCGCAAAAGCTTTAAACTCAGCCACAAAATTTTTCATAGATAATTACTTATTTTTTAAACCGTACCACTTAAATCTTTCTAAATTATAACTCATCTTTTAGTGGTTGTGGTGCGCATGAGCGTGATGTTTATGGTCGTGTGGCTTGTGTTCATGATGATCATGTTCGTGCTCGTCATGAATATGGTCATGGTGTTCATGCCCAGAATGCTCATGTTGATGTTCCTTATGTGAGTGCTCTGCTTCCGCCGGGACTGCGTGTCCATGACTGTGTCCGTGTGAGTGTCCCGCATCTTCATTTGGATCCACAAATTTATCTTTGAAGTACCAGGCGGCCATGGCGGTAGTAAACGGTACCGCTAAGATAAGTCCGATACTACCAACCACAATTCGAAGCACTTCAGCGGCAAGTACTTCTTGGTTTACCAGCATTATCATTGAAGAGTCTGAGTACGCAAAGAGAAGAAGCATCGGCAAAGACGCACCGGCGTACGCGAGCGCAAGTGTGTTCACCAGTGACCCGACATGGTCTCGCCCTACCCGAAGCGCCCGCTGGTACAAATCTTTAAAACCAAACTGCGGGTTTGCGCCTTTGAGTTCTTGTACCACTGATGCTTGTGTAATAGAAACATCATCAAGTACACCAAGGAGTCCGATAATAATTCCACCAAGGAGTAGTCCTGTAAGATCAATAGTTCCGCCTGTTGCAAAGTTGAGGTAGACCGAAGAGTCGTCACTAAAGCCAGTGAAGCGCATCCACTCTACCCATATCCAAGCAATCACACAGGTGGCAAACACCGCTCCAAAGGTACCGAGGAAAGTGATGAACACTCTTGGCTTAAAGCCGTGCGTAAAGAAGAGGGTAACGCTCAAGATAAGTCCTGCAATCACGAGACTTGTAAGTGCCGGTGAATAGCCGGCCAAAAGGGCCGGGATAAGGAGGAAAATAATCGAACCAATACTGAGTCCAAGGCTCAAAACTGCTCGCACCCCTTGCATACCTGAAAGCCAAATAACCAAAAGGACAAAAATACCTACCAGTATTAAAAGCGGTAACCGTCGCTCCACATCTTTAAAGACATAGTACTCTGCGCCATCAATTGATTGGAGTCGGTTCACAAAAATTTTATCTCCTTCTTCAAGCACCACAAGGTCGTTATCAAGACGCACCACCTCTCCTTCTCGCAGACCGCCTTTGATTTGGATACGCATCTCTTGCACAGTGGTAGTCGCCCCAGTACCCATAATGTCACGCTCATATTGCGCAGTAATCTCAATTACCTCGGCTTTAACCGTCTCCTGAAACTCTTGATGCACTTCCTGCGCCTGCACCGGAGACACAAAAAAACTCAAACACAAGAATAACCAAACTCCCACGAAACTTTTAAGATTCATACAACAAACGTACTTAGATGATAATGCCGCTAGAAAACGAGTCGTGCGAGGTAAAAGCCAATACCTGCGCCTAACATAAAGGTGAAAAAAAGGGTGACCATTAGCGGCTCTTGGTCCATATTCATATATTAGTGTAGCACCAACTTTTTTAAACCGCAAAGCACCCCTCGACTTTTTTATTAAAAATAGGTATAACTGTCCCACCACAGTAGTGAAGCAAACAAGTATGGCGGCTATGGTATAACGGTTATTACTCCGGTTTGTGGTACCGGCTATTCGGGTTCGATTCCCGATAGCCGCCCTCGTAGTAAGAATCCCCTTCGGGGGATTTTTACGTAGAGGACGGCTAAGGAAGCAAACTGCTTTGCTTCCGTTCGGGAATCGAAGAGTCTGAATATAGCGGAGCGAGCCTTTGGCGAAGTGAGCTATGAAGACTGTACCGTTCCCGTAGGGAAATATTACCCCGATAGCCGCCCATTTTCCTTGCTCAGCAAGGCATTAATCTGTATTTAGTGTTTCTACCTTCAGAAATTAGACAGATTACTAATGTATTAATTTTATGCTTTAATAAAAGAATGTTAGGACCTGAATATATAAGACAAACTGGGCTGGGTGAAAATATTGATAATAGGTATCCGATTGAGGAACAAATACGACAAACTGAGGAGCAGATAAGGGAATCCGTAGCAAACAATAATTTTGATGCTGTTCACACCTTAAGTCTTAGGAGAGCCCAGCTTCTACAAGAAGAGCAAAACAGAAATGAAAGTCTCTCACAAGAGGAAACGTCTCCTGATACGCTCCGTGAAGATACCGTGATTGAAGGTAGAGGGGGCTGGCAACCAAATCTTGAAACCCAAATTAAAAATCTAGAAAGAGAGTTTGAAGGTTTGACAGAAGAGTACGGGCGTCGCTGGGAAGAAATTCAAAATAATAATGATCAAGAACGCATGACTTTATTCCTAGACGGAAAAAATCATATAATCCATCTCCCAGATAAAAGTCCGTATGAATGCGCCAAATGGGATGTGACATCCAGTTTGTTACAACGTCTAGGCCCTGGTTGGGGCCCAGAGATGACACTCACTATTTATCGCGACTATGTTAATTATATTAAGAAAACATTAGATCGCACCAGATAAACCTTAACTAAAGTTAATCTGACCTAGAGAAAATAGGCACAGACACATTTCTTCAAACTAATTCCCCCCGAAGACAGTACGTGCCCAGAATATAATAGGAGTCCGACTTGTGTCGGACTCCTATTTTTTGAACTTCCTGAACATATTTATTGCCCGTAGACAAATTCATAATAGTGTTGTATTTTCAATACTAGGACTGAACATTCACAACACAGGAGATGCTCATGAGTAACGTTCTTTTTCTTGATACAAAAGCAAGTGTGAAAAGCACCTTGCTTCCCTTTCTTTCTGCCAACCTACCCACAGAAGGCTGGGCATTAGTAAAGATTGAGCCTTCGGTAAAAATTGAAAGTGACATGCTGGTTATTTGCACCCTTGCTGGCACAGACCTAGGGGAGAATTTTGGGTATCACACCCTAGACGCTACAGGCTCAAATGACATACTTGCCTTGCACACTGAGGGTATTTCTAACGATAGTAGAATCATTCCATACTTTGCTCTTGGTTGTATTAAACCTTCATCTTCAGGAGGTGAAACACGTCTCTTTGATGGAAGAAAAGCTGCCGCTGCTATTGATGCGATACCTGGGCTAAATGATGTGATTATCGAATACTCGGCACTTGCAAATCCGCAGGCACGAATTCGTTACCCACTTGTTGTTACAGAGGGAGAAAGAGTGGTTCGGTACCGTTCAAAAGTTGAGACAAACTTTATCATTAAGTCAGGTAAGTTTTCTGAAGATGAGGTATACCAGCACGTCGATGCGATTATCCAAAGCTGTCTGTTAGTAAGTCACAAGTGGGAGGCCGGGGACTTACTTTTTGTCAACAATCTCATTACGCTGCACGATAGACTTCCTTTTACCGGACATCGTAGAATGCTCAGAGTCAGATACGATGATACACTCAACGCAAGAATCAGGTACTAATCATGAAATTCAAACAATTTTTCTTTGCAGCTCTCATGCCATTTGTAAAAGTGTACTGGCGTATATTCAAACCAAAATCATTCGGTGTAAAAGTGCTACTCACCCACCCTGCTGAAAAAAGCAAAGTGCTGTTGGTACGGCATTCATACGGAAACACGTCGCTCTGGAACATTCCAGGCGGCGGATATAACCCGAAGAATGAAAGTGCCGAAAAAGCAGCAAGACGTGAGGTCTTCGAGGAGCTAGGAGTAGAAGTTTTACAGTTGAGTCTCCTTGGTGAATACTTAACCTCAATAGAGGGGAAAAAAGACACCGTCACCATGTACAGAGGAACAATTGAAAGCACTTCTACAATAAAAACCAATCCAGAAATTTTAGAGATTGAGTGGGCAGAGAGCAGTTTGCTTGGCTCTCGAGGAAACGAAGTAGCCAGAGTTGCTCGACGAGCAGCCGAAAAAGCTTTTCCAAGTATCGCCCAACGATAGTTGCCTATGCCCCACTTAATTGTGGGGCATTTTCTTTATCCAAAAAACTAACTTCGCTTTTTTAACCATCTCAAATGAATATCCTCAAACTGGCTTCACCAAAAGGGTCGTGCCATTGAAATCAATACAGTCTGTTGGTAAAATCAAAATACTCAGCGCCGGAGACAACGCGTCTTGGTACCTCTTATAACATAAACACAATCTATGAATGAAGTGCCAAATTGCTTTTATCGTGTCAGTATCAAAGCGTTAATTCTAAATGAAGCGAGAGATAAGTTTTTAGTTTGTCGAGAAAATAGCAACTACTGGGAACTCCCTGGCGGAGGACTTGAGTGGGGTGTCACTGCACAAGAAGACTTGAAGCGAGAAATTATGGAAGAAATGGGATTAAATGTCTTATGGATTGCAGATAATCCGAGCTATTTCTTAACCGGTCAACAAACAACTAACCCAAATATCAAAATTGCTAACGTTATCTACGAATGTGTACTGGAGCATTATAATTTCAGATCTTCAGATGAATGTGAGGAAATAAAATTTGTTGATGCCAATGACATCAAATCGATGCAGGTTTTCGATGGAGTGGCAAAGCTAGCTCAAATGTTCAAAGTAGAAAATCACCTAAAATAACACGCCTTCCCCTCTCACCTCTCACACACTTTGCACTTCACATCATTTGCACTGATACCCCCTAGGGGGTATACTTATGGGTGATGATACAAGACAAGAAAAAATTAATCCGCCGTTTAAAAATAATTGAGGGGCAAGTTCGTGGCTTGCAAGCAATGATTGAAAATGAAACGTACTGTATTGATGTAATTACTCAGACCTCAGCTATCAAACAGGCTCTTTCAAATGTCGAGGATATTTTATTAGAAGACCACCTGCAACATTGTGTCGTAAGCCAAATTAAAGCGGGTAAAATTGACAAGGCTACTAAAGAAATCTTGCAGGTCTATCAACTAAAAAGAAAATAACATGGAACATTCTTCTCACACTCATCACGAAGTTCACGTGCACGACGTAACTAAAGTAAGTGTCTGGTCGTACTGGCCGATTGCATGCATCTACTTACTCTCTGCTCTTTTTGCCCTCTACACGATTCAATTCCACACTTACCCAGACTACATGTCACACCTGATGGGCTTTGTGTTAGTGCTTTTTGGGGCCATCAAGTTGTCAGACATAGCAGGCTTCGCCAAAGGGTTTGGTCAGTATGACCCTCTAGCCAAACGGAGCATTACCTATGCACAGATGTATCCGTTTCTGGAAATCTCGCTCGGGGTACTGTTTATCTTGCAACTCCTCACTATTCCTATCACGCTTATTACTCTTTTTATATACAGCGCGAGTTTGTACGGTGCCATACAATCGCTCCGCAAAAAGGAAGACCTTCACTGTGTTTGCCTGGGCACATACTTCAAACTCCCACTTTCTACCGTCACCATCCTTGAAGCTGGTTTTATGGTAATGATGTGTCTGTGGATGCTCTTAATGATTAATGAAATGGCTCACATGGCCATGTAATAAAAATTTGTATGAAAAATCAATCAATTATTGTAATTAGTATTCTCGCTGTCGGAGTTGGGTTAGCTCTGGGTTACGCCCTGTGGGGTTCTCCTGCCGGTAAGTACACTTCTCAAATGCAGACTAATGACATGTCTGTACCGGCTGGAATGCACCGTATGCCTGATGGCTCACTTATGGGAAATGCCCCCGCTGAAGGCGAGATGGGTATGATGAATGGGATGGATCACAGCACGATGATGGTCAAAAGTGAGCGGGCGTTTCTTGAAGGCATGATTCCCCACCACCAAGAAGCAGTAGACACTGCCAAAGAAGTAATTGAACGTGGCGGTTCAACTCCAGAAATTAAAAAGTTAGCTGAAGACATTGTGGTGGCTCAAGAGAAAGAAATCAGCATGATGAAAAATTGGTATCAGAGTTGGTATGCTGAAGCCTATGTAGCTGACCCGAACGATTACGAACCAATGATGCGCGACCTGTCTCAGCTCAGTGGTGCGCCACTAGATGAAGTCTTCTTGAGTGACATGATAATGCACCACATGGGAGCAATCATGATGGCCAAGAGCGTCCAACCGTATATTGAACATCAAGAAATGACCGACTTGACTAAAGCGATCGTTGAGACTCAAACAGCAGAAATACAATTAATGCGTCAATTGATTCGTGGTCTTTAGCCGTAGAAATAAGTAGCTGACTGGCAATCTTTCCCACTTAATCAATCCGTATATCAAAATGTGAGATATCGGTTTCTTTGCTATCACTTAGCTTTCCATACAAAGCCACCGCACCGATGTCGACATTGTCGGCTTGCACAAATATTACAGACGCTCCGACCTCCCTTCCTACCTCTTTTAAAGTTTCAATAAGCTTGGTGGCTATGCCCCTTCGACGATGTTCACTCGCAACAGCCAAATCATATAAGTAGAGTTCGCTATGGGCTTGATCAATTTTTGGCAATACATGCGCCACGAGACCACCGACCACTTCCTCATTCAGAATTGCCACAAGGGCAATGTAGTTTTTGTCTGCCAGTACTTTAGACAGATATGAATCTTTGGGTGGGTTTGCATTCCACGTATCGTCCTCATCAAAAGCGACTCTAAACACTTGCCGTAGCTGCTGTATAAGCTCAACATCGTTTTCCCCTAGCCTTTTACAGGAATAGTCCATATCTTACATATGATACCACTGACGGACTTAGTAGCTAAAATAAGCTTTGTTACTCGCTCTATTCTAGGTCTTAAATACTTGCTTTTTACCTAGAATTGTGCTATAATATTTATAGCGGTGCCCACACACCAATTCTTTACATACCTTAGTTCTGTGGGGAACTTAAGAAGGAGCATGCCATGACCTGGACCATCACCAACGAGACCACCGACTCCCGCGGGTTTCATCTGCAAACTACCCTCTTCGAGGGCTTCAAGATCGAGCAGTTGCGGTCACCGCGCGCTTCGTCTGATGCGGAATTCCTGCCTGCCCGGGTCGTCTTCGACGGCAAAGAGGTGTGGTCTTTCTCGAAAGACCACAAGAACTTCGGCGGAATGGCGTTCTTACGCGAGGTTGGTGACGAACTCGTCATCATGGTCTCCACCAGGCACACCCTCTACGAGGTGGTGCCGGTTCGAGATCTCTCGCACCGCCAAATCATCGGCAACGAAGTTGTCGGTGGACGGAAGCTGAAGGAGCTGGTCCAGCTGAAGGAGCTGGTCGCAGCGGCTGAACGTCTTGAACCTCTCTGGTCGCCGCGTGAAGCAGCCCTTCGCACGGCTCTCCACAAGGCTTCGGTCGAGGCGCGCAAAGCAGAAAAGCTTGCCGTGGACGCAGCATATGAACGAGAGCGTGCTTTGCACTACGCCAAGCGGGATGCCAAGCGGGCCGAAATCACTGGCCGTCAACGCATCTTCGCCTACACCTTATCTGGTGATCGCCGTCACGGCTACCCTGTGGTCGGTGACGAATGGCTGGTGCTCAGTGCTGGCGCCTTCTGCATATCTGTCACTTCGTACGACACCAAGAATGGGGAGATCGGGGAGCTGATCGAATCCTTCGCGGTGAAAGTAGACGGCGCAAGGAAAGCCCGTCATGCTGTCGCCACAGTGACAAAGGAAAACACTTCGGTGAAGAAGGTTTCCCAGCAGAACATTTCCTTCGTGACGGTACCCGTCAAGGGTGAGCTGGAAGAAGTCATCTTGGCTTCCGACATGGACAGCATCCGAAGACTGCGAGACCAAGGCCTCAACAGCGGAACGCTCGTGATGTGCCCGAAGGCTGGTGACGACGACCGTTATTCGGTCTTCAGCATCACCGCCGGCAAGATCGAGCCCGTGACGGAAGTCATGCGCAAGAAGTGACCTGTTGACCAATATGGTCACAAGAGCCCAGGACTATTAGCTATTACACGCTAAGTCCTGGGCTTTTTTTATTATTAAAATTCTCAATCAATAGTTATGGGGCAAGCCTATTCAGGAATCGTACAACTCACATACTCCGCAATACGCTCGGCTACTATCGCATACCCGCTATTGTTTGGGTGTACTAGGTCGCTCATGAGTGAAGGTCTTCCGATAATATTGCGGAGAACGTTTGGTACATACAGTGCACCTGTATCAAGTGCTACCTCGCGGTACCTGTTTTCTAAACCAGAATCAAAAACTCCCCCGCTAAAGCCAACAATGACAACTATCGCTCCACTATCCTGAATGCGCGTCACCACCTCTGTGATATTTTCAAATGTTTCTGCTTCAGTAATACCCTGTGGCTCTGGAAGCTTACCGGTAATACGAAGCAAAATGAGACGGAGAGTATCAGCGAGGCCTGGATTTTGTGCACCGGTAAACACATCTTCGTAGTAACGTTGCAGAATGTCATTGCCACCGAGCCACACGATAACCACTTCTGGACTTTTGGCGATAACATCGTTATCAAGTCGTAGCAGTGCGTCTCTGGTGGTATCACCAGACACTCCTTCATTTTCGATAGTGACACTTAATAAGTCCTCCAGTTGACTCACATAATCTCGACCAGCAGTGGCTCCAACCCCAGCCGTGAGACTGTCTCCGAAAGCAACAATATTTCCTGACCCAACAGGATAATTGGTAATGGTATTGAGTGTTGTGGCCGGAACAATACAGGCAATAGGTGTTTCTTCTGCTTCGTCATCCAAGACCACAAATGTTGGTGACTTACCTACACTGGTATAGCCGTTATTTTTTAAGTATCGGAATTCATAAGTCCCCGGACTGCTTGGAGTATAGGTGAGGGTACCAGATGTCTTTCCGTCAGTGTAGCGGTAAGCTCGATACGAGCCATTGGAAGCTGTCGAGTAATACACTCCAATCCAGTCGTTTTGTAAGTTATCAGACGAAGGAGCTGACCACGAAAGAGTCACTGTTTCACCAACCATCAGCTCTGTTTTATTTATCTCCAGTTCATATTCACCACTACCCTCTCCGCCACCAGGAGGAGGTGCCGTCTCTGTAGTCACTGTTATTTGGGCTGAGTTCGCTACTCTAGTGTATCCGCCACTATTAAAAAGGCGAAATTCATACGTGCCGGCGCTAGCAGTAAACGTCAGAGTCCCGTTAGTGCTGTTATTTGGTAAACTTTTCCAAACTTTGTATCGCTGGTCTCCATCACCTATTGCATAGAGCCCCACCCAATCATTGTATGACTCCCTTGGGCTCGGGGTAGTGAAGCGCACTTCTATAGTCTCGCCAGTTTGATACGTACCTTTGTTTGTCGTCACTGTATATGAACCGCTACCTGTTCCTCCACCTGGTTCTTCCTCTTCTTCCTCTTCGTCGTCGTCATCTTCTTCATCAGGCGGAACACCTGTTCCCACCTGAAGAGTCACTGCACTTACCGCCGCTCTTGTGTATGCACTTGAATCAAAAATTCGCACCTCGTACTCACCGGCTTTATTAATATAAAAAGAAACTTCGCCGCTGGTACCAGTGTTGGGGACATATTTCCACGCTTCATACCGTTGATCTGAGGCACCAACAATATACAAGCCTATCCATGCCCCATCTTTTGGCCGACTAGTTGGAGCTTGCCAATTGACAGCAACCTCACTCCCCACCGCAGCTGTCGAGGCTTTAAAACTAACGCCATATGACCCACTCTGCGCCAAAGCTTCAGTGGTAAAAGCAATGCAGAAAATTACTCCCAGTATGATGGTTGGGAAGAGAAAACGCACCCTTGTATAGATAGAGTTTTTCATACATGTATCTGGGAGCAACCTAGCAGAAGCCCCCTTTCTGCACCTATATATATATGTAGACTACCACAACCACGTTTTCTTACCAGGAGACAGGTTTTGGCATGGTAACTCTTACTAAGAAAAGCAGCTTCTTATGAACGAATCTTCCAACCACGCTTGAAGAGCTGAGTTACCAAAAAGGATAATCCCGCTAACAGAGCAAGAATGAGACAGAGCCCCACAAAGCTATTGGCTTCACTAATACCAATCATGCTGCTACGAATACCATCAGCAAAGTAGAAAAACGGATTGAGACGGGTCAGGGTCGCTGCCAGTTCTGGCAAGAACGAGATTGAGTAGAAGATACCGCCAAGATACGTAAGCGGCGTAATAACGAAGGTATTGAGAACCTGCAGCTGCTCAAAACTTTCTGCCCAGAGCGCCACAATAATACCGAGCGTTGCAAAAATAGCGGCAATACTCGAAACATAAAACACAAATTGGAGCGGGTGCTCAAGAGAGACCGCGCCAAAAGCTACACCAACTGCCAAAATAAGAAACGAGACCATAAGTGCTCGCATGACGGCACTACCCACAAGCCCTATGAGCATTTCCACATACGAAAATGGAGCGATGAGAATTTCTTCAATTCCTCTGGTGAAGCGCATGAAGTATAAAGCTGAAGATGCACTTGCAAACGAAGCATTGATAACTGAAAGCATAAGGATGCCGGGGAACACAAACGAGATGTATGGTACGCCAGATACTTCAGTTATTTGTGAGCCGATTACGGTACCAAAAATAAAGATATAGAGTGCCGCTGAGACTACTGGAGCAACCAATGTCTGTATCATTACACGCATGGTTCGCCTCACTTCTCGACGAAGCATCGTGTAGAGTCCAATGGTATTTATTTTCATATGGTTTGGGCGTTACTGTCGCGAGTAATCTGCAAGTACGAATCTTCTATACTTCTTCCCTCTTTCATAAAATCTTCTTTTGTCCCCTCCGCCACAATTCGACCTTTGTTAATAATCGCAATGTCTTTACACAAATATTGAATCTCTTCTAAATAATGAGATGTCAAAATAATGGTCTTGCCTTCTTTTTCGTTGAGTTCTTTAAGATACGCCCACAAATCACGTCGCTGCTCGACATCTACTCCAGCGGTTGGTTCGTCTAAGATAAGGAGGTCGGGAGTATGAATAAGCGCGCGCCCGAGCATTGCTCGCCGCTTCAGTCCGCCTGATAGTTTTTGAAACTTTACGTTTCGGTGCCCCTCCAAATCAAAACGCTTAATTAATTCTTCAGTTCGGATGGCGCGCTGCTCCTTTTCGATTCCGTAGTACCCACCCATATAGTCCATGAGTTCAACTGGGGTGGCAAAAATATCGACATTGTATTCCTGTGGTGAGAGGCCAACTTTGGTACGTGCCAGCTTATACTCAGTTACCACATCAGTACCATCAATCAAAATCTGCCCTGAGGTAGGCTGCGAGATACCGGTAATACACTGAATAATTGTACTCTTGCCTGCCCCATTTGGACCAAGAAGTCCAAAAAAACTACCTTTTGGGATCGATAATGATACGTCATTTACTGCTGTTTTGGCTTTTGTACCAGTCCCGTACACCTTTACTAAGTTCTTTATTTCTAACATTGGAAGATTTTGCATCGCAACAGCATATCATATTTACCTAGATTGAGCTCCAACTGCTTTTGTGTGACAATATCAGTATTAAATAATTAATGGTTACTTATATGAGTGAAAACCTTTGGAAAGACCAGACACCAGAAGCTGCTCGTTTAGAGAAAGAAAGGCGGGTCAATGAGATAAGAACATCAGAAGCTACAGATACGGGCTTTTCTTCAAGCCCCGAAGAGTTAGCTGATTTGGAAAAAATGACTTCACCAGGTGTGCAAGACTATATTATAAAAACCGACAAAGAACGTTCTCCGGTTGCTGATGTTACAGGGGCACAACTTGAAGATGTAGTGGAGGATGCGTCCAGCATCCTAAAGAGTGGAGTGAGTGAAAATGTAACTAGAGTCATGAGAGAAGACCCAAAAAATCCAGGTATATATGTCGGTCAACTTACTGACGTTGGCGGAAAAATTTCTCCAGATAAAGGTTTTTCAGACTTTGTACCTCCCGCGAAACCTGTATATCCATTAACTTCAGGTCCAACATCAAGAAATCCTATAAACAAAGCACCCTCAATGCCCAAAACAACTCTTAAAGATAGATTGTTAGGAGCACTAGGACTATAGACTACTAAAAAGCCCCGCGCCATGCGCGGGGCTTTTTATTAGAGAACTCCCAGAGCTTGAAGGTTAGCTCGTAGCTCAGCTCGCGCCTCAACAAAAACCTTTGAGGTATAAAACTGGTTTATCTTTTTCTCACGGATAGTTGTACCAAGCGGCTTCTCTTCACGTACAAACGAGACAAAGGTCTCAGCCATATCTTCCTCAGCACTTAAGGTAGCGTAGTCGCTCACAAACCGACTGCGATTCTCGTCGTAATATCGGCTGAGTGCCGAAAACTGACTGTTAAGATTTTGTACTCGAGCAGAATGCCTTTGGTCTTCAGCTGTCCAAAAAAGATTTTTGTAGGTAGTCTCAAAGGTAGTTTCATTGAATAGTAATATATGTGCGTACTCGTGAGTGAAGAGGTTTGCAAAGGCGCGCGTAAGCTGTTCATCTCCCGAACTATAGCTTTCACGGTTTACTCCAATTACCCATGATTCTGTACCAGCAATTAATTCCACAAATGCTCCGAGGTCACTGTTGTCATTTTTAAACACCCGCCACTCTTTTACATACTCATCAACCGCATCATCTCCAATCACGGCTGCAAATAAATCAAAGAGCTGTTTATCTACTACACGCTGTCCAGTTTCTCCATTAGTATTTTTTATAGTCCCGTTTTTCACTTCATAGATTCGTTCAAACGAAAGTGGAAAGATGACCGTGTCGTAAGGAGTATACGAAGCAGAGGCGAGCGAGCGCTCCTTTTGCTCAGCCAACAACTCTTGAAGTCGCACCACCTCAGCCAAAAGTGACTTAATCTGTAATAAGAGCGCAGCATGTACCTTCCCTTCCTCATAGGTCATTGTTACAGCAGAAGCAGACGAAGGGATACTAACAAATGTCAGTATTAAGACGAGAAATAAAGGCGCTAGTAAGAGTCGCATAGTGTGTATCATACTCTATTGCTACGCAAAACTGAACGTGGAATTTCAAACTCTTAAGAAAAACAAAAAGCCCCATTTGGGGCTTTTTGCAGTGTGTCCAAGACTGGATTAGGTCACGAGTTACTAAGCATAATCTTTCGCAAGCTCAGATTCTGCTAAGTACTCTCGACCCCACCTCGCTCGCCTTCGGCATCACTGCGGTTTTCAAATCCAGGCAAATGTGCCGCAGGGCACATTTTTCTTAGACACAAAAAACTCCCTTTCGGGGAGTTTTTATTTGTGTCCAAGACTGGATTTGAACCAGCATGCCCGTAAAGGCGCTACCACCTCAAGGTAGTGCGTCTACCAATTTCGCCACCTGGACAGGTCGTTACTTCAAGGCCGTTATTATGCACGAAAACCCATAACTGTTCAAGTTTTACGGCATGGCGCATACTAAAAGAAAAACCCGCACAGGGGTGCGGGTTTTTCTTTTGCAGACCTTAGTCCTTCTTAACCTCAGCTTCTGCCTCTGCTGCAACTTCTTCAACAGGAGCTTCTGCTACAACCTCAGCTGGTGTCTCCTCCACTACTTCTGGAGTAGCCATTTCAGCTTCCTTTGCTGCTACAGCTTCTTTCTCCTTAAGTTCAGCTTCCTCGAGAGCCTTGGCTTCAGCTGCTGCTCGTACACTTGCCTCTGCTTCTGATTCGGTTGAGAATCCTACAAGTGTCATGCGACGCATTTGTCGCTTGATTTCACGAGCTACCTTCTCACGGATGTAGTAAAGCTTTGCTCGACGAACCTTAGCTCGTTTAACAATTTCAAGCTTATCAATAAGTGGTGAGTACAGCGGATAGATTTTTTCTACTCCAACTCCACTCGCTACCTTACGTACAGTAAAAGTAGCTCCTGGCTCATCTCCGTGCTTTCGCGCGAGTACAAGTCCTTCAAAAATCTGGATACGAGTCTTGCCCTTATCCTGAATTTTTTGGTGAACACGAATAGTATCTCCTGGTCTGATACCAAGTTCTTTTCGTTCGTTCATGTTGACGGGTGAGATTGTCACCCCAGTAACTGCTGATTTCATAATATAATATCTAAACAATAGGCCGTTTAAGCGTGCCATAATCTACCACAAGCTTCCCTACTCTGCAATACGTTCAGCGGCTCGCTCAAACTCTAGTGGTAACGGGGCAATAAATCGTTCTGTTTGGCCATGGGGTAGGACGATTTCGAGTACATGAGCATGGAGCGCCAGACGGTCTAACCCTAGGTTATTTGAGGTAGCTAGCTGCTTCTCACCATAGAGCGGGTCACAGACAATGGGACGGTCAATAGCCCGCAAATGAACGCGCAATTGGTGGGTACGACCAGTCTGCGGCATAAGTTTTAGGTATGAGAACGGCTCAGTGTTATATTCCCCCACCCCAATCCGCTCTAAGTGAGTGACGGCGTCACGCATAGTGCCTTTAGCTCCCCGCTCGGCTGAACGCTTTTTGAAGTCTTTGGCACTGCGGCCAATTGGGCGATTAATGGTCCCCCACTTGTCATGAATCCGTCCATACACAAAAGCGCGGTACTCCTTCTTTACTTGCCGGTCATGAAACTGCGCCTTCAAAAAGGTGTGTGCTTCTTTGGTCTTAGCCAAAATCATCACTCCCGAAGTCTCACGGTCAAGTCGATGTACTACTCCCGAACGTTCAAGCGGAGTACCGTCAGGCTTAGTGGTTTCTTCCCCAACTCCCTTCGCTTCGGGTACTCGCTTCAAAAACCACTCCACGAGTGTCCCCTCTGCGCCCGAATGCCAGTCTTCATGCACGAGCATCCCGTACGGCTTATCTACCACCAAGACTGAAGTGTCTTCATATATAACAGCCGGTTCTGTCATAGGCTTATTTTCCAATTCTTCGTTCGCGCTTTTCATAATCACTGAGGATACGCGTAAATTCCTCTTTTGTAAAAGCCGGCCAATACGTACCTATGAAAAAGAGTTCACTATAAACAGCCTGCCACGGTAAGAAGTTTGAAAGGCGCTTATCTCCAGCGGTGCGAATAATGAGGTCAGGATCAGGCATCCCTGCGCTCCACATGAGACCCTTAAAGCTTTCTTCGGTGACAGAGGAACCTTCTGCTACCGCTTTGTTAACTGCGTCAACTATTTCTGCTCGTCCACCATATGAAAGCGCAATCCAAATAGTCGTATCAAGATTTTCAAAGGCAGTTTCCTTTTCTACCAAGGTTACTGCCGCCTGCATTTCAGACGAAAGATCTTCTCTTCGACCAATTATCCGGATAGAAATATTCCGACCGTCATTTTTTTGTTGTAATTCTTTTACGGCATTGAGAAAGATGGTCATAAGCCCGTCGACTTCAGCTTGTTCACGCTGCCAATTTTCAGTAGAAAAAGCATAAAACACGGCGTGCTTGATACCTGCTTCGTGAACCCACGTCACCACCTCAAAAAATTTCTCCTTCCCTGCCACATGTCCAAACAAGGTATCCAGTCCCGAAGCTTTTGCAAAACGTCGATTGCCGTCCATCATAAAGCCGATACACGTAGGAATGGTTGTGTTCATATATTTACCGTACCACTGAAAAATCATCGTAGTGTTTCTGCGCAGTAGCCCAGTCTACACTCACAGAATCAACTGTCGCTAAGACAGAACCCTCATGGAGGTATTCCACAAAGTTTCGAAGAATCTCAGGCTCGCCCTGAGCTAAGACAAAAACCGTACCGTCAGGGTTATTTTTGACGTACCCCACCAATCCAAGCTCCCCTGCAGCCGCCTGGACATAGTCTCGGTAGCGTACGCCTTGGACTTTACCAATAATAGTACTTTGCATCTCAATCATGACCGTCAGTATACCTCAAGTATCTGATATTGAAATAATTTCAAAAACAGGTACTATGTGTGGCACTACTTAGGTAGGCATGCGCGATTAGCTCAGTTGGTAGAGCAGCTCATTTACACTGAGAAGGTCGGGAGTTCAAATCTCTCATCGCGCACAGATAAAAAGCCCGCAATGCGGGTTTTTTATATGCGCGATGAAAAAGTGCCCTGCGGCACTTTTGTAGAGATTTGAACGGCGGAGACGTGTTTCAATTTCCTTTCCCAGAAATTGAAACCGTTGAGCCGCGTCCAGCGTTCTTATGAGCGAAGCGTGAGAAATGACCATAATGTCATTTCGCAAGACTCATTGAGGTGTTTTGAAGAATGAAAAACCCCAATGAGTGGACAGTTCCTGTTAAGGAATTAGAAAAAGTGGGACTAATCTCTCATCGCACACAATACAAAAAGTCGTTAGCTTCTGCTAACGACTTTTTGCACATAAATAACTCTTCTCTTTACAAAAGCAGCGTTAGCAGTATTGTACGTAGGTAATTTGTTCTTTTGCAACTGTTCTGGGAGCAAACCATGACTACGAATCACACATTGGCTACAGATGAGTTGGATCCAGAAGATTTCCACGCACTTGTTGTCTACGAAGCAGCACGAATTCTTCAGACCCTTGCTTGGGAAGAGGTTCATCGCAACAATCGCCAGCCTGAAGAATTTATTGTTTTTTGCCTTGAAGGGAATTCCAGCTGGAGAAGGCTTATTGAAGGAGTCGAGGAACGAAGTGACTGGAAGAAAGTTCAATCACCAAAAAGCAGTCCTGTTTTTTATGGGGTTGCCACCGAGACATTTTTTGCAAATTTTGAAAAAATGCTCCCTGAAACGACTGAGGTCATTCTGAATACACCTCTCTCACCAGGTTTCGTAAAAGCTCTTGTCTGTACAAGAACAAGAGTTGAAATCATGCAGGTCAAACCAAGCAATTTTGGACACTTGCTGTAACCAAAGGCGGTACTAACTTCGTTGGTACCGCTTTTTAAATTTCAAAACCAATTTTGCTTTACAGATTTTTATTTTGGCCGTACTCTATTTTCTAGTTCTTTAAACAATTGGAGGGTTATAGTATGGAAGTATCCAACCATCTCGTAGAGAAACTGGTAGCCTCCATAGCTCCAAAGTTAGAGGAGCTGGCAGGTCTTGCCGTAAAAGCCATGAAAATGGCTGGAAATCGAGAGGAGGCAGCCATTTTCTGTGTGATACCCTGCGTTCAGTTTGACTACTTAATTAGCCAACTCCAATCACAGACCTCCACACTTTTTCCCGGAGCTACCATCACCTCAACTGAGGACAGTCCCACTTCTTATATATACGGAATTGGTGATCAGGGGTTCATAACAGCAGTCTCGATGCTAGTACACGAAGAGAGGCGAGAATTCTATCAAGCTCCACCAGAACGCGGAAAGGTCAAAGGTTTTTTCTTTTACAGAGACATCATTCTGCGACTTGAGGTAACCCCCTCCAAAACACACACGCATTAATGCCCCACCTTGGTGGGGCATTCTTTTATATATTCCCTCTCCTCTTGTTTTCTGCTATTCTTGCGAGCGAGGTGACCTGAATCTTCAAGTTGAACGTTTGCCCCTGTATGCTCCGCATACAAGGGCTGCGTTCGGAACTAGAATGTAAGCAAGCTTCCATTCTATTCCTCACTTGCCCCTGTAGTTAAATGGATATAACTGCGGACTTCTAAGCCGTTATTCGAGGTTCGATTCCTCGCGGGGGCACGAGTATAAAAACAGCACACTTTATTTAAGTGTGCTGTTTTTGTTCGTGCCCCCGCGAGGAAAGTGCTAATGCACTTTCCGTAGGAATCGAACCAGCGGAGCGATGTTTTCTTTCCTTTCTAGAAAGAAAACTAGTGAGCTGCGTCCAGCAGTTCTTATGAGCGTAGCGAATTAGAAACTGCAGGATCATTCCTCGCGGACAGTGAATTTAGAAACTTGACCTCACAGAAGCTTTAACCCAAGCACAACCTACAACCCCAACTCCGGACCCTCATTCGACTCACTCCCCTCTAGTATTGGGCTAGACATATCTGGTTCTGATTCAGTGACAGTCTCTTCAGTTGTGGTAGCTATTTCTACTTGTGGCGGTAGTGCTACTGTCTCTACATTTCTCTGTTTATTAAGAAGCGTTTGCTTGAGGGTTTCATATTCTTTTTTTCGCGCCTCAAAATCCGTCAGAGCAGTCTCAACTAGACTTTGTCGGTACACAACTGCAGCGTCTTCTACAGCCTCCCCACTCACCGATACATTACTAAACTGAATATAGGTGCTGACTCCCCACGCCACTCCCAAAGTTAAAATAAGAATCCCTAGGGCAAGACCAGTCACCCACTCCCGAGTTGGGTGCATAATACTTCTATCTAAAAGCGACTGCTTTCGATTTCTAAGCACTCCTTTTACCAGTTTTTTAACAAAAGCATTTTCTATCATAGTGAATTGATACTAATGAGTATGGTAAGGGTTCCCTGCCAATTTTCATTGGTGAGTTTACGTAACGACAGGCTTTCGACTCGTGAATGATACGGGGTGACTTCCATTAATTTTGAAAACGTGAAGACGGTATCTTTTGCTCCATCATAGGAAAAAGTCATTCTGATAGATTCACGTTTTTCTTCGTCTACTACTTTATCGAGCTCTTCGGTCTTGAGTGAGAGACCGAGGGCACCAGCGAGCGTCTCTATTTCACCCAAGAATAGGATACTGTCGCCTTCATCTTTGAAAAAACTAGAGGCTAAAAGTGCTCTCTCTGACTCGGTATCCTGCACAAGGCGATTGAGGCGTACATGAGCTGATTCTTTAGTGTTACTCTCGGTCAGAATGGCAATTTGTTCTTCGAGACGAACTCCTTGGTTTTGGATTTCGTACGAGAAAAAAACGAGCACGGCAATACTTACCAGAGCGGTAATTACAGAGATTATAAATATTTTTTTTGTTTTTGTTCCCATATATTATTGCGGTTCTTTAAAGGTAATCGAGACTGAAAACTGAATGTCTCTATCCTTTGCGAGGTTAGAAATAGGTAGTATTACATCACTAATGCTCTCTTGACTTAAAAGACTCTCTCGAAAATCAGACAACGCTTGTCTAGTCGCCGCTCGCCCCGTCACTTGGACAGGAGCAAGGCTATTTTCTTGTCGCGCAAACTCAAATCCATCAATCACGATATCGCTTCCCTGCAGAGCTTCAATACTGGCAACAATAGTTGAAAACTTTTCTACTTCACGAAGCTCAAATACTTTCTGCGCCATCACGTTTGCGCGCACAAGCGCGCCGGCAGATAGGTCATACTCCGTCACACGCTCTGTTGCTTCCGCCGCCGACTGGGCGTACACATCTACCTGTGAAGACACGAGCACATAGACAGGGAGTGACAAAAACACAACCGCAGTCGCAGCTACCGCCACAATAAAAAGCCAGACTGAAGCCACCCGTATCCAATATTCGGTAACTATGCTTTTTCGTACAACTGGTGGAATTAGGTTAATCATATCTAAACAGTGTTTTTGAGGGCAAGACCAATGGCGGTCGCGTACCCGTATGAGTACCGCTTTTCAAATGGCGGAACAACCAGATCGGTCCTAAAGGCGTTCCCCCACACGTCAGCTCGTACACACGACACACCAAGCGACTCGGTAAGGTACTCAGGCAAGCCTTTGAGATTTACACTACCGCCACAGAGAATAATTTTTTTTATTCGACGACTATTCCGGTTACTATCTTTCAAATGCCAATACTGCATTCGTGACGCAATCTCGTCTTTGATGACTGAAATGATTGAGATGAGTGATTCATAGACACGAGTATCTTCTACCCCACGAATGAGGCCGCTCGTGTTTTTAATGGCCGTCAATTCTGACTCCGCGACATCCCCCAGCGTCTTTCTGAGTACTTGTGAAAGCTGTCCCCCTCCGATATCAATGGTTGAGGTGTACAGGAGGGTTCCATTATTTATAATACCAACACCCGTTCGCGTCTTGCCAAAATCAATAAGCATCACGGTGTCGGTCATGTTGTTTGGTACCACCGCTCTTCCCATAGCCTGTGCTTCCACCTCAAAAGAAAGTGGGGTGAGCGCAGCGGCACGACAAGCTTCGTAGTACTGCATGATGGTTTCGCGCTGATACGCAGCTACCACTACTTTAGCAGTCTGGTTTTTGTCATCACTAGCCACGATTTCATAATCAAAAATTGCTTCCCGGGCTGAGATTGGTACGTTTTCTTCTAGACGAAATTCGAGCAAGCTATGAATCTCTTTTACAGGAACATTCTTCTTTATCTCAGTCTCAAAAATATACGCTCGCTCTTCCGGTAGCGAGACTCGAATAAAGTCAGCTTTGGTTTTATCTTTAAATTCACTAAGTACACTCGTGAGTGTTTTTGAATCTTTTATTTCACCACGTTGGAGAACATTTTCCGGAATAGTAATGTCACCCCACACGTCGAGCACTTTCACTTTTTCTGGCCGTAGTGACGGCAAAAAAGAAACGTATTTTAAAGACGTGTCAGAAATATCCACCCCCATGCTTGGTAGAGCAATATAACTTGGCGGAGGCACGAGTTTTGAGAGCGCATTAAATAACCGCATACAAATAGTATACGCTGTTTATTATCGGAAACTCGTCAAAACTCACATCTAAAAACGAATAGTGTTACCTAACTTTTGAACCAGAAGGTAGTGCTACATGTGGATGCAGAAGGGCAAACTCTTCATCAAAACTCGCCGCCAAAATCATACCCTGACTTTCAAAACCCCGAATGGTTCTAGGTTCTAAATTGGTGAGAAATGGGCACTGTCGTCCCACCAGCACTTGCGGATCTTCAAAATATGTTCTGATCCCAGAAATAATTTGTCTTGGGGTCTCTTCCCCCACATCAACACTCAGCTTTAATAGTTTATCGGCTTCTGGAACTACTTCCACAGAAAGAATAGTTCCAATTTTTATTTCTAGCTTTGCAAAATCGTCGTATGAAATTTGGTCCATGTTATTTTTTCTTATTTCGAACAATAAAAGTATCGAGGATGAGGGTCGCTGCGGCAGCATCAGTCATGGCATTCCTCCCTTGGATTCGAAGGGCGGCTTGAGTGGTGTACTGCTCTGGCTCAAGATGGATAGGAAGTCCAGTTTCAAGCGTAAGATCGAGCATGAGAGCCTCCACTTTATCGTGAATGCTGTTTGGATTACCCTCTTTATCAAGCGAATGTCCAACCACTATTTCACCCACCTTCTGCTCACGTATGACAGTGCAAATGTTTTTTACCAGCGCTTGGTCATTTGGAAAGACTTTGTGTGGAAAAGCCATCGTACCTGTTTCGTCCGACACCGCTAAACCAACACGTTTATGACCATAATCTATACCGAGCAATCGAGACATATTGGTAGCATACCATGAGGATTTCTAATCAAAAACTCCCTAAAATTACCCCTCTGGCAGGATGTAACGTTTTGCTGATTTTTTGCCATTGTATAGTAGAGTGAAGAACATATGACGGAAAACGTTACCTTACAAGCGTTACTAACAGCAAAAGACACAGAGTATTCTGTGCGCTTTAAAACTGTCTACGAACTCCTTGTAGATAAAATCTTTGCGTATGTTAGTTACCGTGTCTTGGATAGAGATACCGCAACTGACATTGTGCAAGAGATATTTATTGACCTACACGCCGGATTACAAAATTTCACATATCAGTCTGACGCTCAATTTTATAGCTTCGTTTTCCTTATCACAAAACGAAAGCTTGCCAAATACTATATGTCTACAAACAATAAGATGGAGATGGAAATAGCCTTTGATGAATCAATCACCGCTTCACCTCCAGACAAAATTGAAGAGGCAGATAGTGTTAGACGGGCACTAGATACATTGGGGGAGGACACGCGTGAAATTATAATTCTGCATCACTGGTCAAGGTACACGTTTCCCGAAATCGCTTCACTTCTTAATATGACAGAGTCGGCGGTACGAGTTCGCCACCACCGCGCCTTAAAATCTTTAGCAACAACGCTTACTAATCAAACCTAGTATGGATGAAAACAATAAAATTTCAGAAACCCTAGATGGTTACACTCCGAAGCTTTCGCAAACGGAGAAAGATGCGCTGTGGGATAAAATAGATACACACGTTGGCAACTCGACCCCTACACTGTCGCCTTATTTATTTATATTTAACCAAAAAAAACATATGGTTCCTATTGCTCTTGCCTTGATGTTGATGCTTGGTACCACGGGAATTGTAGCGGCTTCAGAGACAGCTCGTCCTGGTGACTCATTATTTGTGATTGAACAGAAGGTTGAAGAACTTCGTCTCGCTCTCTCGAGTGACGAAACAAAAACCCGCCTGGAAGCTCAGTTTGCAGCAGAACGACTTTTAGAGCTCAGCTCAATTTTGAACGAATCTGTACAAAAGAACAATCGCGTTATTACAGCGTCTACTACCAACAGCTTTGAAGCTGAAGCAGATGTCTTTTCAGACACTACTATTGTTGAAGTGGAACTCAATGACCGGAAGACGGTGTTTGAGACCAATGCTGACACACGAGAAGAAGTAGTACTTGAGATTATGAATCGCTTTGGGGTGACCCGAGCGGTAGTAGAGACAAATTTAGATTTTGAAGTGGAAGATCGAGGAAGTCAGGCAGAAGACAAGTCAAAGCTGACTATTTCAGGCGAAAATGAAGTTCGTGTAAACGAGGCCGTTGCTATTACCCTTGGGTATGTACTCAACGGAAATTTTGACGACGACACTCGAAACACCCTTCTTTCAGAACTTTCTACCCTACTGGATGGAGTGCCGGTAAAGATGAACTCACAGCGGATGCGTATCCAAGATACCAACGCTTGGGTAGAAATTAGAAATGACGATGATGGAGATGACAGCCGAATCGAAATCCGTGATGACGAAAACAGAATTCGTATCCGAGAGAAAGACGGTGAAATACGTATCGACACCAAGACACCTGATGACGATGATTTTGAAGACAAAAGAGAAAGTGAGAATGAATCTGACGACGATAGCCGAGATGACAAAGACGACTTAAACGATGCTGGCCAAGATGACGATTCTAACGATGACAAGGATGATGGTGATTCAGGAGATGATGATCGTAACTCTGATGATAAGGACGACCGTCTCCTAGATGTTCGCGGTAGTTTACAGTTAAACGTTGGTAACGATGATAGAGATGACGACAATGACAACTAATAGGACTCTCTACTTAACAAAACTCACTTCTTAAGAAGTGAGTTTTGTTTTATGTGCTCTCGCCAGTCTCGGTCACGAATCACTAAGTACATTTGTTCGCTTCGCTCCAAATCTACTAAGTGTTCTCGACCCCGACTCGCCTGCCCAGAGGGTCCCCGGCTCCGTCTTTCGATTCCTGGCGAGAACTACAAACGACAACGGCCCAAATGCTTTCGCATTTGGGCCGGCCGTTTGTGCTCTCGCCAGGAATCGAACCTGGAGCGCTGGTACCGCAAACCAGCATTTTATCCATTAAACTACGAGAGCGAATGAAGAATCAAGCAAAAGCTTTTGCTTTTATTTGAGTTCTGAATGAAGCTCTCGCCAAAATTTTTATATAAAATTTTGACAGTAGAGCAAACTCTTCTTTCCCCCAACCTTAGTCGAGAAGACAGTAGAGCAAACGTTCGGACTTTCTTCGCAGAGCATCATACCCTAAAATCCAAATTTTTCCAGTAGCTTCATGAAAAGCGGTTCTTGTAGAAAACGCTCGGGCAATTTGTCGCGAAGAATGTCTTCTACATCATCAATGTATTCGCTTGGCAAAGGCACGACCATGAGGGGCATAAAGCGCTTTTTTGAAAGCACCAAGAGCTGAGGTCCGTACTCATCTTCCTCATCAATATGATAGGCGCGGAGCGTTGTATAGGGATACAGTTGATCGTCTATACGTATTCCACGCACCGTAATGGCAAAGGGCACTACGGAGGGCCGCTTGGCTGCGGAGACAGCTAAAGCCCCTCCTGCGACGCCAATAAGGAGCGCAAATAGCGTATTTCCAAACAAAACAGCGGCAATAGAAAGCGCCACAATAACAATTGCTAGCGCAAAGAACCAATCCCCACTCTTTTCATAGTGATGGTGTTCTGGGGCTTCCCAAGTAATTGCACGAGCTAATGGTTCCATTACAAAAATTGTATCACACCGCTAGTGTACTTTTTGCCTCTAATTTGCTAGTATCTGTTGCTAACGGGCAGACGCCCTACATATATTGGAGAGATGGCTGAGTGGTTGAAGGCGGCGGTCTTGAAAACCGTTAGGGGTGAAAGCTCCTCGAGGGTTCGAATCCCTCTCTCTCCGCCAAATCGTGCTAGCACGAGACGCTTGTCTCGCGCTAGTTCTGTTATAGTAAGTTAATGCCTAAGCTACAAACTATCATCCACTATAGTTTACATTTTTTAGCTCCCGGGTTTCTAGCCTGGATATTTTTTAGTGAGCGGTGGGAGCTTGCCTGGGCCATAATGATTGGAACTATGTTGGTTGACCTTGACCATTTACTTGCCAGACCAATTTTTGATCCTAACCGCTGTAGTATTGGGTTCCATCCTCTTCATTCATATTTTGCAATCTGTATATATACATTACTTCTGTTTGTTCCTAATTTTTATATCCAAGTCATTGCTGTCGGTTTACTTTTACATATGATTACTGACTCTTTAGACTGCTGGTGGACCTCCTGTAATAAGATATAACTATTTTGCACTGACAGTACCATTAGATTGGTATTCAAGTTGCATAGATACCCCCTCAGGGGTATTATTGTTACAATGACAAACAATAAAAAACTATACGCTTGTCCGATGCATCCAGGTGTGAAAAAAGACAAACCTGGCAGATGTCCGAAGTGCTGGATGATGCTCGTAAAGAATGAAAAGACCATAGACCACGGCGCTCACTCTGGTCATGTAATGGGAGACTCCTCTAAGATGAGTATGTGGGGGAAATTTAAGATGAGTATGTCTATGACTATGGGCATGGACCATACAGGACTTGCGGGTCGTGAGATGGCTCGGTTGATGGAGATAGATATTCGAAATAAATTCTTTTTTGCACTTGTACTCACGATTCCTATAATTCTGTATTCGCCACTCGGCACTGAGTTTCTAAAGCTCAATCTTCCTTCTCCAATGCCACTCCCGTGGCTTCTCTTTATTTTAACAACACCAGTATTCTTTTATTCGGGCTGGATTTTTCTGTACTCGACCTATTTCGCATTGAAAGAAAGAGTCCTCAATATGGCCGTGCTCATTGCTGTTGGTATTACTGCGGCGTATGGTTTTAGTATTTTACTTACTGTAATTGGCAGTACAGATTCATACTACGAAGCGGCCGCCATGCTCATTACTTTTGTTCTCTTCGGACACTGGATGGAGATGAAGTCTCGTCGCGGAACAACTGACGCTCTTCAGGCACTTTTCAATCTGGTACCGCCCCAAGCCAGAGTTTTTAAAGATGGGAAGGAGGTAATGGTTTCTACTTCAGATATCCAGCTTGGAGACATCATTATCCTCAAGCCGGGCGACAAGGTGCCTGTTGATGGGGAGATAATAGAAGGAGAAACTGCTATCGATGAATCTTTAGTTACCGGGGAATCAATCCCTACTCCTAAAAAGACTGGGGATCCGGTGATCGGCGGATCAATCAATACTACTGGATCTGTTAAATTTAAAGCAACAAAAATTGGTAAAGATACAGCTCTTGCTCAGATTGTTCGCCTCGTTGAAGAAGCCCAAAACTCGAAAGCTCCAGGTCAAAGAATTGCTGATAGATTTGCAAAATACCTAGTCATTGGTGCTTTAGGTTCTGGTCTTTTGGTTTTTGTTATTTGGTATTTTGTCGTCGGAGTGCCGATACTTTTGGCACTTTCCTTTACCATCGCCACCATTGTTATTGCGTGTCCAGATGCGCTTGGACTTGCTACCCCGACGGCAGTTGCTGTCGGTACCGGCATTGGAGCAAGACATAATATTCTCATTAAAGACGCAACAACACTTGAACAAGTCTCAAAGATTCAAGCAATAGTTCTCGATAAAACTGGCACGCTCACTGAAGGAAAGCCAAAAATTACAGATGTTGCCACGATAAATGGATATGATGCAGGTGAGGCGCTTCGCTTTGTTGGCGCGGCAGAAGCGAAGTCATCTCACCCGTTGGCAGGTGCCGTACTTGAGGAGCTTAAAAAACGTGACCTCACGCTACCAGAATCAGTTGATAAATTTGAAAACCTGTCTGGCTTAGGAGTAAAAGCTGTTGTAGATGGAAAATCTCTGCTTATTGGTACCGTAAAGCTCATGATAGAAAATAACATTACTCTCAGCACTTTGGAGCCGAAAATAAATGAGTTTTTGGAAAGAGGAGAAACAATTATGATATTGGCAGTCGACGGTGCTATTAAAGCAGTGATAGGAGCGCAAGATCCAATAAAACAAAATGCTATAAAAGCTGTGGAGCGGTTAAAGGCTTTAGGAATTGAAATTGCCATGATCACCGGCGACAACAAAACGACAGCAGATAAAGTGGCGAGTCAAATTGGTATAGAGAGAGTATTTGCGGAAGTGATGCCTGCAGATAAAGCTGGGTATGTGAAAAAACTCCAGAAAGAAGGAAAATTTACCGCAATGGTTGGTGACGGCGTTAATGATGCTCCAGCACTTGCTCAAGCTGACGTTGGCATCGCAATTGGTGCGGGCACTGACGTAGCGATTGAAACAGCAAAAGTGGTCCTTATGAAATCTGACCCGTTAGACATTCTTAGGGCAATAACCTTAAGTAAGGCAACAGTTCGAAAAATGAAACAAAATCTTTTCTGGGCTTCAATTTACAATGTTCTAGCTATACCAGTTGCTGGTGGAATCTTGTATCCGAGTTTCGGTATTATGCTTCGTCCAGAATTCGCTGCGCTTTTAATGAGCATATCTTCAATTATCGTAGCGGTTAACGCAGTGCTGCTGAAGCGAGTAGAGAAAGACTTAACGGCTGACAATTAGTATGTGTTTATCATAGTTGCAATAATACCCCCAAGGGGGTATTATTCCTCATGATGAAAGAATCACATAAAAAACTAATTCGTCGACTTAAGATCATCGAAGGTCAAGTGCGTGGCTTGCAAGGTATGATTGAGAAAGAAACGTACTGTATTGATGTCATTACCCAAACCTCTGCCATCAAGCAAGCACTTTCAAACATTGAAGATGTATTACTTGAAGAACACCTTAGTAACTGTGTTGTGAACCAAATTAAAGTTGGAAAAGCTGCCAAAGCTACTGAAGAAATTTTGCGAGTCTACCAGTTAAAAAGAAAATAGTAGCAGGTATGAACAAAACTTTTCTTTTACTTAAGTATGTCTGTCTACTAGCAGTATTCTTTGCAACTGAGGTGTTATTCCATGGTAACGAATATGTACCGTTAGTACTTGTCGTACTGTACTCACTCTACATCTTAAGAAATATAAAAAGAGAGAAAGTGATTCTCTGCTTATATGTTATCGGATTTTCACTTGGGTTAGCAATCGAACTATTACTGACTAGCATTGATCGAGTGCAAGTTTGGAGCAACGCCGGCGTATTACCAATACCACTCTGGCTACCGTTTGCGTGGGGAGTCGGAGCAGTCACTTTTTACACATTAGGTAAAACCTTAGAAAAATAACGTTAATCATATGGAACATACAGTAACAAACCATCACGAAGTACGAGTTCATAATACCGCCAAGGTACCTATCTGGTCATATTGGCCGATTGCCCTCCTGTATATAGTAGCTGCCATAGTGTCTGTATATAGTGCACAATGGCACATGTATCCCGACTATATGTCTCACCTCATGGGCTGGGTACTAGTATTTTTTGGACTCATTAAACTCACTGATGTCGTTGGTTTTGCGGATGGATTTGCAAAGTACGATCCATTAGCGAAACGAAGTATTGCCTATGCCCAGTCGTATCCGTTTCTTGAAATCACTTTAGGTATTCTCTTTATTCTCCAGATCATTATTCTACCTGCAACACTCATCACGCTCTTTATATACAGTGCTAGTCTGTATGGAGCAATCCAGTCAATGATGAAAAAAGAGACACTGCACTGTGTGTGCCTCGGAACGTATTTTAAGCTGCCGCTTTCAACCGTCACGCTTATTGAAGCTAGTTTTATGATACTTATGTGTCTCTGGATGCTCGTGATGTTTAATAGTATGACCATGATGGTCATGTAACAAATAAATTATTTATGAAAAATCAATCAGTTGCAATAATTATAGGATTAGCAGTATTAGTCATCGGAGCAGTTTCGTATAGCTTTGGCACGAGCAAGTCTACCGACAATTCAATGGGTATGAACATGGATATGAATACTCAAGATGACGTACCGGCTGGTATGCACCGTATGCCCGATGGTTCACTTATGGGTAATCCAACCTCTCCAACCAGCGAATCCAATTCTGGTATGGGTATGATGGGAGGCATGGATCACAGTGCCATGATGGTAAAAAGCGAACGAGAGTTTCTTGAAGGTATGCTTCCACACCATCAAGAAGCAGTTGATACTGCCAAAGAAGTCATTGCTCGTGGTGGCTCAACGCCTGAGATTAAGAAGTTAGCGGAAGACATCATTGTAGCTCAAGAGAAAGAAATCGCCATGATGAAAGGCTGGTATCAGGAATGGTATGGAGAAGCGTATGTTGCTGATCCTAACGATTATGAACCAATGATGCGGGACCTATCAAAACTCAGTGGAGCAGCACTTGATAAGGTGTTCTTGGAAGACATGCTCATGCACCATATGGGAGCAGTTATGATGGCGCAAAGTGTCCAGCCGTATATTGAACATAAAGAGATTACTGATTTATCGAAAGCAATAGTTGAAACACAGACTGAGGAGATTCAACTAATGAAAAAATTGCTGACTGGATTATAAAGATAGTACGTATAACAAAACCGCTCACAATAGTGAGCGGTTTTGTTAGTTAACATTATGACAATGGTATTAGTTTAATAATTTTGGACATTACATTTTTTAACTATTTTAGTATCCATCAAATGATTCTTTAATAATCGAGTTCGGGTGGACTCCAGCAGCTTCCAGTCCATACACAGTGGTCGCTACCATGCCTGGCGGACCAACCACAAACCACGTTGCCGAATGTAATTTGTTTGCGTATTTTGCGAATAGCGCAGGAGTAGGTTGCTTGTAGATTTCTTCAAGTCTGAACTGTTGAAACTTTTTTGCAAACAAAGTTATTTCATTCCGATAAGCTGCACTTTCAGGATGCTGATTACCATACAACAACGTTATAGGTTGCGGTAGTGTTGTGACAGCTATCGTGCGAATATAACTAATGAATGGTGCAATACCGACTCCACCAGCCACAAGGACCAGAGGCTTTGTTGGGACTATAGGCAAACCAAAACTCCCCGCTCCTTGTTCTAGGGTAACTAATGAACCGACAGGTAATTCAAGCAATGTCCGTTTGAAGCCGCTACCAGTATCACGAAACACGACTGCGATTTGGGTAAGATTCAGTGGCGAGGTTGCAATTGAAAACTGACGCGACCGTCCTTTGGGATCTGGATGAATCAGGTGCTGAAGTGCAACTTGTGTATACTGACCAACGGTAAATACAAAACCTTTCGGACGTTTGAAGACGACCTCGTAGGTGTTCTTTGCAACCAACTGATGGGATATTTTTTGTGTTTCAAAGTACATACTTACCAACCACTATTTCTTTGTTTACGAACTGTCAGAATAAAGGCAATAATTTGCACCAAGAGCACACTTAGAAATGCTGCTAGATAATAAAACTTGAGCGGATTATCGGGATAGTTCGTCGGTTGCCCTAAGACTGCTCGCAAAAGCGATGGTGTGTAGTGAATGAAGGCAAAGTACAGGACGTGGATAGCACTGAGATAAAACACCAAGTACGAGAACGAATGTAGCCATTTCCACGATGACACACCTAGAAAGTTAATTGCCCGATCAAATGATGTCGCCGCCAAAGTAAGCGCAAACGTCAGAGCTACAAATCCAGCCAAGTTCGCGAGACCAAATCCGGACTCAACTCGCATATACATCTCTGTTTCGGGGATAAATTGATACCCAAAAAACTCCCAGACACTCCAACGTACCCACCCATCAAGAATGAGGTACGAATGCACCACTGCAATCAGAAAAAACCATACTCCTGCTTCGCGACGAAACGAAACGAAACGTTGGAGTGGTAGCCAGACCCGAGCGGCAGGTCCAATAAATAGCGCAAACCAGAGCAAAAAGAATGATCCTCCACCAAACGCTTTCCAGAGTCGCATATCGGGACTCCATGTGCTATTTACCTGCCAGACCAATGTGACCGCAAGGATACCCGCAATCGCCACACCTAGATGTCGTAACAGTAACGTTTTTGTACTTTTAATTCCTAATAACATACGTAATTATTATTCAGTGACAGTAATAACTCCGCCATAAATTGGTGCAATATGATCATGATACTTCCAAGACCCGACCTGATCGAAGGTGTAGACATACTGGCTACCTTTTGGTGAAAACTCAAATTGATCAAAGGTTGGCAAATCCGTGTGAGCCGGATGACCATTTGAAGCAGCCCACATATCTTGATCACTTTCATTTACAAACATCACCATGGTACCTGCCTTAACCGTTATGTTCGCGGGCACATAGCCTTCATTGGTATAGCGGATTGTTTCCATCGGCATGGCCATGCCCGGCATGCTTTTTCCCATTTCCATCATCGCTATAGCTTCAGCTTGAAAGCCATTAGCTAAAATATCGATGGGAACGGATTGACCACTTTGTACATAGTAAGCAATCGGGAGATTGCTGACTGTTCGCACTGGGCGATCGAGGTCGTTCATGACTTTGTCATTCTTAGCATCTCCGTATACCATGACCACAAGACTATCGGTTGGTCTTGGTTCGTCTCCTAGCGGAACAGTGATATTAGTTTGCATACCAGCTTCAAGGTAGCTACTGATTTCGACAATTTGTCCTAGTCGTGTGTCATCAACTTCGCGTACGACAATAAAGCCAGGTTCAGGCATTGTGACAGCTGACACCGTAACTTCTGTAACGGTGTCAGTGGTCGGAGAGACAATACTCATCACGTCATTAATGGTGACAGTATTGGAATTTCCAGCTGGAGCATCAGGAATAGTCGTGTCTCTTCGTGACCAAAACGATACAGCGCTTACCACTACGATTCCTGCCAGGACAGACCCATACATAATTTTTTTATAAGACATACGATATTTGATTATTCAGTTACTGTAAAGTCGAACATCATGCCAGACTCCAAGTGTTCAGCAATATGACAATGTGCCATCCATTCGCCAGGATTACTCATCTCAACCAGAATATCGACCGTCTGGCCCCGAGGAATCAATACGGTGTCTTTCCACTGCAGGTTGTCATTGGTTACACCGTCACGACTGAGCACTACGAAGCGCTGACCGTGGAAGTGAATCGGGTGCTGCATTGGGTGCATACCATTTTCATCATTCTTGATGCTTATTTTCACAAGGTCGCCCTTCTTGAAGGACCAATCAATATCCTCATTTCTTTTTTTAGTAACCGCATCTTCTATAAACCACTCAATATTTTCATCAGTACTCATACTATTCATCATTGCCATGTCGCCTTCCTCCCATTCGATACCGTCATCTTTCTCAGTCTTAGTTTCTGACTCTGTAGAATCAAGATACTTCTCGCAACCAGCCATATTTGGCATCATCTGGCAGTGGGCGCGCATCGCTTCATCATCTCCACCCATACCCATCGACATGGACATACCTTCGCCACTCTCCATATCTTGCATCATCTTTTCCATGTCACCCTTCATAGTGATATCAAGCCGAAGCTGTTTGTCTGGAGTACGAGCAAGTAATGACTGCATATCTCCCCGTAAACTGGCGTAATCAACAGAGTTATCTCGAAGTACTTCAAATGCTGCTGTTCTATTTGTGCCACTTGGCTCAACAACGACCGTACCCATTTTCTTTCCACGGTGCGTGATGGTGTATGTACCCGGCAATGAGTAGAACACTTCAAGTACGTAACGTTCTGATGGAGCAATAACGACATCGGTAATCATTACTTCTTTCTCAATGCGACCATTATCTCCGCCCACTACTTTTGTCTTTGCACCTGTAAAAGCGAGATCGAACGTGCGAGTATTAGCGACGTTTGTGAGAAAGAGACGAGTAACTTCGCCTTGTTTTACTTTGAGCGTAAAATTTTCTGAGTCATTGATAAGGAGGGCATCCCCAAAACGACCCATCAGTGTATTAGTTACAACATCTTTGTCAAAATCACCGTTTTCAAGAACGTCATCAACAACAAGGTATCCCTCTTGATCGACATCGTTCCAGTATTCTGGCTCTTCGACAACAAAATTACCGTAGAGTCCGAGTTCCTGCTGGTAATCTTCACGTACATGTGGGTGATACCAAAAGACACCTGTATCGGGAAATTCAAGTTCATAGGTGAAGGTGCCTCCAACCGGAATTGGATCTTGTGTAAGCGGAGCTGCCCCGTCAAACTTTGATTGACCGCGCAATCCATGCGAGTGCAGTGCTGTTTCCATATCAAGATTATTGGTAAAGTTTACCGTTACTTTTGCCCCTTTTTCAACCTTAATGACCGGTCCAGGGATTTGCCCATTGTAGGCGAGCCGTTTTACCATTCTGTTGCCGACCTCCTGCTTGACTATTGAAGCGACTAGATTAAACGTGTCACCATCAGCTAACTCCACTACCTGTGTTGGCTGCACCTCAGGTACGTTCTCATCGGTTAATGTAGTCAGTCCACCTTTTGACTGCATATTCATGCCTGGCATCATGTCCATCATACCCATTTCCAAAGACGAATCCCTAGATACAAACCACCAAATGCCAATCATAATAAGTACTCCCGTAGCAATAAAAAGTATTGTTTTATTCATAAATCTTACTCGTTGTTACGAAATGCTTGTAATCCTCCCTCCAGTGCTTGTATGTCAAAACCCATTGCAGAGAGCTCTCGTTCAACAATACTCGCTCTTTTACCACTCCGACAAAACACAACAATGGGTTTTTCTTTAGTAAGTAATCCGTCTGCAACAGCAGTAAATATCTTGCCCATTGGAATATTTTTGCTACCTGGGATGGTCTCATCCACCAGCAACTCCTCTGGTTCCCGAATATCTATAAGAACCGCACCAGGACTAGTATTGATTATTTTAGCAAATTCAACTTTATTCATACCGTAATTCAATTTTATCTCCATCTTTCATCTGGTAATTCTCAAGTTCGGTATTAGGTTCTCCATTCACGGTCATAGTCACTGTCTGCCCGAACTCACGGAAGTCTTTGCCCCACACAGTGAAGAACTTGCCAAGGCGGGTGTCGTCCTTAGTAACTCTTGCAGGATATTCAAGATGGATAATCGGTACATCGTCATGCGTATGTGTCGGTTGGTGTGCTGCGCCCGAAAGACCGATATTTTGAGGAATAGTCATTTTCTCACCTTTTACGTATATCTCGAGTTGTGGATGAGCGTGCATACCTTTTAGTGAGAGCACCTCTCCATCTGGCGATGCGGGGGATGTTGATTGATTTGCCTCTGCCCACCATATGAGTCCAACTGCTAAAATAAGAGTTGAAACTATGACGATGGTGGATGTATATTTTTTCATAATTTTAACTAACATTAACTATTAATTTTTCTCCGTGGTCGTCAACGGGCTGATTGGGATCCGGACTACCGCACGCAGCTGCATCAGCTGAGCCAGTTTCAGTCGCTATAAAATCGAGCTTTGCTGACTTTCCCGGCAGTACGTGTCCACCTGGCACGGTGGCGTCAAACTGGGGTAGCGCTACGGCGTGTGCAATTTTATCTTGATTCGTAAGGTTGATAACTACTCGGTCACCGAGCTTTACGTTAATCTGCGCTGGCTTATAGCGGTTGTTCTCCATTACGACGTCAAAGGTCTTTGTCTTTGAGCCTGTTGTTATGCCTCCACCTTGAACAACGATGTATGACGCGCCGATCAAGGCAATCGCTATAATGCTGGCTGCGAT
>JAKFXN010000002.1 GCA_021731405.1 Candidatus Parcubacteria bacterium | reverse complement strand
GTATCCATAATCTAATCTGCAAAGTCTACCACAGTACCTATCTCTTAAGAAAAAATTGCTAGTAAGAAATCAGTATCTCCGGCTTTGATAATAAAAAAGCCCCGAGCACATTGTGCTGGGGCTTAGAGTCTCCTTGGAGACCGTCTTCTGTACTGAGTCGAACCTCAGAGGCAGAGCGTCCGCGATGCGGCAATCCGTCGCCAGATTTCCAAAAAAGAAACCCAGATCAGGAACATCCCGGTTGCAATCAGCGCGGGCATGAGCAGATAAGCAACGAACAGCCCGGCAAAGCTTCCCCCGTCTCCCGTGACATGCACGTACAGAACGATTCCGAACCCAACGAGCAGTCCAGCAAGGACGACGTAGCTGGTGTAGCTGTCGAGGGCGAGACGTCGCTTTCCTTCATTGGCGCAGATGTAATCTGTATAACCAGCGATCGTCAGGACAAAGAACAGCCCACCCACGAGGCCCACAATAGCCCCCACCGCGATGTGGGCTACGTAGACACCGACAACGCCGAACCAATCGAGCAAAAATCGGATAGGTTGGGCGGTGACGTCCGGACCCAGACCTTTGTGGTAGTGGAAGAAACTGAGCGGGACCAGGAGGAAAAGGATCCCCAGGATGACAGCGAAAATGCTGCCGAACACAAAGATTTTTTCCCAGTCCCAGTTGAACCAGTTGCGCATGATAAGGTACTCCTCAAAAACGGTTGAGTGGATGGAAACCAAACATTATTATACATGAAATCTATATATTGTCAATATATGACAATATAAGAAGACTCCTCCCCTGCGCCCACGACGGCTTATCTAGTATTTATGGACTCACTCAAAAAGCCTAGATATATGCTAGGATGCACTAATGAAAATCACCTCAGCGGTATTTAAACGAGGGGTTCTCGGTGATAACGAGATTCTGGAAGATGGCGTGCCCCACGTCGCTTTTATTGGGCGTTCTAATGCTGGAAAGTCTAGCCTCATCAATTCCCTTACCGGAGTCAAAAATCTTGCTGTTACCAGCCAGACCCCAGGCCGCACCCAGCAAATCAATGTCTTCCTGATTAATGGCACCCACTACTTCATGGACTTACCGGGGTATGGCTACACTAAAACCCACGTGAAGATTTTTGAGAAGCTCGGCAAACTTATTTTCTGGTACCTTTTTAATTCAAACAACCAACCAAAAGTAGTACTGCTTATTGATGCTGAGATTGGCCCCACCGATAGTGACCTACAAATGCTTCGCGAACTTGAAAAAGCTGGCAAAGATATTGTGATTGTACTTAATAAGATAGATAAGATTAAAAAGTCACAGCAACAAAACCAAATCAAAAAGCTCCGTGTCATATTTAATGGGCACAAGGTATTCCCCTATTCATCTAAAACAAAGGTGGGCACGGAAGAACTACTCACCGAACTCCTTACCAACTAGCTGAAGTTTGCTCGCATTTATTTTGCAGTATACTTATCTGTATGGAACACAGCACTAAACACCCGTTTTTTGAGGTTACACCACTGTCAAAAACTTTAGCGGGGATTATTTTTATCATGATGCCATTTATCGGTGGCTGGATTGGATACAACCTCGCTCCAGTGAAGGTTGTAGAGGTAGAAAAAGAAGTAGCTACTCGCACCGTTCCTCCAGAAATAACTATGCTTGGGGAACCAACTGAGCGCTTTGTCGGCACGATTGACGAGGTACGCACGGTCTTTGAACACAAAGACTTCACTTCATACACGCTTATTAAAGCTGGTGTCTCAATATCTGGTGAACTCAATACCGAGCGAGGTTACAAAGATGATGTCGACGCAACTGTTTTTGTACTTGATTGGCAAAAGCCTGAAGCTGAGCAGAAATATTTTGTCCGCCTTACCGGCAGTACTGCTATACAAAAGCTTGATGTAGATCGAGAATTAGTAGCAGGAGCAGCGCTTGAATACGAAGCTGAACCATACTCAGTACCCAACTAAGCTATCTCTGAGTTAAGTTTTCGTAGCGTCCTTTCTCTGGATACCACTTTTCTGATGGCGGAAACAATACTCGAGAGATGATTTTCTATCAGGACATTTGGAATACGCATGGTGTTGAAGCCACTATCATCAGAATAATGATCTCGAGCGAAGTCGGTCATGATTTGCTCTGGGTCGATAAAGTGACTGAGGCCATCTACCTCAATAAATAGTTTGATTTCGGGTATAAAAATATCAACACATTTATGCTCGTCACAGTGTTCAAGGATAGAAAAGATACCTTCCGCCAGCAGGGTGTCAAAAAGTACTTTAGCGTGGGCTGATACTTGGTCGGTAGACATATACGTAATACTACCATCAACAAAAGTGGGTTTTTGTGTCTCTCCCACGGCATCTTTGCTATACTTACAAAGTTGAAATAATACATTTTACCCTCTTAACTTTCCTAGTATGTCATTTGAAAATAATCATAATCCTGAACTCGAAGCAGTTAATCGAAAACTCGCGCTCGGAAAAGTACTTGTAGAAACTGGAGCGCTAACTGAGGATGAGGATATTCCAGAGGAACTATACGCTCGAGTTGATGAGATAAACGCTGAAGCTGGTTTTAATAATCTTGAGCTGGCTCGCCTACTCACCACTCTTGAGTTTATCCTTACTCGTACAGAGCAAGCTGGTGGAGATGTCACCGAAGCACTCAGTGAACATGCCGATAGCCTCAACGAGCTTGTGGCTGCTGTTTTGGAGACAGAATTTGCTGAAGTAGATGACGAAGTGGCTGAACTGGTAACTGCACAAGTCATTAAGGCAGCGCCGACCAGCGATACTTTTATCGAGGTATTGCTACAGTCACTTGAGACACGTAAAGAGATCATGCGAACAGCTAAGCCGTTTGATGTGAACGTAGCTGAAGATGGTCTTGTTCTCGGAGAATCTGACCTTCGTGCCTAACTACAAAAACTGAGACAAAAGAAAGGGATTCCATTTTTGTGGAATCCCTTTTGCGTTGTTTGACATCTCAGTGTCTTCCCTTGCGGACATTGCGAAGGTTGCGCACCAAGGCCTGACTCAGGCGACTGGCTGCTTGGCGCAGACGGTCAGCCGGAGTTTGCGGTGGTTTGAACTTTCGCGGTGGTGGTGGCAGGTTTTTGTGAGCCATATAATGGTCTCCTTTCTACTAATAGAGTACCATACTTTTACAAAATAGTCAAAGAGTTTCCGTTGACAATCCCCCACCTTACACCTATTGTTCTTTTAGTTTCATATTTTGTTCCTATACACCAAAGGAGTACCTTGTGTCCAAAAACCCCAACCAAGAAAAAGGAATACTGGTGACCGTCTCTAAACGGTCCTCGGTCAATATCTCAATTCCTTGCAAACGTCTTAACAGACGTCTTCACGAGTTTCTTTTGAAGGCCGATGGTGCGACATACTGAGTATCATTTCATTGTTGAAGGGACTGGGAAATTTGCTGCTGGTGCTAGGCCAGCCATTGGAGTCATTGCCCAGCCTGGCTCAACCATCCATTTTGAGATCAGTATCAATCTACCTGACGGTGAGTTCTTCAAATGTTCTCTGGTGGCACCAGTAAAATGTGGTGCGGATAACCTAATCAAAGTGTTTGCAGACACCGCCACAAACATCTGCAACCAAGGGTGGTTCACACCTAAATCAATTGAACCAACAGTACACAAGCAATCCTTGCCAGTAGCACTCAGCCAGAACGAACTGCTGGCGCAAAAAATTGAAACTTGGTTCAAAGCGGTTGATGTTGAACAAGCTGGCTTAAAGCGCTCAGTCAATCGTCTCAACGAGATGATTTACGAGCTCGAAGCCAAGCGAGAGAAACTTCTGCAGTACCTACAACACCTCCGCTCATGAACACACGCGAACAGGCAGACCACCTCATGAGGTGGTCTTCTTTTATATCTTGGTTGACTTATATTAAAATCAATGGCTAAATATAAGCAGTCTCACCTGATCTTTAACACTTCACTCTGGAGTATGCCATGACCCACACTCGCACCTTTGGATACCAGACTCTCAACCTTGTTCTGGTGCATGCCTTCTTCACCTTCCTCATCTGGGGAAGCGTTACGGACTTCACTGGTCAGATGCTTGCCATCCAAGCCAACAGTGGCGGAAATGAGCTCACTTTGACCAACCTTACGGACAAGGTCTTCCTCGAGCTTCTCTTCGCCCCAGTGGCAGCTGTGACTTTTTGCTTTTTCTTGCCAAGATCGCGGGAGCAATTGAAGCAAGAGCTATCGTCGGTGAACATTCTCATGTTTTTGATATTGGCAATGTCACTCAGTGTCCTCTTGCCACTCAACATGAGCCTGGATGGAGCTGAGGGTCTGGCTCTCTGTGCCGGTCTTGGATTTTTGGCCGGTATCATGTTCTGGCCAACTCCAGCACTTGTGCTGGTGCTGAGCTTGGGTGCAAGTACGTTCTTGTTTGTCGGTTTTGTGCATGGCAGCTTCTTTGCAGTCCTGCTCGGACTCATTTATGCGAACACCCTTCTTTTTGGAGTCGGCGTCGGCATCTTTGCGCGCTTACTCACGAGAAAACTGTTCATCCGCTCTTGAAGCGGCACGCGTCAGGCCCTTGGTTAAACCAAGGGCCTTTCATTTGACAGCCCACTTTATAAATGTCTAAATAGGTGCGGTCTCGTCCTTTCTGTTCATTAATAATCACTTTTGGAGCGTTCAATATGTTTGCCCGTCTGCTGTACTGGTTTGAATTGTCGATTGCCTTCATTGGCTTTGGCTATCTTTTTTTGGCAGAAGAATGGGGTCGCGGCCTCGAACCAATCACACAACTCTTGTTGTTCAATAAAACACCACAAGATGAAGCCCTCTGGATGCCGCTTGAGCCCGGCATCTCACGACTCTGGGATCTGATGGTGGCACCTTTGCTCGCACTCACCATCATCCTCCATGACGAAAAGGATGACTTTATTGGCACGCTTGGTTTTGTCTGTTTTGGACTTCTGGCTTATGTGTTCATTTACATTAGACCAGACCTGATGTACGGTTTTTACTTTCTGATGTTGGTAGCTGTCGCTATCGGTACAAAAGCGACGCCGCTTGGTGCCCTCCGCATTGGCTACACCACTTTGGCGCTTACCTTTTCGTACACCTGGCTGTTTCCCAACTTCAGCATTGGTCTTGTGATGTTCGGAGGGTTCACCATCATGTTTGTGATCCTTATTGTCGGCTGCCAAGTTTTCCGACTGGTCTTCAATAAATTGCAGATCTCCGCTCCCAGAGCAACCTAAAGAAAAGGCCTGAAGCACACTCGTGTGCTTCAGGCCTTTTTCATTATTCTGTCATTTTTGCCACAATATCGGAAATTGGTTCACCTAGATATAAATCAATTACTTTTTGGTAGCCTTGCTTATTGTAGTGAATACCATCGTTTAGTTTGTTGGCACTATCCAAAAAAACTTCTGCGGTAATAAATGGCACAAGCAAAAGCTCATTCTCTTCAGCTAGTTCTTCGTAGAGAGCATCAAAAGTCCGTTTATACCCAAGACCAACATTTATTGGTGCCTGCATACCAAGAAGCACAATGACGGGTGGATTCACACCGCTTTTTAGAATGGTTATCGTTTTTTGAATATTACTTCTCGTCTCCTCTACCGGGAGTAATCGCAGGGCATCATTCCCACCAATACCCAAAATCACAATGTCAGGATTTTGGTTTCGGATAAACTGCGCGCGTTCAAGGTTACCGCGGGTGGTCTCGCCACTCACCCCAGAGTTAATGACACTTACAGTATGTCCGCGCTCTTTTAAATCTGCTTCAAGGAGAGCTGGATACCCTTCACTCGCTGGTAGACCGTAGCCTGCCGTTAGGCTGTCGCCAAAGGCAATAATCTTTACACCAGAAGCACTCGTGATTTCTCGTGACTCAACCGCCGGAGCATCATCTCCCCCAAACAACCAAAAGCCGCCAACTAAAAGTAAGACAACAAAAATGAGAAGGGTTGGTAGATTAATGGTTCTCTTCATAAGCTAGTAGTTGCCGAAGGGGCATGGTGTCTGATTTAAATAAATATACTCCAAGTATAGCAATTAAGAGTACGACAAGCGTCAGACCAAACACCAGCCCCGTGTCGTAGAACGCCGGCGTATCAACTCCGATATAATAGACACTCACGCCATATGAGATAGCGAGACTGAGTAGGTATGCAGTGACCGCTGAAGTCAGTGTCAGCGCTACGGTTTCAGCTAGGTACAAAAGTAATACTGTTTGTTTGGTAGCACCCAGTGCCCGCAAGCGAGCTCCCTCCCGTCTTCTTGAGGCATATGAAGAAATAACCAAGGTGGCAATAAGGAGTGTGGCAATAAGGAGCGGTGGTACCGCAATGATAAAAATAAGCGCCATGAGCGTGCCAATAATCTGCACCACAATCGGCCCGAGGGCTTGTGTCTCAATTACTGAGACGTTTGGCATGTTGGTAGCTAGGTATCTTGAAAGCTCGTCTTGTTTTTCCTCTTCATAATACGCATAGCCGAAGTTCACACTGGGAAACTGCGCAATGTCTTCAGGCGCCATGACGAAGTAGAAAAATGGTAACCCCGAACGAGAATCAGTAGCCCGCATACTTGTCACCACCCCCTTTACTTCAAAACCTTGAATCAAGAAGGTCATCGTACTCCCGAGCTCAATGTTGGCTCGCACTGCAAATTCCTCATCTACTGAAATTTCACCAGGTACACCGACCTCTGACTCCCCTGCAGTTATAGATTCACTTTCAAGCAATTCGTTTCTAAATGTTAGATTAAATTCACGACCAAGTTCACGATCAATACTCGGGTCATCGGTTGCCAGCAAGTCCTGAATCATCAATCCATCAATCTCAATAATTCGTGAAGGGATACTGGCAAAGAGAGTTACTTCCGGAAAGCGTGTGAGCACCTCTTCTCTCTGCGAAGGCTGTACATCAAGTACATACGTAGTTGGGATAGTCTGTGCTAGATCTTCTACCAGATACCGCTCTAGTGACACCTGTACCAACACCAATGAACCAAGAGCTGTGAGAGCAACAAAGAGTGAGGTGAATGAAACCACCCCGAACAATCCATCAGCTTTCTTTTGCGCAATAACGCTGCGTACCCTAAAAGAGAACGCAGCGCGTTTTTTGTAGACGTACGCGAGTGCTACATAAAACAGCAGGGCTACCACCACATACACCGCCACAATACTAAACATAACGACTACTCCCTGAAGCACATCTCCAAGCAGAAAGATGGCCAGAAGTGCGAGCGGGACCAGCGTCGAAAGTGTATTGAAGAAAAAGGTCCGAAGCGGTACTTTACTTCCCTCCTCTGGTTCGCCATTAATCAGTATCCGCCTTGGGCTAACTGAGAAGATGTTTCGGACCGCAGGTATGAATGAGCCAGTCGTAATGGCGAGAATAAGGAGTGAGCTGATAGCACTGTAGAAGAGTACATTTGGAGCTGGGAGCAGAATGGCGTAATTGGTGCCAATGTATTCCACCAAGACTGTAAAGAGTCTGTAGCCAACTATAGTACCGAGCAGACTAGCTAAGGTAACCACAAACAAGAGGGTGCTCGCCAAAATACTGATAAGCGTCCGTCGCTTCATACCTAAGGCAAGGAGGACCGCAAAGCTTCGTCTCAGCATTGAAAGCAGATAGAGTGTACTGGCATACACATTTACTGCTGCCAAAACAGACGTGATAAGGACTGCGACAATCAAAAATTCCGACACCTGACTAAGGCCTCGCTGTAAACCCATTCGCGAACGACCCGCAAAATCTATATCAAAACCAGCTGCACTCACTCGTTCTTCAGCTGCTTCCATCTGCGCTATGGTCAGTCCGCTTATTTGGGCGGCATACTCGTACTCAGCTCGAAGTAGAGTTGGATCAATGGCTGCCCTAGCAAACCCTTCACTACTTAAAATTACCCGTGGCAAAAACCTAAAACCATTAAAGAGTGAGGTGGGCTCTGCCGTCACAATCCCTGCTACGGTAAAGGCAGTCTCGCCAAACGTCACAGTATCCCCTACCGACACCGCCAAGCGTTCGCTACCGGAAACATCTAGGTAGATTTCGTTCTCAGTTGCAAGTGTATACTCACCTTCAGACAGTACTATCTCGCCATAGAGTGGGTACGCACTATCTACAACTAAGACAGAGGCTGGCATGGTACCGAAAGCACTTTGCACCGAAGCAGTAAAATCTATTTGTTTAGACTGGCGAGTAGGAACAAGATTGTTTTCTCGCCAGAGGCTTTCAATATCTATCGGTTCGTTGCTTTCTACTACTGCGTCTCCACCGAGTAAATCGCGTGCTTGTTCACTCAAAAGCAAACTACTTGCTCCAGTAAGAAGTAATACAAGTATCATCACTACAGCAGTGATGCCTAGTGACAAAAGTGGTAATACAAATCGCTTCCACTCCCGCATCAGCAAGCGGCGACTATAGCGCAAGACCAAACTAACTTCTTTCATGTACTGCTTTATCTCTTATTTCAAACACTCTATCCATACGCGCTGCAACACTGGCATCGTGCGTAATAATCACCAAAGTTTTTCCGTGTACGTCTACCGCGTCAAGCAGGAGTGAAAGTACTTTCTCGCCCGTCTCTCTATCAAGTGAGCCAGTTGGTTCATCAGCCAAAATTAGGTTTGGATGATTTGCTAGAGCACGTGCTATAGCAACACGTTGCTTCTCCCCGCCAGAAAGGGTAAAAGGTAACGCTTCACTACGTTTTTCAAGACCCACCTCAGAGATAAGTGTCTCAATATGCTCTTTTCGTATTTCATTACCAGCGATTTCCAGGGGAGCGCTGATATTCTCAGTTACCGTAAAGGGAGCAATGAGTTCAAAGGCTTGAAAGATAAACCCGATACGCTCGTTTCGAAGACGAGCGAGTTCGTCCTCGCTTAAGTTGCGAGTATCTACCCCATCAATAGCCACCATTCCTGTGGTTGGTGTATCAAGTAGCCCGATGAGAGAAAGGAGTGTCGACTTTCCTGAGCCAGACGGCCCAACTATAGCCACTTTTTCGCCTTCATAAACCGTAAAAGAAGTATGTTCAAGAATTGAGATGGTTCCCTGAGGGGTAACAAAACTTTTTTCCACTTCAGTCACAGTTAAAACCGGTTTCTTTTCAGCGGGAGCGTTTATATGCATAAGGCCAAGTATATCATGTTGAATAATAGGATTTTTTGACAAAACAGAGATTTGTTATATAGTGCTACAGTCTTTGTTCTTTCACATTCTATATAAGAGTACGCAATAGATACTCGAAATCTTTCATTTTCGTTCTTTTTAAACACACAGGAGTCTCCCATGAAAGATCTTTCGCCCTCAGCCGCACTAAAAGAGCAGGGGCCGCGCGTCGTTGGTCCTTGGACCATCAGAGAAAGAGAAAGAAAGGCCCCCGACCGTTGGCCAGTCCTCATCGAAGTTGTTCTCGGCGGAATTGCCTATCGAACCAAAGAAAGGATGATGGACTGCCTTGCCAATCGCGGACTGGTCGAGGCCGGTGACGCGAAGCTGGTGGAGCAAATCATTCGTGACTGTCATTTTGAAATTACCCGTGTGCGTAAAGACCACAAGCTCGGACTGGCGACACCCAAAGAGCTTGGCTTGCCACAAGGCGGCACTCTCAAGGAAATCTACAAGAAAGCCGCAGCCAAGGACTTGGGGCTGACATTGCCTGATGCCGGCCTCCAAACCATGCTCCAAGTGCGCTCGAGTTGGACTAGGCACGATTCGATTCTGATGGCGAGCGAGTTGATTGCCCTCAAAGACGAAGCCTACCTCTTCGAGGTCAGTCCTTTTCACGTCAGAGCGGTCAAAGTTGACCCCAAGCAGACTATTGGGCCCGACCAGTACTTTTTGTTCTGCCGCCTGTAAAGGCGCCTGAACAAAAAAACCTCGACACACTTTGTGTCGAGGTTTTTTCTTTTTTTATTTTAGTCCGTAACGGTAATCTTTCGGCTTGTTACTTGATCATCATAGTCATTCTGGTAGAAGAGACGGAATTCGTACGTGCCTTCGGAAGGAGCGGTAAATGTTACCGTACCGCGGGTACTATCCTTTAGATATTGCCAAGATTGATATTCGTCATTATCATCACCAACTTCAAACATTCCAATCCAGTTAGCGTTGTCTCTGCGTGAACTTGGAACTGTCCATTCTATTTCAATTGAGTCATAAGATTCGTAAGTGGTTTTGTCAGTTGCCATACTACCTCGACTTGAACTGACGCTTGTCCCATTGTCATCTTCGTCATCATCATTGTTTCCAATACTGCCTGTGTTTGAATCAGAACCAACTTTAGCAGTACTAAAAGTACGTACGGCACCATAATATTTTGTACCACCAGAAACCTCAAACACTGGTCGATAACTATACGTAGTGCCTGACCTTAGACCGGTTAGACTACGAGCATGTGTACGAGTTGTACCAGTGCCAGTTGCTTTGGTACGAGTAGTCTTACTCGTGAGCTTAGAACCTTCACCGTACTCAAACCAAGCGTAGACCGCACTGTTGTTGGTGGCAGAAAATTCAGCCTTGAGAGTCACTTTGGTCTCAACCGCTACGTTAGAGTTGTAGTTACTAACACGGGAAGAGCCAGAGCCCGATACAGTACCGTTTTTAGCATCAACTTGTGCTTGGAGTGTATCAACAATACCAAACATATAAGCAACAAGTTCACCCTTTGTATTTGGCTCAAAAGTGGCTGCACTCACTGTTATTGGTGAAAGTACCACAAAGGCTACCGCAAATGAATAGCAGGCAAAAATAAGCTTTTTAGAGAGGTTTAAATCGTTGATATAAGTCATAAACATAACTAATTTATGCCTATATTATACCATATATTAAGTAAAATTGCAATAGCTTTGAGAGGGCTTAGAATAAGGGTAATTTAGTATGAAAACAGCGCGCCTAAAAGCGCGCTGTTTTGTGTTTTATCGATTACTCCAAGCGGTATCTTGCCGTACGAGTAGGTCAGCGGCGTACTCAGGCTCTGCCATCACCTCCTCGACTACCCGCTCAGCCCGTACTCCTTGTGAAGCTTTTACCAAGACCACATCTCCAGGCTCAAGATACAGTTGTAGTTCCTTCCCTGCTTTCGCTACATCTTCGTATTGGAAGATCACCGATTCATCTAAACCAAACTCAAGGGCTGTTTCAGCAATCTTTCGTGACCGTATGCCAACAGTAAAGAGTGCATCTATGGTCCCCGCAGCCAGTTCACCAATTCGTTCATGAGCAGTCGCTGAGTAGCGACCAAGCTCAAGCATGTCACCAAGGACAGCAATTTTGCGCTTCGCATGTTTCATTTCTTTGAGGGTCATAAGCGCTTGCTCAACTGCTACTGGTGAAGCGTTGTAGGTATCATCGATAATGATAGTGCCTTTGAGTCCCTTAAGTATGCGCATTCGCCCAGCGGGTGGCACGTGAGCTGAAAGTGCATCAACTGCGTCATTCAAAGGAACTCCACACTCTACCGCTACAGCTACTGCTCCGGTATATACATACACAAGCGGTAAGCCGACTGAACCCATCACACGTACTTGGGCCGTCTCACCGACATGCTCCAGCATGAAGGTCATTCCCATCGGCACATCGTCATGATAAATAACCTCATCAGCTGTCGCCTTATACTGGGTACTGAGCTCGCGACCATAACCAATTGTTTGCTGCCGAACATTTTCCATCTGCAGCTGGATAGCGACATCATCGTGGTTGTATATCACTATTCCGTCAGGTTGGAGTGCATCAACGAGGATCATCTTCTCTGCTACTACTGCTTCTGGGGTACTAAAAAATTCGACATGAGCTGGAACGTCTGGAAAGCGAGTAATCACTACCATGTTTGGCTTAAGCCAAGCGGTAAGTTTTTTCATGTCACCCGGTCTATCTACTCCTGTTTCTAAAACAAGATGTGTTGGGTACTCCCGACTAAACAAGGCTATAAAAAAACCATCAATAATATTTTTGAGCCATAGGATTGGATTGTTCCAAGCATTTGGTAGACCGAGTACTGCGAGCGGCACGCCAATGTCAGAATTAAAACTCTTATCACTCTTTCTTGCTGCGTATTGTTTTTTGAGAATGCTATAGATTGCGTCTTTCATCGAAGTCTTTCCAACACTTCCAGTAACAGCGATTATCATTGGTTTGTGTCGACGAAGGAGAATCTTCGCTTCACAGGTAAGTATGTATACAACGATATGCTTAAAGATGTTTTTCATAGGTTATCTATCTGGCGGTACAGCGTAATAATTGATGAGGAAACGCGCTACGTCCATAAATGGTTCAGTCAATGTCTCTGAAGCATAACGCACCTCCTTTGGCTCTACAGTATACATGAAGACGAGAAATTGTGGGTTAAAAGCTGGAAAATAGCCAAAAAATGAGTGTAAATACTTGTCTTCATAGTAGCCTCCACCATTTGGATTAGCTATCTGAGCCGTACCAGTCTTTGCGCCAATCGTGTGGTTTGGCATTGAAAACTTTCCGCCCGCCAAGGCGTCGTCTACCACAGTAGTGAGCATACGAGAGATCTCTTCACTAGAAGCTTCAGAAATCACCTGAGCCCCACGCGGATACAAGATATCCTTACTGGTTCCGTCTTGATACTCAATTTTGGATACAAGGTGTGGAGTGACTAGGTATCCACCATTACCAAGAACAGCCAGTGCTCGGGCGGCAGCAATCGGAGTGATGGCGATACCTTGTCCGAAAGAAGCGGTGGCGTACTCAACATCACGAGGCGAGTTTAGGTTTTCAATTAGACCATAGGCTTCATTTGGTAAATCAATTCCGGTCTCACTTCCGAGTTTGAAGTTTATAAAATAATCACGAAAGCGTTCGTTCCCCATTTTTTGTACTATATGTGATACACCCGTGTTGAGAGACTGATTAAGTACTTCTTGCATATCTACCGTACCGCGTCCGCGTCCATCGTAATTTTTGATTGTAAACGTATTAAGATCAATAAAGCCACTGTCGTAGTAGGTAGAGGCGCTCGTGATAGCCCCACTATCAATACCCGCTGCCATGGTAAGGGCTTTAATGGTAGAACCAAATTCGTAGACATTTTCTACTAACGGATTCTGAAATTGCTCTATGGTTGTCGTTCCACGTTCGTTCAAATCAAACCCGGGCACCGCGTTCATCGCATAAATTGCGCCGGTCTGCGGATTCATAATGATTGCGCCCGTAAGGTCACTATTATATCTATCATTTGTTTCAGTCAAAACGGAATCAAGCATACGAGCAACGGTCGGCTCCATTGTGGTCACAATATCACCTTGCATAACTCGATCCTTTCGATACACAAGATCGCCTAGGTTACTAAATATCTCAGCAAAGAAGTTCACCGAACGAACATCGCGTTCCTTGAGAAGAAGATCGTCATAAAAACGCTCAAGGCCGTACTTGCCATGAAGTTCCGTGTCTGAAGCCTCAGTGAAGCCTACAAAACCAATACTTCTCGCTGCCATACTGCCACCTGGGTAATACCGCCACTGATTGCGATACAGCTGTACCCCCTCCAGATTGAGTACTTCAATTGCGTCAGCTGTATCCGCATCAACAGTTTCGTCTATTTCAACATAGGTTCGTTCACTTAAACCAGCTCTGTCCATACACCGATCAAGTGTCATGGTAAGGTATGGTAAAAGTGCGCTGCAAGTAACCTCTTTATCTTTGATGAGAGTTGGATTAAAAGCAAGCAAATATCCCGACCGCACCGAAGCAGCCGAGACACGTTCTCCATCTTTGGTCATAAAAAAAATCGACCCGCGTGAATAGAGTTCTTGTTTGGTGTGAACATACTGACGTTCTGCTTTATCCGTGTAGAACTCATTATCGAGAACCTGCACTTGGTAGAGACGCCCAATCAAAATGAGAGACAGCAATAAGATACCTCCGGTAATAATGCGAATTCGAAGTACCATTTCCCTTCTCATACTGGTTTATTCAGCAGTGCCGCGGAGTACCAAACTCTGCTCTTCTTTACTGATAAACACTTTACGTTGATTTTGATTAAAGCCGTCTAAACTAGCAACTCTCGCACTAATCTGGTGCTTTGCTTCAATATATGAAGCCTCTAGGTACGCAATGTCAGAACGAAGCTGGCCTATCTGGGCTGTTGCCTCCTTTCGCATCACTACATGGACTACAGATAAACTTAAAAAGTAGATATACGCCACTACGCCAAAAATGAGTAGTCCGATACAGACAGTTGTGATGAGGTTATTGTTGAAGTGGAGGGGCTTCAGTTTCATAATTGTTTACTCTATGTTTTTTTCGATGACTCTGAGTTTGGCACTCCGAGCGCGAGGGTTTTCTAATAATTCTTCTCTAGTTGCTGTAAGAGGCTTCTTGATGATGAGTCTAAAATCATCTGTCTTAGCTGCGTCCCTAAAGCGAAGCTTTACAACTCGGTCTTCAAGACTATGAAACGTGATGATAGCGAGTCGTCCACCTGGTGCAAGTAGAGAGAGGGCTGCACTGATGAAACGCTCAAGCGTACCAAGTTCGTCATTCACTGCGATTCGCAATGCTTGAAAAGTTTTTGTCGCGGGGTTGATTTTGCCATTCTTGTAGAAGCCAGGGACTGAACCTTCGATGACTTTAGCCAAGTCAGCGGCGGTTAGGATTTTGGCTCGTCTGCGAGCCTCCACAATTGCTTTAGCTATCCTTCTTGAGTGACGCTCTTCTGCGTACCCGTAAATGATGTCAGCAATATTTTCTTCATCCCAAGAATTAACAATGTCATAAGCAGTGAAGGGGTACGTCTCAGGGTCACCGTAGGTCATAAGGAGTGGTTCATCAGCCGAGAAACTAAACCCCTTACCACCATCCGTGAACTGATCTGTGCGCCAACCCAAGTCTGCCAAGATCGCGTCAACTTGTTTTATATGTAAAGAACCAATGATCTCCGATAGGTTTTGAAAATTGTCATTAATGAGGTGGACTTTTGGACCATCCTTCATGCTCGACAATGAACTTTGCTCTAGTGCGGTCTTATCAGCATCGATGCCGATATATGTTCCCTTGTTGCTTAAGAGACTGTAGATACGCTCTGCATGTCCGCCTGCACCGTATGTAGCGTCAACTACGATACTGTTTGGTTTAAGAGCGAGCGTTTCAACCGCCGTCTCTTTTAGTACTGTGATGTGCTTCATGGTAGATGAGTTATAGGACGCCAATTTCTCCAAGCTTTTCTGCGAGTGCATCAGCTTGTGATTCAATCTTGCGTTTATACTCTGTCCATTTGTTCTCATCCCAAATTTCGATGCGATTGTGAATTCCTGCGAGTACCACATTGGTACCGAGAGATGCAAAATCTTTCAAAAAGTCTGGCACGAGAATACGTCCAACCGAATCTACCTCCGCCTCTACTGCTCCTGATAAGAAGAATCTATTGAAACTTCTCGTATCCGCCTGTCCGAGTGGGAGCTGACCAATTTTTTCAGTGATCTTTTCCCACTCCCGGAGCGGATATACAAAGAGACAGTTATCAAGACCTCTCGTGACTACAAGTTTTTTCCCAAGTTCCTTACGCCATTTTGACGGTAAGGACAGCCGTTTTTTGGGATCCAACGTATGCTTATATTCGCCGATTAACATGTCTTGATTAGTCTATACGACTTTCGCCGTACTTTCCACTATCTCCCACCACTCCTACATTGTATACCACTTCAACCCACCGTGCTTCACTTATACACACATTCCCTCTCAATATTAAAAACCTAGCGCCGCAAGGCGCTAGGTTTTTATATGTTTGTATTCCCCATTGCTATTTGATATGTTTGGCGAGGTACAGTCACTTTGACTACACCGCTCTTCTCGTTCTTTCACAACCTAGGTACTCCTTGAAAGGGACACCATCATGAACATAGAATTCACCGCCGACCAAGCTTTGCACGCAGTACAGGTGACAACGAAACTCTGGAGGAATCGTTGTTTTCTCCCTAAAGGCGTTGGTTTTGGGAACACGCTTCCATATTTACCAGAAGATGTCTTTGGGCCACTTTACAGACTCAACGACCAACTGGTTACGTACTACGCTAACTCAGCCAAAAACATGCGAGCAAACCTCCTCGAAGAGGAACGCAGGCTGAGGATCAGCCCTCCTCACCTGAATGGCAGTCAGCAGATTGCTGACTGCAATCTCTACAGTAGCGGACTGGATATTTTGGCTGTTGTGCCAGTAAGTACTTTGTTGTTTCAACTGGGGACACCTGACGACCGCTTTGCTGAAAAACTTCTTGACGAACACTACCCTAATTCAGTAAGAGGAGACATGACACCAAACTCCCTCAAGGAACTGAAGAGTGACTACACAAGCTACGGCAACGATCTGACTAAAGACTTGTGGAGATTTTCACAGGACACTTATGCTCGTACAAAAGCACTAGTGGTACTCAGTACTCGATTTGAACCATCATCAGCAAGCGATGATTTCATGCAGGGTAAGCTTGATGGTCTTATCACCTACCCACACCTTGCCTCTTGGATACTGTATAAAAATTCCCAAAGAGACATCCGGCTCAGTAGCACAGGCTTTACGATTTTCAACAGCTCGAGGAGCGGGCATGTCGAACTGGATTTAAACAGTCCAGTGCCACGTTTAGTACCTAACAAAAAGCATGGTTACGAATGCAAAATTGCCTTCGCAACCATCCTCTGAAGAGAGGATGGAACAAAAGCCACCCTAGGGTGGCTTTTTTATTATTCAACCTTAGGGCGCATCAGTGGGAAAAGTTGGGTCTCACGGATTGGTTTATCTTCTAAGATAGCAAATAGTCTTTCACCAAAACCAAAACCACAAGCTGGTGGCATACCATGCTCAAGCATCTCCACGAACTCAAAGTCAGGCATCATTGCTTCGGCATCTCCTCGTTCGATAAGTACTTGCTGCAAATCAAACCGAGCTTGCTGCTCAAGTGGATCATTGAGCTCCGAGTAACCATTCCCTACTTCGGTACCAGCGATGATTGGTTGGAAGCGCTGTGTAGCTTCGGGATATCCTTCCACTTCTTTGGCAAGTGGTGAGACGAGCTTTGGATGATTGATAAGGAAAGCTGGACCAGCGATATTTTTGCGGCAGTACTTCCAGAGAGTATCAGTAAGACGCTCTTTGTTGTCTCCCTCGTACTTCACTCCAAGCTCGGTGAGCTTTGCTTTGATCTCATCTTCAGAGGCAGTAGCGAGTGCAATACCAGTTTGAGCCAAAATCTCTCCGGCATAGTCAATTCGTTTCCACTCATCAGCTAAGTTGAAGGTGTGTTCTCCACGAGTAAAGGTAGTAGTGCCGTAGACATCTTGTGCAATCATACGGTAGAGACTTTCCACTAGACGCATGCCATCTTCGTAGTTGGCAAAGGCTTGATAAAATTCAAGATTAGTAAATTCTTGAAGGTGGTTTGGACTGGTGCCTTCGTTGCGGTACGCTCGGCCAATTTCAAATATTTTTTCAAAGCCGGCGGCCAAGAGGCGCTTCTGCCAAAGCTCTCCAATTGAGATACGAAGATACACATCGATATCAAAATCGTTGTGGTGCGTAGAAAACGGTCGCGCTTCTGCTCCACCGGTGGTGAGTTCAAGCGTTGGTGTCTCTACTTCTGTAAAGCCCTGTGCTTTTAGGTAGTTACGTGTGACGTCCCAGAACTTTTCTTTGCGCTTAAACATCTCACGGAGTTCATCGTGCCCTAAGAGGTCGAGGTATCGTTTTCGGAATCGTTCTTCTTCATCCTTAAGTCCGTGGTATTTATCTGGGAGTGGAAGCAGACTCTTGGCCACCATTTTCCACGCTTCAACCAAAAGTGAGTTTTCACCACGCTGTGTGACAAAGAGTTTACCGGTCACTTCAATAAAGTCTCCCCCATCAACCACATCTTTAAATAGAGTAAACGCTTCTGCATCAATAGCATCTTCTTTGAAGACAGCCTGAAGAGTACCTGAGGCATCTTTGAGAACCACAAACATAATTGCGCCCTGCCCCCGAACCACCATCACTCGACCAACAATAGTCACAAGTGTTGCAGTCGCTTCAAGTTCAGCAAAAGAGCTGAGCGCAGTGCCTATTTCATGGGTGCGGTTTACCGTCGCGAGGTACGGATTGATTCCTTTATCTTTTAGTATCTGCAGCTTCTTTATGCGCTCTGCGCGTACCTCATCAAGTCCTGACATAATGAAGCTATGATAGCGTGTAATATGCCTAAACGCAAAAGCTCCGCATATGGGTGACCTTTTAAAAACTTGCAATTATATAAGTAAAATGAATGAAAAAAATATTTATGTATCATTAATGATACATAAATATGCACTTTACTCTGAAGGTTGTAGTGCTTGCGAGGACACATAAAACAAAACCACCAAGCACAAGACATGGCGGTTTTAATTGGTCAGTTTTAAAGGTTTCAAAATTGTGAAAATTTCGAGGAACACCAGTGAGGTGGTGCGAGTCGTACTTATCGTACGATGAGAGCCACTTTACGCAGTGTGACAAAGAAATTTGTCCAATTTTGGAAGCTTTACTCTACCTTTAGAACTTTATACTTCTGTTTGCCAGCTGGGGTCTCAAACATAAACTCGTCCCCCTTAGTCTTTCCCATTAGTGCCTCACCGAGTGGTGAAAGGTATGAAAGTTTTCGTTCGTGGATGTTTGCTTCGTCTGAACCAACAATAGTGTAAGTTCGATCATCCTTCTCCTTATCCTTTTGGATAGTAACAATAGAACTGAGACCAATCACTCCCCCTTTCTTTTCATGAGCAACAATCTTTGCTTCTTTGATTGTCTTTTCGAGGTAACCGATTCTCTCTTCAATTGCTGCCTGCATGTCACGAGCTTCTTGGTACTCGGCGTTTTCAGAGAGGTCTCCTAGACTTCGTGCGTATTCAAGAGATTCGGCGACTTCTTTTCGACGGACAGTTTTTAGATGATCTAGCTCCTTCTTTAGTTCGTCAAATTTTTCGGCGGTTAAAAAAGCTTGTATGTCATTCATATGCAATAAAATTTACCCAATTATACGCACTTACTAGAGCAGGTCAAATTTTTTGATTTGACGGCCTACTGTGGCTCTATGCCAAGATACTCGGGACGGTTCTTCGACATCCATTCGACAACATCCCCCATGATTCTAGTAGCCCCTAAAGCATTGCTTCTTGGCGCCTTATCCATCATCAAAATAAAGGCGTAGCGCGGCTCCTCATAAGGGAAAAATCCCGCTGCCCAAGAGTTTACGTAGGCATTCCCTGCCCCCACTTCAGCTGTACCAGACTTAGCCGCGATAGCCACGTCTTTTCTATCAAAGGCTCTCGCGGTACCGCCATCGAAGTTTACCGTCTTACGCATACCTTCATGAATAATTTTTAGATACTCTTTATTGAGCGCGATATTTGTGACTGAACCTTGTTTGTCTTTTATGACGTGTGGCTCTACTAACATGCCGCCGTTTGCTAGTGCACTATACGCACGAAGCATCTGGATTGGTGTAGTTAGAAAGCCAAACTGGCCGATAGCAGTGAAGTAGGTGTCGCCGAGTCGCCAATCATCATTAAAGACTTCTTGTTTCCAAGCTGGGTCAGGTACTACACCTGCTTGCTCTTGAGCGATATTGATACCCGTTGTTGAACCAAGACCAAAGAGACGGTAGTACTCTGCCATCTTGGTAATACCAAGACCTTTCTGATCGCCAAACCCTCCACCTATGATGTAGAAGTAAACGTTAGAAGAAAATGCAATTGCTTCGCGCATGGTCATGACGCCGTGTGCGCGCCAGTCGGTAAAGCGTGAAGGGTTACTTGGATTGTATGGGTTTGGAATCACTATCTCTCCAGTACTGACAATCTGCTTCATGGGATCAATGATGTCTTCTGCCAACGCTCCATACGCCACAAATGGTTTTACGATAGATCCTGGGGTATAGGCACCACTTATTACTTTATTTAAAAATGGCAACCGGTCATCAACGTTGTACGACTCAATAGTATCTACTTCATGTCCATCAGCCATCACTTCAGGATCATAAGATGGGAAACTGGTCATAGCGATGAGTTCGCCCGTGTAGATGTCCATAATTGCTCCTGCTCCACTACGGAAACCGGCCTCAACCGTCGAGGTGGAGATAATCTGGTACATAGCTTCAGACAAACCAGCATCGATTGAGAGTGTGATAGCACCGCCCTCCACTGCACTGGAGATGGCATGCTCACCCACCGTGTCTTGATGTGCATCAACCACCACAATCTTACTTCCGTTTGTACCGCGAAGTGTTTCATCATACGCGGCCTCAACTCCGTTTCTTCCTAAATACTCTGTTCTAAAATAAAATCCTCGACTATCTTTTTTTGGATAACTCACATAGCCCAGTACTTGCCCAAGCCCTAAGCGGTCGGTATAAGCACGAATAGGAAAATCATGGATCTTCCGTTCATCAACTTCATTCCAGACTATGAGCTCACCATTTCGGTCATAGATAACTCCCCGTTCAGCAATAATGACTGCCTTATCTACGCTATTGCTTTCTGATATCTCACGGTAATGTGCCCCTTCACTAACCTGAAGGGAAAAAATCTTACCAAAAAATACTACTGCTAGTAGTATAGAAAAACTTCCTACTAAAACCACTGTCCGAGCTGGGATTGGTAGTTCGCGCTTTCCTTCCAACCGGGCTTGGTTGAACGCGGGAATATTTGAAGAATCCAAAAGTACTTCATCAAGCTCAACAGTGGGTCGGTATTTTTTACGAAACCATCTCATTATGACCAGTATACATCAATAACTGAGGCTTGATAAAATCGATCAAAAAGACCGCAATGATAGTACCAATACTTAAGATTGGAAAAGAATAAAACGCTTGGTAGTAGCCATCAATCAAAATCGCAACAAAAATAAGCTCGAATCCTCTGAAATAGAAAATGTATCCGAGCGCAAGCGGGATAGCGACTGCAAAGAGTCCCGCGGTACACGACCAGATGATAGTAAAAATAAGAAAAAATTGAATAACTTGTTTCATGTTATTGAACTTCAGTTTCAGACGAAGAAGAAGCCGTTGTCTCATTTTCTATCTCGGGCTCAAAGGGCTCTGTACTTGAGGCAGTGAGTAACATCACGCTCGTAGTACTGAGGCGCATAGACTCGCGCAACATAGCACGCAAAGCTTCATCAATCTCGGTATTGCTTCTTTCCTCAACGGGATTTTGACCAACAGACACGTACAGTAAATTATTGATTGCAAGTGGTGGTGTAATGTATCCGTACTGCTCTGGCTGAGTTGGCTCATTTTCAACCCGAGCAATTTCACCATACACGCCACTTGAGACGCCCGGCAAAATAACTAACTGTCCTTCACGAATAGACACCCCTTGTGGAAGCCGTACTCGAGCTACACCGCCTCCAATACCCTCGATAGGTGAAAAGACATTAGGACCAAAAATAAACGCAGTGGACTCGAAGCCAGGAGAAGTAAACAAATCGACAAAGGCGTAGGTCTCATAGACCTGCACCACAATACCTAATACTGAGTCAACTCCGGTGTAGACAGGTGCCCCAACCTTGACCCCGTCTCTACTTCCCCGGTCAATTTGTAGCAAGTCATATGAGAGAAGCCCTGGACGAGCAAGAACGCGTGCCACAAGCCTTGTATCATCATCACTTGAAGCGGCGTTTGCCATACCTCGTAACTGAATATTTTCTTCCATCAAGCGGCGAATAGAAAGCTGAGTGCCGGCAGTAGTCGCAAGTTCCGTTCGTAACGTTTCTACTTCACGCACCAGCTCAGAACGAGAACGGAGATAGAGAGGAAACATCCCATCTGAAGTTTTTATCCAAGTGGACGTCGCATGAAATGGGTACAAAACAACAGAAGATACCACCGAAATAAACCACGGGAATAAGAGCCCAATAACAATAATTATTGCTGCAACACCAAGCCAAAGTCGTTGCGACTTACGCGAGGTGTGGTGATAGTTCGCCTTCGTTGTCGATGAGTACCTCTTCATATAAATCTAGATTTTCAATTACGATTCCCGCTCCTCGAACTACAGCACGAAGTGGATCTGGGACCACAATCACGGGTACCTGCAGGCTCTCTTCAAGGAATGAAGCTAGGCCGGGAATTAATGCGCCCCCTCCAGAGAGATGTACGCCACGCTGCATAATATCTGACATGACTTCTGGAGGAGTTTTTTCAAGCACCGCGCGTGTTGCTTCCACAATGATATCTACCTGATTAGCAATTGCGTCGTGAATATCGCGAGCAGTAATAATTACTTCTCGCGGTAACCCAGTCATCACATCTCGACCACGAATCACCATTTCGTTACCACTGCTCTCTTGTTTGGCCGAGGCTAAAGCTATTTTTGCTTCTTCGGCTGTTTTTTCTCCGACATAGATTTTAAACTGGTCACGCACATAAGAAGTGATTGAGGCATTGAGATGATCCCCAGCTACGCGTAGGTTTTTGGCCACGACAATACCAGAGAGTGAAATGACTGCTATGTCAGTAGTACCGCCGCCAATATCAATAATCATGTTGCCAACCGCTTTTCCGATTGGTAGCTTCGCTCCAATAGCTGCTGCCATTGGTTCTTCAATTAAAAAAACATCACGAGCTCCGGCGTTTTTGGCGGCGTCGCGAGCTGCACGCATCTCAACATTGGTAATACCTGACGGTACGCCAATCAGTATTCGTGGCGCCACAAATGTACGCATATCACCGTGCACTTTGTTTATGAGATACGCAAGCATCTCTTCAGTCACTTCAAAGTCTGAAATGACTCCATCTACGAGTGGACGAACCACCTCGATATGCTGAGGAGTACGACCTTGCATCGTCTTTGCCTCCTGCCCTACCGCCACAAGTTGCCCAGTCTTTTTATTGATAGCTACAATAGTAGGTTCATTAAGGACAATTCCCTTTCCTTTTACATACACCAGCGTATTGGCAGTACCAAGATCAATAGCAATATCAGTTGATACGGCTGATAATACTTTATTTAAGTAAGCAGAAACAAAACTCATTGAACGCAAATTGTACTACGTATCCTCGTTACTATCAAAATCACCGTACAATTCTTGCTCTGTGAGACGGCGAACTTCACCATTTGCCCGTTTCACCACTTCAAAAGTACCCTCTTCTTTAGCCTTTTTACTCGCTACTACCCGATACGGAATACCAATCAAGTCACTATCGGCAAACTTTTCTCCAGCCCGTGCTTCTCGGTCGTCATATAACACATCGATACCGTTTTCCTGCAGACTAGCGTAAATACCATCTACCCAGTCACGAGTAGCAGCATCTTCAAGGTTGAGTCCTACTAAGTGGACCTTAAATGGCGCCACACTCTCTGGCCACACAATTCCCTTTTCGTCTGAAAGCAAATCAACAATAGTACCCATTGAACGGGCTGGTCCGATACCATATGAGCCCATGATAACTGGTTTTTCAATCCCGTCCTCATCGGTAAAGTGCAAGTCGAGAGCTTCGGAAAACTTAGTCCCCAAAGAAAAGATGTTTCCAACTTCAATACTTTTTCTTTTAGTGAGCTCAGACTCACTTACTCCAAGTTCAGACAGGTCAGCTTCTTTTACCACTTCTTCATTTACTGCCACACCCTTGGCTTCATTAACATACACCACATCTTCACCGGCTTCAGCCAGTGTTTGGAACTCGTGGCTAAACTTTGAAAAGGCGCCGCCTGAAGCAAACGTTTTGTAGGTTTGAGAGCCAATCCCAAGACGATTAAAAATCTTCATGTAGGCCTCACTACACGCGTTATAAAAAGCGTCGTGCTGCTCTTGCGTAGCTGAGAAAGAATACAGGTCTTTCATATCAAACTCCCGAGTGCGCATAATACCGCTTTTGGCACGCATTTCGTTTCGGAACTTCTTCTGAATTTGGTATGGGAACTTTGGTAGGTCTTTGTATGAAGAAATAAACTGACGCATTAGGTCGGTGATGACTTCTTCGTGTGTCCAACCAAACCCGACCACTCCACCTGCCTTGAGCTCACTCTTAAACCAGACATCAACATTCTCATCACTCCAGCGGTCTGATGCTTCCCAGAGCGCACTGTCCTGTAGTGACGGCATAACCATTTCTTGTCCGCCAATAGCATTCATCTCTTCTCGGATGATGGCGTTAATCTTCTCAATCACCCGCAAACCGAGCGGCAAAAAGGTATACGCACCGGCCATGTTTTTATAAATGTATCCAGCACGGATAAGAAGTTGGGCATTTTTTGCCACCTCATCAGCCGGAGCTTCTTTTCGTGTCTTTGTAAATAAGTTTGATTGACGCATATTGATGAATCTCTGAAATTGAAACGAGTGCTAAAACTAAACTCCCCAAGGAAATAATGTTTTCATTGTAGCGTCAAAAGTTGTAAGGGTCAAAAGAAAACAGGCCCGCAGGCCTGTTTATGAGGTTCTTGTAACATTGGTCAAATTTAACGCGACTGGCGCTCGGGTGGTCGGTACCGATAGTCACACGCCACCAATCGATAGCTCACTCCATCTGCTCCAATCCAATTCTTGGAAACTGGCGCATGGTCTACACAGATGAGGTTTTCTGCATTTGAAGCACCCAGATCTGCCACAAAAATTTCCCCCAGCACGGTCATATAAATATCCTTGCCGTCTGGACCTTTCATGAAAGCTGGACCAAACAATTCTTCGGGGGTATCTCTCATCACCATCTTAACGATACCAGCCCGTCCGTTGCCATAAATCACAACCAAAACCGCTGCTTTTCGCAGGTTATGCACTTTCATGATTTTCTCCCAAAGAACACCCGCACTGCGGTACAAAAAAATCCTACTGCTAAGTAGGATTTTTGTCTAGTTTAAGAAATGTTAGAGAAGACGAGCTATGTCGTTCCAAGTAACTACCACCATGAGAAGCATAAGAAGGGCAAAGCCTATGAGGTTTACCCTGCCGGTCCAAACAGGATTGATCGGGCGACGAGTGACTGCTTCAATAGCCACAAACACCAATCGTCCACCATCAAGCGCTGGTACAGGGAGCATGTTTATGACAGCTAAGTTAAGAGATATCATCGCAGTAAATGTAAGGAGTGCGGTGATACCAAAATCAGCCGCATCACCTACCATCCCTACAATACCGACAGGTCCTGCCACTTGTGAAAAATCAGCGGTGCCTGTCAGTGACTGACCAAGCAGTGTAAAGAGACCAGTAGTGATAGCTACAAGACCGTTGTATGTCTGACTTGAAGCAGACATGATGGCTTCAAGAAAACCCGCTGACTGCGTCTCTACCATAGCCAGGGAAACGCCAACCGCTGCTTTGTTTGCATCGTCTGGAATAAGACCAACTGCTGGGCGCACAGTAAGTGAAGCCTCTTCTGATCCATACCGATAGGTAATGACTACGTCGTTATCTGCGTTATTTTGTATAAACTGACTAAAGGTCGTCGGTTTTGGATTTACCAATTCTTGACCATTACTCTCTAGACTCAGTATCTGTGAACCAGGTTTAATCAGATTTTGCAATGGACCATTTGGAAGTACTCCCGAGATATACAAGACTGCTTCAGAAGAAGCTCCTGATTCCTCTACCGCTGTTGGAATACCAAGTATTGCTGTTCCGAAGAAAAGCAGCCACGCAAAAATGACGTTCATAGTGACACCAGCCACGAGCACAACTGCCTGCGCCCACTTCGGACGAGAACCAAATGCTCGCGCAATATCTGAATCATGTCCATCAACAGACTCTGGATTTTCACCATAAATTCTCACAAAACCACCAATCGGCAAGCTGTTCAGTGTGTATTCTGTCTCTCCCTTTTTTACACCAAAGAGTTTTGGTGGAAATCCAATACCAAATTCATCAACGCGCATTCCCGTTTTCTTAGCAGCAATGAAATGCCCCCACTCATGGACTAATATGAGAACAAATAGGACAAGAAAAAAGATAATGACTGACATGAATTATTTTTGAAGCTCGCGTTCTTTATGTATAAACATTGATTCGAGTTTGTTATTTGTTTCCTCTACACTCTTCTGAATTTTTTCTTTTTTGGCGAACATATCATCTTCGCCCATTTCTTTGGCTTTAAAACTTCGATCGAGTTCTTTCATTTCGTCGTCACGCACGCCACGCACTGATATGCGAGCGTCTTCAAGTTTGCTCTTGGCCAGCTTCATGAGCTGCGCGCGACGCTCACTGGTGAGCTCTGGAAAGATAACCCGAAGACCAGAAGAATCAGACACGACCGATACACCGAGATCAGCTTCACGAATAGCCCGCTCAAGCGCTGGTACCTGACTACTATCCCACAAAGAAACTCTAAGTGTTCGCGCGTCTTCCCCGCTCACAGAACCAATTTGCTGAATTGGTAAGTAAGTTCCATATGTCTCAACTTTTACTGAATCAAGCAAACTTGGGTTTGCTTGCCCTGTCCGGATACCGGCATATTCTTTTTGTAACCACTCAATTACTTCGTCCAAACGTTTATTTATTTCAATACTCATACAAATCATTAAAACTTTACAATTTTCTATAGTGTACCACTTTATGGCTTTGAGGCTAGCTAGGTGAGCGATAAAGCTAGTTCTTCAAGGAGCATCTTATTGGCAGCACCACGGGTTTGTAAATGCTCTGCTACAAAGTAGAGAGTGGCAACATTCTGTAGCTTCGCTCCACTTTTTGGTTCTTGAAGCAGGCTCTGTAGACCAATTTTAATCTCCTCAACCCAATTCGTATCCTTAGCAGCCATTTTTTCGGTAATGAGCACAATTCTATCAGCGGGCGAAAGGCTTTTGAAGTTTAGAAAACTTTGATTTGGTTTCTCTACCACTTCTGTTGGGTACTCATACTCATGAAAGCGAGAGAGGAGCGTCGGAAGCAGAAAGAGTGTTTTTGGAACAATAAATAAAAAAGTGGTGGAAGAAGGCGGTTCTTCTAGAATTTTTAAGAGAGCTTGTTGCGACTCAACCGTAATCGTCTTTAATCCTACAACCAAAAGCAATTGCTTCCCTTCCTTTGGTCGCACAAAAGCTTTTTCGGTTAAGGTACGAACATCATCGATACCGAAAGCTTCAAGGGTGACGTACTCGGTCTCAGCACTTAAGGGAAAAGAGGCGCGTATGTCTCTTATATGAGTATCTGTAAATACAGGAGTGCGACAGATAAACGCGTGGTGCGTAAGCATTACTCCATTATGCTGGTCTGCGTTTTTTTTGCAAATCGAGAATTTGCTTAATAACACGTCTTAGATAATGCTCGAAAGTCTCACCTTGCTCGTAGATAATACCCTGCTCGTAGCGCCAACCATTCATGTAATCAGTAATACTTTGTTTGATTTCTTGTGTCGAGCCTTCAAAACGACCAGCTAGAAGAAGTGGTATCTGTAAGTCGGCAATCTTCTTGAAGAGTGGGTGCTCACGACCCTTTGGACCAGTACCAAAAAGACCACTTTTCTTGAAGAGTACCCAGTCTGAAAGCAGTTGTTCTAGACCGTCATCTATTTCTTTTGTTCGATATGGGTCACCAGACGCACTGGTTGAAATAGAAGCAGCTGCTGGTAAGTCTTGTGGAGTGAGTATTTTTTTCTCAGTGGCAATTGAAGCAAATGAAGGCGCTGCAACTGGTACTACAATAGGTGCTTCAGGAGGAACACTTGCCACATCAAATCCACTAGGACCTTGTGCAATAGCAACCAAATCTACTGGCATGTCAGGTGTGGCTATTACCACTTCTGGAGCAGGTGTATGTACTATTGGCGTTGGTATCGCTACCGGCTCAGGTGCAGGAGCTGGTGCTACAGGGGTTGGTTCTGGCGCTGCCACGGGAGCTGCTTGTGTATGTGCTGCTACAGCCACTTCAACTGCTTGATACGCTGTTTCGAGTCTTTGCATCGCCAGCTCTATCTGTCCACCTGCTCCACCACTCAGTCTCTTCATCGCTTCAAGCAGCGCGTTCATGTACTCGCGACCAACTTCATTGTTGATATCAACCAAATTAACGGGATTCCCAACCTTACTGTTTACAGCGGTTTTAATTTCTCGGATTCTGTCTAGATAATTGGTATTTGCGCCACTGGTTACTGGCACCTGCATAGCAACTGGGGCTGGGGCTGCAACGGGAGCTGGTGCGACGGGTGCAGGAACAACTGCTACTGGCTCAGGTGCAGGAGTTGGAGTTGGTACAGCAACTACAGGTGCAGCTTCTACAACAGGCGCTGGGGCTGGCGCCACCACCGGTGCTGGAGCAACAGGTGCAGCTGCTGGAGCGGGTGTTGAACTAGCTACTGGCATCTTAAACACTGGTGCAGGACGAGAACTACCAAAAGGCAAAACTGGAGCAGGGGCTGAAGCTTGCTTCGCTGGCCCTTGAGTTATTTTGTGAGCAACAAGTTTTTGTTCAAGTGCAATACGCACCGATACATCTCCCCCACCATTGGTATATAAAAATACTAAATCTCGCAGCTCGTTTTTTTCGGCTGGAGAAAGCGTGCTTGCACGAATAGAAGCCAAGAGCGACATGACTCCGGCTTGCGAATTAAAATCAAAAGAATTATTTAAAGAACTTCCTTGGTCCATAACTCATTTATCATACCACTCTCTCCATTTGAACACAGCATGATTGCAAGAACAGCTGTGTATTAATTTATAATTTCATTTCTGAATTGAACGCACGCATCTCGGAGGTCAAGACTTTTTCAAACTGCGGAAATTCCAAACATAACACATCAACAAATGTTTCCGTGTCGATGTGGCTTTCGACAAATCTTTCAAATCGTTCAGCTTCGATATCAGAAACTACAGACAAATGCTGCATTAAAGCGCTCTGGAAAATCAAAGTACCTACTTCTTCTAGAAATGCCTGCTGCTCCTCTCCTTCAAAATTATCGAAGATAAAAAGAGAAGATAGATCAGAAGTATTTTTTGTAGCTGTTAAGTTTGTCATATTATTTTAACAATGAATTAGGACGCAATGACTGTGTTTCCGCAACATACCGAGTAAAGAGATCTGACACTCTGGTCTCACTTTGATTTGGTAAAGCCTTAGCCATCTCATCTATTTTATCTAACCAAGCCAAATACGTTTCGTACTTGATTTTATTATCATTCAAAAAAGCTCTGATTTGATCATTTGGCTGAGTCTCAAACTCCGTTACCTGCTGGAGTGTCATGTCCCCAAGAAAACGATACGGGCTTTCGTAGTAAGTACCAAAGCTTTCAAAAATGTCGTAGGTAGTCTTATCAAAGTTGGTAGCTGCGGTTTCAACAGCGCGCTCCATAAGTTTCGCTGTACCAAAAACTTTTTGCAGGTACTCTTTGTAAGCAGGCGTATCAGCGAACTGTCCATTTAGAGAGTACGGTCGTGGAGCCACTAGCTCAACCGGTTTTGGAACAGGTGTTGGTACCGCTTCTTTGTACACCCTTCCGCTATCAGCAGTTACATCTACTGTCGCTGGTACTGGTTTTTCAACCACTGTAATAGGAACATTTTTTACGTCAGCATCAGCCTCCACTGAAAGCGGACCGGAGGTACGGAAATTTTCCAGTATCTGTTCTCGCTCTACGAGCCTCGTTAGTTCAGCTTCAACACCGTCGAGATTTAGTTTTTCATTTGGGTAAATTAAATCGACATCCCCACTTCGAATACCGAGAGAACCACGCAAGTCAGCATCTGCTTGAATGTTTCTAAATAATTCGTCCAAAAGAACTCCCCGCTTATTGGCTGGAATGTCTTTCAATTGCTCTGCGAATCTTTTTTCAGTTATTTCAGAAAGAGTGTCTCCCTTTTGTACAACATAGGTTGAACCAATTTTTTCTTGAGACGCGCCGGTTATTATTTTTTCAGACACCTCCACAGGCTCTAACCCAGGCATTGTATATTCCTGGTTGTACATATGCCCGATATTGATTTTGGTTATTCCAGCTTCTCTGTACCAAGGAGCATCCGCGAACTTCGCCTGCACCTTGCTTAATACCTCCGCTTCAAGTTTACCTTCTGGTATGCTTGGATGAGCATAGAGCGAACCATCCATACTGAGTTTTATTTCTTTTATGAGTTCAAGCCTGTTCGCTTCAGGTAATGGACCAGTACTAAACGCTCCCTCAATTTTTGTGTTAGCTATTACTGTCTCAAAAGTTTCTCCACCACTAGAAAATCCGTAGTACGGAATAGTAAATGTCTCAATCTTAAAACCAGGTATTTCTGGTATTGCTTCGACTTTCTGTTCAGTTGATACGGGAGAAGAATCAGCTGTAGGATTATTTGAATCCACGACTCCAGAAGCAGCGATTTCATCAGCCACTATTCTGTCGACCGCTTCCTTGCTTAACCCTTCCCTATTCCCCGGCAAAAAACTATCTACATCAACAGATGCGAGACTGTACCCAGTTGTGCCTCCCGCCAACACAGCTGCGCCAATCGTAGCGACTTTTTGTCTCGTTTTGGCTGACCGAAGGTTCGACTCGGCACTAATGAGCTCTGTCTCAAACGCATCTAGATCAGCTAGTGTGAACCCCTTGCTTGTAGTATCAAAATTAGCTGAGGCTTTATCTACCCCACCTTGGGTCAGCCTATTTGCTCCGTACCCAGCACCCGCACCAGCGACAGCAGAAAGAGCCATCTTAGAGGCCTGGAAACTAGCGGCCCCAGCACCAGCCAACACGAATCCTGCTCCACCACTTAGCCCACCAACAATACCGGCTGCGGCCACAATACCAATTCTCGCGGCCCACTTATGTTTAGCCATCAACTCCATCACTCGACCAAGCCTTTCTTTCACTTCTGGTGACAGTATGGCGGTTTCTTGCAGCGCCACTATCTCTTGATTTGGTTTTAAAATAAACTTCTTACCAAAAGCAATCTTAGCTCCATCAGAAGCAAGACTATGTTCTCTGTTTCCCTCTCTTTGTGAACGCTCGATAAGAGCTTGGTTTAATGACTCAGCGTAGACGGCCCGTAACTGCTTGTATTCATTTTGCAACGCTAAAATCGCTGGAGGGAGTTCTGGACTCAGGCCCAGGCCAGTTATTTTTCTAAATCCCGCTCCGATTTGTGACTGTATTGTGGCGTTACTTTTTTGCTCTTCGTAAAAATCAGCTAAGGCCTCTTTGTAGGCTTGCTGTTTTTCTTTATATTCACTCTTTACTTCAAACAGCGCTTCGTGTTTCTTTTTTCCTGCCACTTCCTCAACAGAGAGCACTCCTGGATTTTTGAGTGAAACTTCTTCTACTGGTTCAAGATTAGCGAATTCAGGAGTCACGACGACCGGCTCAGCAACAGCTTCATCAAGAATGGCTCGCTCTGCTACTTCCATTGCAATTTCAGGGGCTGTCGTGTCGGTAAGGATTACTTCAGGGACATTGTCTTCTGTCTGACCTTTGATTTCTGCCAAGGCAGCCTGTAGTTTGCGTAAGTAACGCTCTTTGTCGTGTGACGCCCTGACCTCATCCGTTTCTGTATATGATTGCAGTCTCCCAGCAGCAACAGCCGCTTTCTTAAAAGCAGTATCGTTATCAGTGTAAAGACCACTTTGTTCCAAAGTAGCGAACTCTTGAAGCGTGGACTCTATTGCGTCATCAAGATTATCGAGACCTTCGGTTGGAAGCTCGCTATCAACCAACCCTTCTGCCTCGTCTACCTTTTCCGTTAACATGAAGCCAGCGACAGCTGTTAATATCTCCTGGTACTTCTCTGTGACTATTGCTCGCAATCTTTGTTTCTCGTCTGAGTTACTTTCTGCTGCTTGCCGCTGTAGCAATTCATTGATTTCATGTTTAAGGCGATTCACCGCCTCATTCATAAAGACTAAGACCATTCCACTATTGAAACCAGCATTAGTAAGCACGCCCTGTATATCACTTTCAATAACATCAAACGTTTTATATTGAATTCTATTTTCGCTCGGATTTATTCTAAACGCACTAATATCGGCAAGTCGATATAGTTCTGTTAGTTTGGCTATTTCCGACGGATTATTTTCTTGCACCTCCGTAGCAAGTGCTACCTCGGACATTTCTGGTTCTGAACTAGCACCCACTTCAATTGCCACCTCATTAGTCGCGGCAGGAGCCTCGGATTCTAGAGCTGTTTGGTTTTCAGGAACCTCTTGTTCTTCATACCCCAGAGTAGTCAATATTTTTATAACCTCGTTTTTTATGGCAGCAAATTCTATATCTGTATTTTCGACATCACGAAGAAGTCTGACGTGATAGGGGCTCAGTGTTTTATTTTTTTCAGCGACGATGAGCTCATTCAGACCTCTAGTAATCTGTTCATGTAAGCCCCAAGCCGCAACAAAAAGCTCTTTGTGTGTGTTAAACACTCCCTCCTCTTTGAGTTTGTCGGCTGCACTCTGCATGACTGAGTGCTCCGCCTCATGAGTAAGCTTTAGACTTTGTGTCTGTTCGAATATCCTGATTATTTGACCAGTCTCAAGGGTATTAGTTGTAGTAGGTCGTTCAGAACTCATAGTAGTAATTACAGTATACTGCCTGCTGCTCCAGCAGCCGCTGGCTTCTTAACATAACGCGCTGCTATCTCTGCTTCCACTTCCGCTCGCGGACGACCATGACGCAGCGCGCTTTCCTGAATAATAGCTGCCACACGAGCTGGGTCAGAAACAATAGGCGGCATTGTTGCCATACTAAACGGCTTAGTTGGCACACCATTTACCAAAATGCGCAAAAAGGCATTATAGTTTGGCACATTCATAATGTCTTTAGCTGAAAAGACTGGGGCAAATTGCTGCTCCAAAAATTGTGCATCTTCAGTACCAACTCGGAACGACACTATGGAGCCAACGTTTCCAAATACCGCCTCTTTTATATTTTGATCCAGCTGCGCAATAAACTGGTGTACGACAGTCAGACTGAGTTTGTACTTCCGTGCCTCAGAGAGAATTGATGCAATAGCTGGAGTTGAAACGTTTTGGAATTCGTCTATATGTAAATAAAATGGAGGAAAGCTTCGCGTCGGATCATCCACCCGAGAGAGCGCTGCCATTAAAATCTTTCCAACTACAATCATACCGATGAGGTTGGCATTAATTTCACCTAGCCGCCCCTTTGAAAGATTCACCAACAGAATCTTTCTTTCATCCATCACTTGTCTAAAATTGAAGGCAGATTTTTGCTGCCCGATAATCGGACGCATGTAGTCATTGGCGGTAAAAACATCAAACTTAGATACAATATACGGTACGATATTTTCAAGCGCTGCTTCCCCACCTGCTTTGGTAGCTATCTCTGTCCAAAATTGGACAACAACGGGATTCTTGGCTTTTGAAAGTTTATAACGACGATATTGTGCGTCCACCATCACACGTGAGATATCCATGAGCGTATTGCCACTCTCTGGATCTTCCATCACGAGCATAGTGGCATTTCTAAAATATTGCTCAAACATCGGCCCCATACTCTCTGGATTGGCACCATAGAGTTTTTGGAAAATAGAAAAAAGCTCATTGACCACAAAGGTCTTTTGTTCAGGTTTTGTTTCGTCGTACTCAAGCATATTGAGTCCTACCACATTATCCATTTGTGAAGGGTCAAAATAAATAACATCTTTGGCACGCTCAGGAGGGATTGCACCCAGCACCTCTTCTATGTCGGTTCCGTGCGGGTCAATCATACAAACACCATTTCCCTGCTGAATGTCTTGGATGATGGTGTTAGTCATAAACTTAGACTTACCCGTACCGGTCTGTCCGATGATGTAGAGGTGCCGCATTCGGTCGAGTTCTGTCATATAGATAGGAGTCTCGACGTTGCGATGTTTATTTACACCCAAGATTGTTCCTGCTGTCGGCATATCGAGTGGGGCTGGAGCAGTTACAGATTGTGACTGTTTAAACTGTGGTGAGCTTAAGATACCGTTACTTGGGAAATGAATGAGGACTGAGAGTTCTGAGAGAGAAAGCGGAAGAGCTGCCTTTGCAGAAAAGTCCCGAAACGCAAAAGATTTTTGCATCGCTGGAAGGCCGCTTCCTTTACTGTGTTTGAAAGTAAAAGCATTTCCATCAACGGCACCAAATTGATTGAGGGTGGATTCAATTTCGGTCAGGATTTGCTCCGCTCGGCGTGGCTCTTTAGCTGAAACAGCAATCCTAATATTGGTCTCAATAATGTCTGTCTTAATTTTGCGTGAAAAGATTTCAATTTTCTCTGAATCAATTGTTTTTGGCTCCTCCATAGCGTCTTTCTTTTTTGATGAAAACAGATCACTCACACCGGCAATGAGGCTGCCGCTTACTGTACTACGAGAGATAGCCTCCGAAGCCTTCATCCCTTTTTGGATATTTTTGATAATACCCTCGTAGTCTTTACGGTACTGGCGAACAGGGTGACGCATCACAAACTGTATTGCTGCTCCCCCACCCTCACGTTCAATTTTAGAAAAAGCGTTTAGTAAGACAGCAAGCGGATCTGAGGTAAACGCTTCATGTGTACGCAGCGGATAAATAGGATGCTTGGTTAGAGCGACTTCAGAAACAAGGGTGGTGCCCCCATCCACAAAGATATTGTAGTCATGTGACTTTACGGTCAGTTCAGCAAATGGGAACAGGGAAAGTGTCTGCTTCTCAAACAGCGTCACAAACTGATTTGGTACAGCAACGTAAAATACAATATCATCACTGTTGTCTGCCACAGCAATCTCAATTACAAAGTGATTATTTGCCTGCTGTGAGCCGATAGTGCGTAACCCAGCAAACAACTGCTCCATCATCCCAACAAGCTCAGCCAGCTGATATTCTTTACTAGCTACAGCTGTGACTTCCGGCAGAGTAACTTCATACAAGGTCATATGGAGCACATGCCACGGAGCCATACCTTCTTTTAAATCTTGAAAGGATGCTCCTGCACTAATGTATTCAACCAGCTGACGATGCACCTCATCTATCACGTAAGCGTTATTTACTTTTTCAAGCACTGAAAGAGCATTACGAATACCTTTTTCCGTAGCCACTTTCATAATATCGGCCACTGGGTCATGCGAAATAGCTACCTGCTCGACAGATGCAGCCAGAGTATGGGGATCAAGGGCGTGTTCCCGTGCCAAGATGACTTGCGGCGTAAAAGTCGCGTACTCTTTGATTTCTTGGCGACCGATAGTCTCAGTGTCCGCTCCATCTGTCTCAGGATTTCGCATCAATAATTCGCGTTCGCGGTCTGCGATTTGTTGCCGTAAATACACAAGCTCTTCCTCGGGGGAAGAGAATTGTTTTGGTACACCTTCTGTCATTACCCTTATTGTATCTTACTCGTGTCGAAAGAACGGGTTTGAAATCCCCTAAAAAATACCTGAAAGCTTTGCTTCCAGGTATTTATTTTTAGCGCTTGGCCAAAACAGTGCGTTTGTAGACATCCAGATGCTCAAGTGCAATACCGGTACCGGTCGCTACACAAAAAAGTGCCTGGTCTGCCAGATGAGCTTTTACCCCCGAGCGACGCCGCACGAGCTCTGGAAAATTTCGGAGCTGTGAAGTTCCGCCTGTCATAATAATGCCGCCATCAATAATATCAGCCGCGAGCTCAGGTGGTGTTTCTTGGAAAACGTCTTTAATAGCTTTGACCATTTCTCGGAGTTCTCGCCCAATTGCTCGCACTACTTCATTGGTTCTGATTTCGGTAGTACGAGGTAATCCAGAAAGCACATCACGCCCTTTAATCTCCATCATAAGTTCTTCCTCAAGTGGCAAGGCTGAACCAACGGTTATTTTAATTTCTTCAGCGGTCTTCTCGCCAATTGAAAGGTTCCGAGTCTTTTTTACATAATCAATAATCGACGCGTCTATGCGGTTACCTGCACATTTTACTGAGTTTGCCGCCACAATACCGCCAAGAGAAATAACCGCTACGTCAATGGTGCCGCCGCCAATATCAACAATCATGTGTCCCTGCGGTTCATAAATAGGTACCCCGGCGCCAATAGCTGCCAAAATTGGTTCTTTCACCACATAGGCGTTTCGCGCGCCCGCTTTAATAGTCGCCTCAACTACCGCACGTCGTTCGGTCGATGTCACTCCGGCAGGCACCGAGACCATCACATCTGGTTTAAAAATATTGTAACGGCTGAGAGCCTTTCGCAAAAAGTATCTAAGCATTACCTCAGTCACGCGGTAATCAGCGATAACTCCGTCTTTCATGGGACGATAAGCGCGAATACTATCTGGTGTGCGTCCAATCATTCGCTTTGCTTCCGCACCAACAGCCAAGACTTGATTGTCATCTGATACTGCAACAACGGAAGGCTCATTGAGAACAATGCCTTGCCCTGGCACAAACACCAAGATGCTTGTAGTACCTAAGTCGATACCAATCTTTGGTGTGAGGTTATCCCAAAACATATATGTCCCTACATACTACTCTTTTTCCACAAATCAATAAAGGGCTAGTGTATAGCATCTATGCTATACTGGGTTTATTATGCAAAATATCGGACACCGTATCGCAGACATGCGCGAGACCAAAGGGATTACTCAGGCTGACCTAGCAAAAAAATTAAAGACAACACAAAGCGCTATTGCCCGGATTGAGTCTGGTAAACAAAACGTGAGTGCCGACATGCTAAAACGCATCGGACAAGCACTCGGTAAAAACCTCATTACCCTCTCCCCTGGTACGGTAAATATCCAGATAGAGGGAGGCAAAAAACTATCGGGAACTATCGAGACAAATACCTCTAAAAACGGTGCAGTTGGGCTTCTCTGTGCCAGCTTGCTCAACCGTGGCACTACAACACTCCATCGCATGCCACGGATTGAAGAAGTGCATCGAATTATTGAAGTACTCGAAAGTATCGGCGTGCGAGTAGAGTGGAAAGCAAACAGCGTGGTTATCACCCCGCCAAAAAAGTTTACCCTTAATAAAATTGATGTTGAGGCTGCCAAAAAAACTCGTAGTATTGTGATGTTTATCGGACCACTCATACATCTGATTAATTCTTTTAGTCTCCCACAGTCAGGTGGATGCAAACTCGGTAGTCGAACCGTCATGCCACACTTCTATGCATTACAAAACTTTGGTGTTGATATTAAAACGACCGACAAAGCGTATGAAGTAAAGACAACCTTTACTTCTCCCGAAGAAATTATTCTCTACGAGTCTGGTGACACGGTGACAGAAAACACTCTTTTTGCGGCAGCCAAAAATCCGAAGACAACTGTTATTAAATACGCCTCCGCCAACTACATGGTGCAAGAAGTTTGTACTTTCCTTCAACTACTTGGGGTACAAATAGAAGGAGTTGGTACCACAACTCTTACCGTGACTGGTCTCCCAGAAATTAACCAAGATGTTGCCTACACTCTGTCAGAAGATCCTACCGACAGTATGTTTTTCTTGGCCGCTGCGATTGTGACCAAATCTTCTATCACCATTACTCGTTGTCCGATTGAATTTTTGGAGCTTGAGCTTTTGAAGTTAGAAAAGATGGGTTTCCAATACAAAAAATCTAAACCGTATTTCAGTCACAATGGAGTCACTAAGCTTGTCGATATTACCACCAAACCATCTGAACTTAAGGCCCTCCATGAAAAAATTCATCCTTCAGTGTACCCAGGGCTCAATATCGACAACCTCCCTTTCTTTGCGGTCATAGCCACTCAAGCTGAGGGACAAACGCTTATCCACGACTGGGTATACGAAAAGCGAGCAATTTATTTTACTGAACTAGACAAGCTTGGTGCTGAGACAGTTTTGGCAGACCCGCACCGCATCTACATCACCGGTCCTACTGCCCTAAAAGCGACTGAGCTTATCTGCCCACCAGCTTTACGGCCAGCTACTATCCTTCTCATCGCCATGTTAGCGGCTTCTGGACAGAGCGTTCTTCGCAATATCTACAGTATTAACCGAGGCTACGAAAAACTCATAGAACGCCTCTCGTCTATTGGTGCCAAAGTGTCTTATCTCGACGAATTCTAGACTTTCCTAACTTTTATTGCTGAAGCCAGCTGCACTCTGACTTAAGAGCACGGCTTCTGTTACAATAGCCCCACATGTTTGTCATTCAGGTTATTCCACTTATTCGTGGCACTAAAATCGACACGTTATCTTACTTTAGTAGTGTGGAGTACGGAATCGGCTCCTTCCTTTCAATCCCAATTCGCGGCAAAGAACACAAAGCGGTGGTGACAGAAGTGACACCGGTTGCCCACAACAAAACTTCACTTAAAAACGCTTCTTTTACCTTACGTAAACTACCAGAGCAAACACCAAATACCGCCGTCCCAAAAAACATCAGCGACACGGCCACAAAATTAACAGAAGTGTATCCAGCGTCTATCGGAGCCATTTTGTATCAACTCCTTCCGACTGATGTTCGAACAGGACAATACCTGTATCCACTGGTCTCCTCACTCGTTCACAATGAAGACACTATTCCACAACTACTGACTGCAGCGATGAAAGATAGGTACGTTGCCTATCGGAGCCATATCCGAGGAGTGCTTGCACGCCGCGGCTCTGTAGTATTTGTGGTACCCACAAGTGCTGACGTTGAGTATGCACAGAAACACCTGTCACAAGGGATTGAAGATAGGGTGGTGGTATTTTCCCCAGCACAGGTAAAATCACAGCGACAAAAAGCGTACGCTTCATATGAAGACACCAGTCTCGCCAAACTTATCATCACCACCCCCTCACACGCCTATCTTGATAGAGTTGATTTACTTTCGATAATCATTGAAAACTCTGCCTCGGATTTTTATCGCAGCCCAAACAGACCATATCTCGACCACCGTGTTGTACTTGAAACCTACGCCAAAGTAACAGGGCGGAGTATTTTGCTCGGTGACATCTTACCAAAAACTGAAGATGAGTATAAACGTCGAGCCGAGCAATTTAGCACCTACAACGAAGAAACTAAGCGCATCTCTTTTGCTTCCCCACTCACCATCATTGAACAGCATGATAAATCTACCCCCGAAGCTCCTTTTTCTCTCTTTTCAAAAGAACTTAAAGCTCGGGCGCAAAATGTACTTGATGCCAAAGGCAGAGTCTATATGTATGGTGCTCGTAGAGGTATTGCACCTGTTGTTACGTGCATTGATTGTGGGTACATTTTTCGCTGCCCTGACTCCGAGACCCCGTACTCTTTAGTTAAAACAGTCTCAAAGACAGGCAACGAGGAACGGTGGTTTGTTTCAAGTACTTCGGGGAAAAAGATACGAGCAGCAGACACTTGTCCCGACTGCGGTTCGTGGCGCCTTCGCCCACGCGGTATTGGTATACAACAGGTCTACGACGAAGCCGTCTTACACTTTAAAGATCATCGCGTTTTTCTGTTAGACCACGTCACTGGGTCAACACGGAAAAAAGCCAAAAAGATTATTGATGATTTTTACACTACCCGTGGAGCTATCCTCGTAGGTACCCAGATGGCTATTCCATACCTGACTCTGCAAGGAGTAGACCTGAGTGCCATTATTTCACTTGATGCTACTCGCTCAAATCCTACCTGGCGAGCTGACGAAAATGTGTTTCGGTTACTTTTACAACTGCGCGAACTGAGTTCGCAGCAAGTCTTAGTCCAAACAAGGACCACTCCTGACTCGGTACTCCAAAATGCCATCCATGGTAGTTTGGAAGTATTTTATAACGAAGAAATTGAGCTTCGCGAAACACTTTCATATCCGCCTTTCTGCTGTTTTGTACTCCTGAGCTGGGTTGGAGAAAAAACAACCGTCCTTGAAGTAGAGGGACAAATCAAAAAAATGACTGAGCCATTTGTAGGGAGCTATTACAGCAACCCCAGCTCAACTGATGCTAAGATACTGCGACATGCCCTGTTTAAGGTCGATAGTAAAGCTAAAAATAGGGTTGAGTTTGTTCGAACGTTAAAGAACCTCCCTCCTTTTATACGCATTGAAATTGACCCAAACCGAATTGTGTAATGTAAGGAGGTATGCTAATTTGCTATAATTAAAGATATGGCAAAACTCGTACCAGAAAACCACCCAGCCCTCCACACCATCGCGGAAGAATTTACCGCGGAGGAATTTGCTGATGGTACCGTCACTAAGGTACTCAAAGACCTGAGACAAGCTATCAAAACTTACAAAGTAGATGGTTTTACTGCTGTCGCTATTGCCGCACCACAAATCGGGATGAGTAAACGAATGTTTATTATCGAAGACCAGAGCTCTGATAGCGATCGAATCCCAACCGTGATTGCGGTCAATCCAAAAATCACCAAGTTTTCAAAGAAGACGCATGTTGTTGGTGAAGGCTGTCTCTCAATTCCCGACCAGTACGGACTCGTCCGCCGCTCAACCAATGTGACCCTGACAGCTACTGATGAAAATGGCGTAGCGTATACTCGCGGGGCTGGTGGACTCTTGGCGCAAATCATCCAACATGAAAATGATCACCTTGATGGAATTTTGTTTACTGACCGTGCTGAAAAAGTCTGGACAAAAGATGAGATGAAGGGTGACGAAAAAAGAGAAGCTCCTCTTACATGAAAATAGCTTTTTTTGGTACTCCAGATTTAGCCGTTACCGCTCTTTCTGAAATGGAAACTTTTGGTGTGCTGCCAAGTCTAGTAGTGACTACCCCTGATGCCCCTGTAGGCCGCAAACAGACCATTACACCCCCTCCTACCAAACTCTGGGCGACAGAGCGTGACATACCCGTCTTCCAACCTACCAGCCTAAAAAACGCTGAGGAACTAATTCCTCTCACTAGTCAGGAATGGGATATTTTTGTGGTGTTTGCGTACGGCAAGATTATGCCAGAGTGGCTCATCAATCTACCGAAGTACGGTACGATAAACGCGCATCCTTCTCTACTTCCGAAGCTGCGTGGCGCCAGTCCAATTCGAAGCACGCTCCTTACCGACCCTTCTGCTTCTGGAGTAACTATTATCCAAATGGACGCTGAAATGGACCATGGACCAATTTTATTTCAGCAGCCCGTACCCCTTTATGATGAGCCAATTTCGGGCACAACACTAGACCGTATTATGAGTCTTATTTGTGGAGACTTACTGACACATGTTATTCAAGAACTTCCAAAGGGCACACTCACCGCAGTGCCCCAAAACCACGAGGAAGCCACCTTCTGTACCAAAATAACTAAAGAGATGGCCGAGCTTGCGCTTGATCCATTTTCTCTCCCTTCCGGAGATGAAGCGCGCGCTATCTATCGCAAAATTTGTGCCTTTGACGGATGGCCAGAAGCTTTCTTTATTTACAATGGAAAGCGTATTAAAATTAAAGAAGCTGAGCTCTCACCCGAAGGAGTACTCGTACTAAAGCGAATAGTGCCCGAGGGGAAAAATGAAACTGACTTTAAAACCTATTTCAAAAAATAAAAAATGCCCCTAAGGGCATTTTTTATTTTCCAAAACGCATCAGGTCTTTAATTTTCCTACTTCCGCGGCGGAGTAAACTGTGTCGTTTTTTGTGCGCCTTTCGCATTTCTTCGTCTAGGTCGTCTCGTACAACATCCACGGCAGCCTCAAATGTTTGCTGTACACTTTCTGCTCGATACAGTGTGCCGCCTACCCAGACATTTACTTCAACTCGGCAGATAAGACCAGACTTGTGTTGTGCTTCCCTTTCAAATTCAACTTCACAGCGCACCTCATCGTTTGACCCTACATACTTCACAAGCGGAGACAACTTTTGCGTAACAAAGTCGTGCATACGACTGTCGGTATTACTGTTGGTGTGCTTGAAAGTAATATTTTGAAATGCCATAAATTATTTGAATGTTATAGAACTTCTATATCGGCGATTGAGATAATTTTTTGCTGATTGTGATGCCCCGAAACTATTTTAAGCGACCTCACTGGACGAGAATATATTTCGGCAATTAACGTAAGGACTCGGCGGTTCGCGCTATTTCTTTCAGCTGGTTCTTTTACTCTTACTTCAAAACGATCTTCTCCTTTCTTTATGACTACTTCTTTCTTCACACCTGGGTATACCACTACCCTGATATACATAGACTATCCTTCGCAAGAAATACAAACATTATCCGCAATGTGCACACGAGGTCGTGGTGCAGTAACTGCGCCTTTGCCGTACTTAGTTTGGAGGTGAGCAACAATGGCGTCAGATTCATAAAGTGAAACAGCGTGTGCGGTATCGATGAGGTACGGCACCTTAGCAATTCCACCAATAGCTTCGAGCTCTGCGAGCACGTCACTATCTTCAATATTTTTTAACTCTACCTCTAGTTGCATTCGATCAACAACCGCCATTACACGGCGACTAAATGCACACGTTGTTCGATAATAAAGTGTAAGCATGCGAAACATTTAACCTTTTAACTCATTAAGTATACTACGTCTCCTACCAAAGCTCACCTGTGTATTACTCCCCTAGTTGAATATTAACCATATTTCTGTACAATATGACCACTATCAAGAAATAAAGGCCAAAACAGCCTTAAATAATGATAAAAATACCTTCCTCGGTAGCTCAGCGGTAGAGCAGTTGACTGTTAATCAATTGGTCGCAGGTTCGAATCCTGCCCGGGGAGCGCGCAGAAAAAGCCAGAAACTATGTTTCTGGCTTTTTCTATGCGAGCTCCCCGGGAGTAAGGCACTAAACGCGCCTTACGTCAGGATTCGAAGCCCGATTGAGCTACATTGAAAGCGAAGCGCATCAGTGTAGCCAATTGGGATACTGGTCTCGTAGAGACCGAAACTCCTGCCCCACGACACAAACCAACCCAACCCCAACCCCTTAACTAAAATCAAAATTACTATATACTGGTGGGCATATGACACGAATAATTGCGTTGAGTCCAAAGAAGAACTCGAAGCCACGTCCGCACAAAACAAAGAAGCGTTTAGAGGCAAAGCAAGAAATGCTTGCAAAAAAGGCAGGAAAGAAATAGATCTAAAAACTTATTAATATACAAGGCGTCCAGAAATGGACGTTTTTTGTTTGCGACCAGAAAGAAATCCTTGGAAGGTCTTCCCCTATACTTAAATCTCTGCTAGTTTATTAAACAGGAGCACCACCCACAATCAGGAGAATATGATGTTGGAATTCATGGACTGGCGAGAAATGTGGAAGATTGTTTACGACGCAGTGAAGCAACACGACAGCGATCCAGAAAAATACCCGCTTCATGAAAATTTCTGGGGTTACAGAAGATTTTTTGGACAGCATCCGAATGAACCATTCCCAGAGAAGGTACTGGAAACAGGACCAACTCCACGACTTATGTGTGTCGCGGCTGCGGTTGGACTGGCTAAAGGCAACCTAAATCGCTGGTTACGACGCAGAGTCTGCTACATTCGCAAAATCAAGACTGACCCGCACTAAACCGCCACACCAAGCGGAAGAAAGGACAACTGTACCTTCCTTCCCAACGGTACGGCGGTTCTTTTTTTTGTCCCAATTCCTACTTCAGTATTTGCGCACTCAAATAACAAAAGACTAGTAAAAACTAATTCAAAACTTTAGCCAATTCTGATACTGTATACGTATGAATAAAAAATATCTTGTCGCTAGTACCATAGTGTTGGTAATTGCAGCCTTCCTCATCTCCCTGAACCTTGATATTGAGAGAGAAACTCAAAGCAATAACAAAGGTACAGTGGCAGACCATAAAAATAGCTCATACATAATTGAAGGTCAGACAGTTACATTGACCGACGGTTTGTCTGAAACTACGTCCGCCCCTAGTTCATCAGTTGAAATTGTCACCCGCTATTACGGCAATGAGCTAAAGCATGATCTAAATGATGACGAACAAGAAGATGTTCTGTTCCTTCTCACCCAAGAAACTGGCGGGAGCGGCACTTTCTTCTACCTTGTTGCCGCTCTACAGACCCCAACGGGCTATGTAGGCTCTCAAGCCTTTTTGCTAGGTGACCGTATAGAACCCAAATCAATTTCCATAGACGAAGGGATGACGAATAACGGAACCCATCGTCAGAATGTAGCGGTTGTGGATTTTGCCACTCATGCATCAGACGAACCATTTACAGCTGAGCCGACCACTGATACAACTATCTGGCTAAAGCTCGACCCTGACTCAATGCAATTTGGTGAAGTAGCCCAAGACTTTGAAGGAGAAAACAGATAATCTGAAATTTCAAAAATTGTCTCCGAATAAAATTTCAAATTACTAAAACCCCCGCTGTTGTGCAGTGGGGGTTTCTTTGTAATAACTTTACGGGCAGTACGGACATCTCATCAACCCTGTGTTGTTGCACTTCCAACAGTTTGGGAATGGATTATCTGGAGTTCTTTGAACATGGCTCAGATCACACCCAATTCGTTTACTGCCGCTGCAATATGGACACAGTTTTTTGGGTTCATCGTACGATCCCGGAAAACTACTTCCTTTGGCCGGAGGAGTATAGGTAGATGCTTTGTCTTCAAGTCCGAATGAGTTGTCTAACCAATCTGCGAACCAGAAAACGACAACCATCAGAATCAATATTCCAATACCTTCTCCCACACTCTTTATACCGAAAAACATGACAATTCCACCAACGACCGTCATAACACGGATGAAAAGGACGGCAAGGCTAACCACCAGCTGCACAAACTTTTTCCAGTTGAACAGTATCAACAGAATTAAGCCGAGAACGATAAGGCCGAGAGCTTGATCATTGGTCATAATAATCTCCTGTAGAAAAACAAAACTGGATTGATTATGCCACAAAATAATACCCTGTCTACTGCCCCGCTTGATACGCCATTGACTACGTTCCCTTTCTAGTGTTTTATTTCAAAGTATCTAAGCTTCGGCTTAGCCGTTCTTTAACATCAAAAGGAGCAGACCATGAACGAATATTTCTACTCAGCTGTTTTCAATTTCTCCAACGAGGGACGGTGGCAAGAAAGTGAAGATGGCGTGCACGAAACCGAAAAGTCAGGCCGCGAAGCTTACTTGGAGCTCAAACGAAAACTGAGAGACAAGTACATAATGAAATCGCGCTTTCGTAGCGTAAACCTGATTGCCTTCAACAAAATCGACTAAGTTCACAAATGCTCATTTGTTGTATACTTAGAGATTAATCCTTAAAACTGGAGACACAACATGGATACAGCAAAATTTCAAAACTTCATTGATGGCCACGCTTTGGTCGTCGGGGGTACCGGTGCAATTGGTGCAGCGACCGTGCTAGAGTATGCCGGACAAGATGGCATCAAAGCCATCAGCATCACCTACTGGAGTAACGAAGCCAAGGCTTTGGAACTGCAGAAGTTGGTCGAAGCGAAAGGAATCAAGTTCTATGCGGCCAAAGTCGACCTCTTGGACTCAGTTGCTTTTTGTGACTTCCTCGAAGCAGCGGTAGTGGCCACAGGCTATGAAATAAATGCGTATGTGAATGCCTCGGGTATTTCCCCAAATCCACCGCTTGAAAGCCTGACTCCAGAGGACTTCTACAATGTATACAAAGTAAACGTTGTAGCTGTTACTCTCAATACACGGGACGTTATGGCTCGCGCAGCCAAGAAAGGTGTTGAGCTGGCAAGCGTCCTCATTACTTCGACCAACGGTCTCAGCCTCGGTTCCTGGGCCCCATTCTCGGTGCCGTACGACCAAAGCAAGGCGGCACTCATACCAACTATCGAATGTCTGGACAAGGAATACGCTGAGCGAGGCCTCCGCATCAATGGAGTAGCCCCAGGTTGGGTGAACTCACCAATGAACGATGACGTGCCAGGCTACGAAGCTGAGGTACAACGCATCTGGCGCAAGCGAGACCTCGATGTTCGTGAAGTGGCAAGAGTAATCGTCTGGCTGACCAGCCGAGCTAGCTCTGCCATCCACGGCGTGAATCTCAAAGCGGACGGCGGCTACAACTAGCGCCAACCAAAAAACAAGAGCCCCTCACTTTCAGTGAGGGGCTCTTTTCTTTTAATCGTCCTCATCCTTATCTTCAACATACCGACTAAACTCCTCTACTGCCTCTCCTACTATCTCTGCTTCGTCTTTGTCTATAAGTGATTTATGGAGCTTGGTAAGGACGGTAAAAATCTCTTCGGGACTATACCCTTTTTCCTTAAGATTCTCAGCTACCTTAAGCACCTCATTTTCAAATGGGGTACTTTTTTTAATTGCCACGTCTAACATCTTTTCAAACGGGTGTGCCATATAGTCCCGTACTATACACGAAAAACAATAAAAAACAGCCTGCGTACGCAGGCTGTTTTTTGGGTTAGGTTACCGTAGATTAAGGACACTTCTCGTCTTCGGGCCAACATTTCCAACTGGTTCAAGACCGTTGTCACGCTGGAAGGCTGAGACAGCACTGGCAGTGAGTGGTCCAAAGTAGCCGGTGGCTTCTTCTTTGAAGTAGCCAAGTGCGGTCAGCACCTTTTGGAGCTGTATGACCGCTTCTCCGGTACTCATAACGGCCAGGTCTTGGACAAACGGGATGGTGTTTATCTTCACGGCGCGGACAAAACTGTTTGCTGTCGCAGGGATAGTAGCGACCGTTGACTTGGTTGGAGCACTGGCTACTAGGGTTTGTATTTCACTAGCAGAGAGAACTCGTTTGTATACACGGACGTCGTCGATGAGGCCTTTGAAGTGACTGTCAGGTGCCTTACACTCACCCACCTGAAGAGCTCCAATGAAGAAGCATGCCCAACTAACTGTGCCGCGGTTACTTAGATTTTGTCTGTCATCAACGAGATTTCCATTGATGTATATTTTGCGGTCTGAAGAACCAACAACCACCGCCACATGCACCCATGTATTTGGTGCATAGCCATCAAGGAGAGTGGTCGATTCATCACAACCTGTTGTATGTACCGCTATCTGGTTCGCTCCAGTGTACGTTACGTTTGGAGTTGCAACACAAGCTCCAGATCTACCGCCATGCACAGCTGAGCCATATGCTCCACTACCAATCTGGTCTGGCCTCATCCAAAACGAAGCAGTGTACGAAGGCTTCAGTGTTCCCATCTCCACACTCACGTGTGAACTGCCATCAAAGTACGCCGCTTGTCCGTACTTGCCTGTTTGGTAACTAATACTTCCACCGGCAGTTGTTTTCTTTGCAGAGCCCTTATCTTCAATTGAACCGTCAAATGGCAAGTAGAGGAAGTAGTCGGTTGGCATAGTACCAGCTGAAGGAACTGGGGTTGGGGTAGGTGTAGGTGTAGGTGTAGGTGTAGGTGTAGGTGTCGGGGTTGGAGTTGGTTCTGGTACTGGAGTTGGGGTAGGTTCGGGCACAGGGGTAGGTGCTGGCGTAGAGCCAACAGTGACCGCAACACTCTGTGTCACTGAACCACCCTTTCCAGTACAGGTCATGGTGTACGTTGTACTTTTTGTTGGACGAACCACCTTTGAACCTGTGGTACTTGAAACAAGGAAATTGCCTGAAGTACAGCTGGTAGCGTTTTGCGCTGACCAATTAAGAGTTACCCGTTCTCGAGCTGCTACGGCGGCTTTGCTGGCAGTGAGGGTGAGAGTTGGGGCCACTACTGGAGTTGGAGTAGGTGTTGGAGTAGGTGTTGGGGTTGGGGTAGGCTCGGGTACGGGAGTCGGGGTGGAAGTCGGCATAGGTACACTACCTGCACTTGGCAAGTATGGGTAGGCAGCAATACCAGCAGCTGAACGACTTTGATACCACGTATTGGTACCGCCAGGATTTGTACCGCCAATAATGGTGTTACCCTTCACTACTGGAGTAGGCATACCTGGTGTCTGAAGCATCACATTTGTGCCACTTCGTTCGAGAATAATATAGTTATTTTCAAGTAAAACTGAATTAACCGCATGTGTAAGTCCTTCATGCCCAATACCAATTGAGTTTGAATTTTCACTGCTTGGTCCTTGTTCAATGACGCTGTTTTTAATGATCACCTGTCCCCCATTTGGAATGTCGATATTACGACTATCAACTCCGTCAATGGTAGCAATGACCGTATTTTCGATTGTGGTCTTAGCTGCTCGGCTCTTGATCTCGTGCCCGCCAAGCTTACTACGTAAGAACTTCGAATTTCGAATAGTGAGTTCAGTATTTCCACCATTAACATAAATTCCGTGTGCATATCCTCCACCACCATTAAATCCATTTCGCTCAAAGGTACTTCCTTCAATTAGGATTGAGCCGCTGTCTGGGCTAGCGAGAAGACCGTTTTGATTATCGTGGAAGTTTACATTACGGAGAGTCAGACCACTTCCTTGATGTCGCACACAAGCGCCGTTTTCGTCTGGTACTGTTGCGTTTGAACACTCGATATTTTCAATTGTGGTGCTCTGTCCACTTGTCACAATAATCGCTTTTCCTTGTACAGCACCACCCTTGAGGTGTGCAGTACCATCACCTTTGATGGTTACGTTACTTGCTGTCAAAGCCCCGCCAGCAGTCCATTCACCTGAAATAGTGATAGTCGAACCATTCTTTGCGGCTGCAAATGCACTGGCGATAGTTGTGTATGTACAAATTGTATCAACACAGACACTTTTTGTTCCTGGGGTTGGAGTTGGCGTAGGTGTTGGAGTTGGCGTAGGTGTTGGAACAGCTATCGTTGACTTCATAAGATAGTCTTCCACTGCCCAGCCATCAACACCACTATCGAAGTTAATGTTCCACCAGTTAAAACCGCTCGCATTTGTTGGTCCGCCAGCAACAAACCCAAGCGCACTTAATGACTGTGTGCCGAGTAAAGTTCCTGTTGTGTTAGCAGTTGTTCGTACGTTAAGATTTTCAGTTGTTGAAACTCGATCACCAGACTTAAACTTTGTTGAGGTAACCGTTGAAACAGTAGTTGCTGCAGTCTTAGTCACAGAACCACCAGCACCAGTACATGACAGCGTGAAGGTGGCATTATTTACAAGCGCTACAGACACTGCTCCACTAGCAGCTCCACCAGTACTGAAGTTTGTCCCAGTACAAGTAGTAGCGTTCGTTGAAGACCACGTCACTACGGTACTGCCACCACTGGTGATTGAAGTTGGAATAGCGGTCAGAGTAGCGGTTGGAGCTACTACTGGAGTCGGAGTAGGTGTTGGTGTTGGTGTTGGTGTTGGTGTTGGTGTTGGTGTTGGAGTTGGAGCAGGTGTGATAACCCCGGCACCAGAACCCACTGGGACGATACTGAATTGTGTCTCCACACGCATATCGTCAATACTGGTTGAAGGAGGGTTCAGTGCTTTAATCTTATTATAGGTGTCGAGATCTTTTTGCAATCCTGAGACATTGTATGCATTGGCAAGTGAAGCAAGGCCGAGTGGTGAATAATAACCCTTACCCGGAGTAGCAGGATTTTGATCAGAAAGTCCAGACCATGTTTTTACAATCGCACCGGCTGCATTACGATGGTTGAATCGGTAGTTAACTGATGAGAGAGGTTCACGCAATTTATTGAAGCGATCGACAATAAAGTTAGACATCCACGCTGCTACTTCTTTTGCCTTGGCATTTCCTCGCTGTGCCGAAAGTGCAACTGCACTAAAGTAAAACTCTTGCTGCCATGGAGCTATGTATGTTTCGTAGTTTGCTCCTGCAGCATATCCATACGCCTCACCCTGCTCAGTCTCACGTGCAGAACGTGCATCCAAAAGATACTGGAGATTGTTATCTTCAACTTTTCTCCAGTAAGACTTTGTTGTGGTGTCATCAGGGTTTGCCCAAACAGCATCAATAACTTGACGGAAACTCCAGGCCTGCCCTCTAGTCTGGTCGCCCCCATTAAGCATCAATCCGAGTCCATCCTTTCGGTAATACGGCCAAGAATTAAATATTGAGAAGGTTGCTTGAGCATTAATTTGATCTAGATGGTAACGGTTTCCAGTTAAGATGTATGGGATGAACGAAAGGTTTGGTTGGTGAGATGTATCAATACTCCAAACAGAATCTTTTGTAAACTGAGTAAGTTTTGGATTCCCTCGACTATCAGCCCAAAGCTTTGGGTGTTTATCTAGAGAAATATAATCACTTGTTGTTGGGTCGTAGTAATGCCAAGGGATACTGCCGGCAGCATCTGCTTGTGCGAGAGCTGATTTTGCAGCCTTAACATCTTGCGTGAGGAGCCAATCAGCATTTACGTTTGTGATTGGACCAATATCACCTCGACCACCTGTCATTGGCATGTAGGTTTCAATTCCCGCTTCACCGAGCGGAGTATAGGTAACGGCTGATATTGCATTTGTGGCGACCCCGTGAGTGGTATTAAAGTTAAGCACAGCTTTCGTTTTCAATAAATACGGAATATCAAGTTGCGGATTGATGGCTGGAGTTACTGCGCTATAGACAACCGTGTGCCAGGTTTGATACTGATGATGTGCTAGGTTGCTCACCTGATACGCTACCTTTCCGTTTTGAGTAATAGTAGCTGAATACGTGAGAGTATCTCCTGAAGCTGTCATCGCTGCATCGTTGTTGAAGTGCACATCAGTTGAGTATGAACCGTCTTGATACTTAGAAATATCAAACACCAGTCGCATTGAAGATGCTACTGGTACTTCAATTCTTCCTTCGGTCACAACCGGTCCCTGTCTCCAGTATGAAACTTTGCCAGCGGAGAGTGCCTCAGCTAAAAGTGTGCCAGCGTTGAAGCTATACTTCTTTCCATCAGACATAGTCATGTCAACAACGAGGGAGTAGTTAGGCATTGTCGAGAGCGAAATGACAGAACTACTTTTTGTTGCAGGTGAGAGAAGAGTTGGGTTGGCACTGTTAGCAGAAAGTGCTGGTGCCATAACTGTCACGACACCAAACTTCACTGAACCATCACTGTGTTTTGTCTTAACATCTATTTGCGCTGGGGCACCTGCACCATTCACTGTTGCACTGATACCAGAAGTACCAGAAAGTGCGCCTGATAAAAAGGTTTGTCCAAAACGCACAGGTTGCGAGACGAGACTGCTCCCCGTCGGGTTTTGCAGATTAAGTCCAACAATTTGACTGCCGGTCGCCTGAGGAATGGTTGGTAGATACGTGACCTGAGCTAGCCCAAGACTTGGTACGAGTAAAAAGAGGGCTAGACTGAGCTTAGAAAATAATTTGAACATGACGGGTAGTTAAATAATAAATTTGCTTTAATCTGTATGTAATTATACTAGAGACAAACCCCAGTATCCCCTTTTGTAAACCTCATCCTGTGGTTTAATACTTAAAATAGAAAAGCCTGCAAACGCAGGCTTTTCTATATTTTATCCCTTCAAGTTACCGTAAATTAAGCACCGCTCTAGTCTTAGAACCAACAATTCCAACTGGCTCAAGACCATTGTCACGCTGGAAGGCTGAGACAGCGCTTGCGGTGAGTGGTCCAAAATAGCCCGTGGCTTCTTCTTTGAAATAGCCAAGTGCAGTCAACACTTTTTGGAGCTGTGTGACCGCTTCTCCAGTACTGGCAACGGCGAGGTTTTGCACAAATGGAATGGTACTAACCTTCACTGCTCGGACAAAACCATTTGATGTCGCAGGAATTGTAGCAACCGTCGACTTGGTTGGAGTACTAGCTACGAGGGTTTGGATTTCACTAGCAGAGAGGGCGCGTTTGTATACACGAACGTCGTCGATGAGGCCTTTGAAGTAAATTCCGTCCGTTGGTTTACATGGTTCAGTCTGGTACCCGCCAATAAAGAAACAAGCTGAGGCTGAAGTTTCTGAGTTTGCTAGGTTTTCTCTTTCATCTTCAAGACTGCCATTTATATACACACGGCGAGAAGAGTCAGTAACGACCACTGTCACATGATGCCATGTGGTTGGACCAAAACCTCCAATGAGTGACTCTGCGCTACCGTCACAACCTGTTGTATGTACCACAATCTGCTTCAAGCCATCATATGAAACACTTGGAGCAGAACCGCAGCCAGTTTCATTACCACCATAGATCGCTGGGAAAAATTCTCGATTGGAAGCTGGTCGATTGGGCTTCATCCAGAACGAAGCAGTATACGTAGGCTTGAGAGTTCCCATCTCCACACTCACATGTGAACTACCGTCAAAGTAGGCGGCTTGTCCGTACTTGCCTGTTTGGTAAGTAACGTTTCCTCCGGCGGTTGTTTTCTTTGCACTACCCTTCTCTTCAATCGAACCATCAAATGGTAGGTAGAGGAAGTAGTCGGTTGGCATGCTACCAGCTGACGGGGTTGGAGTTGGAACAGGGGCAGGCACCGGCGTTGGTGTTGGGGTAGGGGTTGGTACTGGAGTTGGAGTAGGTGTCGGAGTTGGTGTTGGGGTAGTACCAACTGTTACCCCCACGCTCTGTGTCACAGAACCACTCTTTCCAGTACAGGTCATGGTGTATGTAGTACTTTTTGTTGGACGGACCACCTTTGAACCTGTGGTACTTGAAACAAGGAAATTGCCTGAAGCACAGCTGGTAGCATTTTGAGCTGACCAATTGAGTGTTACCCGTTCTCGAGACACAACTGCTGCTTTGCTGGCAGTGAGGGTGAGGGTTGGGGCTACTACTGGCGTTGGAGTTGGAACAGGTACGGGTGTTGGAGTTGGAGTTGGTGTAGGGGCTGGAGTCGGAACAGGTACTGTCGATTTCACAAGGTAGTCCTCCACTGCCCAACCGTCAGCACCGTTGTCGAAATTAATATTCCACCAACTATATCCATTGGCTGAAGTTGGTCCTCCAGCAACACTACCTAGCGCACCTACCACTTGTGTGCCTCTAAGAGTTCCTGCAGTGTTAGCGGTTGCACGGACATTAACAGTGTCGGAGGCAGCTACCCTGTCTGTAAGTGTGAACTTAGTTGAAGGTGTAGCGGCCACACTAACAGTTACTGACTTAGTAACCGTACCACCAGCACCAGTACATGACAGCGTGAAAGTTGCGTTGTTCACCAGTGCAACTGAGACTGCACCGCTCGTTGCTCCACCAGTGGTGAAATTGGTGCCAGTACAGGTAGTGGCATTAGTTGAAGACCAAGAGACCACAGTGCTGCCACCACTGGTGATTGAAGTTGGGATAGCGGTCAGAGTAGCGGTTGGAGCTACTACTGGAATCGGAGTCGGAGTAGGTGTTGGAGTTGGAGAGGGTGTAATAACACCTGCGCCAGTACCCACTGGGACAATACTGAACTGTGTTTCTGTTCGTCTATCATCAATACTGGTAGTCGGGAAATTTAAAGCTTTTATCCTGTTATAGACTTGTAACACTGTTGAAGAACCGGTGATATTGTACGTGTTGGCAATTGAACCCAAGCCAAGTAGTCCATACGTACCGCCGTCAGAATTAGAAGATGGGTTAGCATCGGAAATACCTTTCCAGGTTGTGATGTAACCAGAGTCGTCAGATTTCCAGTTTGTTAATTCAGCAGTGATACCGACTTCGGGATTTGGTAGGTGCACAAATCTTCCCACCATAAAGTTAGACATCCATTCAATAATTTTTTTCGCTTTGGCGTTTCCCCGCCCAGCCACAGCTGCCATAGAAGAAAGAAAATAGTCATCTTGCCATGGTGCGTATCCAGCTATATAGCCATGAGGTTCACCTTGAGCTTTTGTCATTTGCGGTATTCTGTTGAGTAAACTCTGTAGGTTGTTGTCTACAAGTCTTTCCCAGTAGGCTTTGGTTGCTGTTCCGTCTGGATTTGCCCAAGCCGCTTCAGCTACTTGTCTAAAATTCCAAGCCTGACTACGAATTTGGTCGTTATCATTAATAACGAGTCCAGTACCACCATCTCTCGGGGCTGGCCACACAATAAAGATAGCGTGAGTTGCCTGTGCGTTTATCTGATCAAGGTGGTATCTACTACCAGTTAATAGATATGGGATGAAAGAAAGGTTTGGTTGATGAGCTGAGTCTACTTGCCAATCGGTACTTTTCGAAAACTGAGTTAGGGTTGGATCTCCTCGTTCATCCGTCCAGAGGTCAGGGTACTTATCGAGTGAAATATAGTCTTTACTCGACGGGTCATAATAGTGCCATGGCACACTACCCGCACCATCAGCTTGTGCTAGAGCAGATTTTGCAGCCTTAGCATCTTGCGTGAGGAGCCAATCAGCATTTACATTGGTAATCGGCCCAATATCACCTCTTGCTCCAGCCATAGGCATATACTCAGTAATGCCAGTTGCATCTAGGGGTTTGTACGTGAGACTTGAAATCTCATCAGTGAGTACCCCATGGGTAGTGTCAAAATTAATAATTGTCTTTGTTTTTACTAGATACGGAATATCGAGTTGTGGATTGATAGCTGGGGTTGCTCCACTGTAGATTACTGTGTGCCAGGTTTGATATTGATGATGTTTAAGGTTGCTTACTTGGTAGGCCACTTTCCCATTTTGAGTAATCGTCGCTGAGTACGTAAGCGTATTACCTGAAGAAGTCATCGCCGCATCATTGTTGAAATGAACGTCGGTAGAGTATGTACCATCTTGATACTTAGAAATATCAAACACGAGACGCATTGAAGATACTACTGGTACTTCAATTCTTCCCTCTGTTACTACTGACCCTTGTCTCCAGTATGAAACCTTCCCAGCAGAGATCGCTTCAGCCAAAAGTGTGGCGGCATTGAAGCTGTATTTCTTTCCATCTGACATAGTCATGTCTACCACAAGCGAGTAGTTGGGCATAGTCGAAAGTGAAATGACTGAACTACTTTTTGTTGTAGCTGAGAGAAGAGTTGGGTTTACGGTGTTAGCAGAGACAGCAGGTGCCATCACGGTGACAACACCAAACTTCACTGAGCCATCAGCGTGTTTTGTCTTTACGTCAATTTGCGCGGGAGCAGCGACTCCGTTTACCGTTGCATTAATGCCTGAAGTACCAGAAAGTGCTCCAGCTAAAAAAGCTTGTCCAAAACGCACAGGTTGTGAGACGAGACTACTCCCTGTTGGGTTTTGCAGATTGAGTCCCACTATCTGGCCACTACTTGGTTGTGGCACAGAAGGTAGGTTGGTGACCTGAGCTAACCCAAGGCTTGGTACGAGTAAAAATAAAGCTAGGCTGAGCTTAGAAAACACTTTGAGCATACAATATGACTAAAATAATAAATGGTTTAAATCTGCAATTAGTATACCTAAGAATCTTCACTAAATTGGTATTTAGTGTGTTCACTAGAGTGAATTATTCCCTAGACTCTTATTTTTAAAGGTTTTATGTACTTTGACAAAAGTGGACAGGAGTTGCATTTTACAAGACACCACATACAATAAGCCCCATGCCAGAACTCCCCGAAGTAGAGACGGTTCGCCTCCAGCTACTCCATAAAGTACGAGGTAAATCAATCAAAAAAGTTACTGTCCTCCACCCCAAGACAGTAGTACACGAAAAGCTGTTTGCGAAAAAAATGACCGAAAAATCAATTAGTCACATAGACAGGATTGGTAAGCTTTTAATTTTCTCCTTCACCCACGAAAAAGATTTGTTTCTTCTTGTTCACTTGAAGATGACTGGTCAATTTTTTTATGCAGATGCTTCTGGCATTGTTGGAGGCGGACACTCCATGAGTGAGACAGACCTAAAGCTACCACACAAACATACGAGAGCGGTTTTTCACTTCTCTGATTCATCGGTACTATATTTTAATGACATGCGTTTGTTTGGGTATATCAAAACCGCCACCGCGAAGGAAGTTGCTGTAGCAAGAGCAAAGTATGGACAAGAACCCATTAGTGAAGATTTTGATATTGATAGTTTTGTTTCTCTTATACGAAAACGAAACACCACGGTAAAAGCTGCCCTCTTAGATCAAAAATTTGTGGCTGGTCTGGGGAATATCTATGTCGATGAAGCTCTGTTCATGGCTAAAGTTCGACCGACAAGAAATGCAAATACACTCACTAAAAATGAAGCACGTGCAATTGCCATCGCCAGCTCTGCTATTCTTAAAAAATCTATTGCTGTTGGCGGCACCACCTTCCAGCATTTTAAAGATACCGGTGGAGAAAATGGTAACTACACAGACTACCTACAAGTATTTGGTAAACAAAAAACTCCTTGCGGAGTTTGTGGTACTGAGATAGAGAAGATTAGAGTGGCAGGACGCGGTACACACTATTGCCCTACCTGCCAAAAATAAATTTTATTTGATCTGGGGTTCAGTACCAAGAAGTCCCCAAGTAACTCTCCCCCAACTCCGTTCGTGAATGTAGTAGAAAAAAACCTTAGCTATCACATCAACCACTCCCACACTCGCAACTAAAGCCAAATCTCCGGTCACAACATAGACCACCGTCATGGTAGTTCCTGATGCGATAATTCGCCAAGTAATACCTTTAAGAATACTTCTTTTGTGTGTTTCGTGCATAGAGAAATAGTGTACCATACCGCTCTTTTAAGCCTCAAAACACCGTTCGCACAAGTACTGCAAACAAGGTAAGCTACATATATTATTGTATGAAAGTAGACATTGAACCGAACTGGGCTCTGCAACTCAAAGACGAGTTTGAGAAAGAATACTTTGTTTCCTTGACCTCATTTGTTCGAAGCGCGTATCTAACCAAAACGGTATTTCCAAAACCAACAGATTTATTTAGTGCTTTCAGATTGTGTCCATTTGATAAAGTACGAGTAGTGGTCCTCGGGCAAGATCCATATCATGGCGCAGGGCAAGCACATGGGCTTTCCTTTTCTGTGCATGAAGGAATCACTGTTCCTCCATCACTTAAAAATATTTTCAAGGAAATTGCCTCTGATGTTGGTACACCTTCTCCAGCTTCTGGAAATTTAGAGCGTTGGGCCGAGCAAGGAGTACTCCTGCTCAATGCTACTCTCACTGTAGAGAGTGGACTTCCGGCTTCGCACCAAGGACAAGGTTGGGAAACTTTTACTGACGTCATAATCAAAAAGATATCCAATGAAAAAGAAAACGTTGTTTTCCTTTTATGGGGAAAGTATGCACAAGCCAAAGCAAATCTTATTGATAGCAAAAAGCATCTTGTACTTACCGCACCCCACCCCTCTCCCTTTTCAGCTCATAGTGGCTTTTTTGGCTGCAAACATTTTAGTCAGACAAATGCGTATCTAGAAAAGCACAGACACTCTCCAATCATTTGGTAATACTATGCGAGACCTGGAAAAAAATCTTGTTTGATATTTTTTCTTGACACACCCATTTCAACTAGAAGTTTTTTATACGCATTGACCATTCCCGGTGGCCCAGAAAGATACCACGCTACTGTTTTATAGTCCGTCAGATATTTTTCAATAATCTCCCGAGTCAAAAAACCTGACTCGTAACCCGCAACTTGTTCTTTGGCGAGCACGTGAACAGTAGTAAGAGAGATGTCTTTTGCTGCTGCCTCAAGAAAATCTTTATAAGCAATTTCAGACACTGTATTGTTGCAGTAGAAGAGTGTTGTCTTACGAGTCGACTTTGTGTCTTTCATATACCCTATCTGACTCAAAAAAGGAGTGACGCCAATACCTCCAGCCACAAGAGCTACCGCCTTCTCTTCATCTTTTGGCAAAACGAAGTCTCCAGCCAACTGACTAGCTATTATTATTTCTCCTCCCTGCATAGCACGTAGAGTGTTTTTGTACGAACTTACAGTATCGGCAAAGCGTACCGCAATACGTATAAGCGAATCAGTTGGCGACGACGCAATCGTAAAGTAGCGACGAATGCCTCGATTGTCTGACTTATGGTGTGGCAACATCCATTCCAAGTACTGTCCGGGTACAAAACGAAGTCCTTCAGGCTTTTTAAAAGCAAACTCAAAAGTATTTTTGGCGACCTCGGTAGTCTTAACTAGCGGCAAAATTAATTTTCGCTTCAGTGTAGCTGGATAAAATAAAATATTTCCAAGTACCAAAGCGAGTTCTGGGGTCATCTTTAGAAACGGCAGAAAGATGGTGGTTTGAGAAATAAAACCAATAAGGGCTCCGTACCCAGCTTGTAGTTTTTTTGTTGGCGGTAGCGTAAACGGCTCGGTCAACATGAAAAACGCCAAAAAGAGACTTGGTCCACTAAGCCAAAAGGTAGACGCTCTAGAGGCAACATCTGCTCCAAAGCGCCACTCCTCAAAAAGATACACAGCAAACGCAACGGAAAGAAATGCTAGCACCGGAGTCCATTTTCTAATTTTTGTAACTACTGCTAGTCCTGCAATAAGAAGCGGCAAAAAGAGTTCGACACGCCCCACCCACCATGTCGATTCGAAGTACCCTGGGATTGGAAAGAGCGTATAAGCAAGAGCCACTAACACCACACCCAAAGCTGCAGGATTAGCAATGTGCTGCTTTCGTATCGCAAAAACAAACTTAGACAAAATCGCCACAAACGTCACGAGCATAACCACCCACGTGCTTTCTAAGTCCGAGATCTGTGCGGGAATAATAAGAAAAAATAGAATGAGCGCAGTAATAAAAGCGGACTCATTGTTCACCTCAGTGTGCCAGATTTTACTACAAAGCCAGTTGGTGCTAAATGCCGCTAGAAGCGCAGCGGAAAGTGAGACGAGTATCTCTACTCCCCCATACGGAATCAGTCCAAGAAAACCAAACAAAATAGCAAAAAAAGCTATCTCTAGCAGAGCCATAGAAACAATACGATACATGGCAATTGCATCCAGCTTTTGTTCTACTTTTTGAAATACTTTAATCAAGGCTGCGTACATAAATATTAAGCATTTAATTAGGGTTAACGTAAACTTTCAAGGTTACTTTAAAATTAGTATAATATAAGTGCTGTTTTTATCTAAATTAAGTTTTGTCGTATGCCAATTGTTGTTGCAATTTTAGGAGTTATTATGGTTGTTTTAGGAGTGCTTCTTTTTACCCTATCACCAGCTGAAGAAACTACACCGGTGGTTCAAACGGAAGAGATGAATCGTACTGAGACCATGGAAGCCGAAGAGGAAGCCGTAGTAGAGACCGAACCCCTAGTTGATGTTGAAACATCGCTCATGGCAAACACGTACACAGGATCAGGTACCTACCTCACTCCAGCTCGAACCTCACACGAAATTGAAGTGAGTCTCACAGTAGAAAATGGCATCGTTACTGCAGCTGACGTTATCTACGACGGAGGTGAGGGATTCTCAAATCCAAATCAAGAACGTTTTGACGGAGCGTATGAGGCGCAAGTGGTCGGAAAGTCACTCGATAGCATTTCACTATCTCGAGTAGGTGGAGCATCATTAACTTCTGAGGCATTCAATCAAGCTGTTGCTGCCATCAGAGCACAACAAACATAATGTCTACTCTACCCACCATTAACGGTCTTGGCACAGATTGGTGGATAGAGATTTTTGATGAGACCTCAAAAGAAACGACGCAAATTGTCTTTGACGATTTGCGTCGTTTTATTCATGCTTTTGATGTGAAGTACTCACGTTTTCGTTCTGAGTCACTCATCAGTATCCTTAATGACACGAGGCATCTCCTTAATCCTGACCAAGACACTATCGACCTCCTTCAGTATGGGCTTCGACTCTTTTATGAAACACACGGTGTATTCAACTTTCTGGTTGGAGAACGAATGGTGCAAACAGGCTACGATGCTCTCTATTCTTTTACCCCAAAAGAAATGACTGTCGACGTTCCAGACCCTACACATGTACTGACCTTCAACCCAGATAAAATACTCCTCACTCTTGGTCAAGTAGACCTTGGCGGATATGGTAAAGGCTATCTCATCGACCTCGTCGCGGCTAGACTGACTGACAAGCACGGTCTTAAAGAGTTTTTGATAAATGGTGGCGGCGATATGTACGCTACAGCCGAGAACGGAAAACCAATCACCATCTACTTAGAGCATCCAACAACCCCAGGTACTTACATCGAGGAGACAACCCTCTTTTATGAAGGGTTTGCTGCTTCAAGCACCCACAAACGGCGCTGGGAAAATGGTGGGAAGACCTACACTCACATTATTGATACAAAACAGGGCGACAGTAGCTTAAACGGCTTAGGGATTTTTGTGAAAGCACCAACTGCCAGAGCAGCCGACGCTTGGGCTACCACACTGGTTATTTCTGCACCCGAAAACCACCAAGAGGCACTCATAGCTGGAAACATACGAGCTGCGCTCTATGACGAACAACAAAAAACGCTCCGAAAATACGGAACGTTTTAAGAAAACTTTTACAATGAGAAGCCTACAGTAAAATCGTAACCGTGTTGTGACTTACTTCAAGAGTACCGGCTGTGACCGCAAATTCTTGTGAAGTACCATCAGTCAACCTTGCTGTGATAGTACCTGCACGAAGTGCAGACACCAGTGGTGTATGGTCGGCTAAGAGCGTCATTTCCCCTTCACTTCCAGGCACGGTCACAGAGATAACTTCCCCAGCAAAGACTGGGCCATCTACTCGAGCGATATTTAGTTGTAGTGTTTTTAATTCGGCCATGTTTTATATCTTAGAACTAAGGTTTTTACTCTATCTTGCAATCGTCGAGTTTGATGAGATAAATTGACATCAGATACGCGGCGCGGGGTGAAAAATATTGCGAGGTGTACTCTAGCGTACAGTGAGTGATATTTTTCACCCCGCAACAAAGTAGATGCTGTTAATTTACCTCATCAATGCTGCCTTTCATGTAAAATGCAGATTCATTCTTGTCATCATGCTTTCCATCAAGAATCTCACCAAAGCCACGAATAGTGTCAGCGAGAGTTACATACTTTCCTGGAGCACCAGTAAACACTTCTGCTACTGAGAATGGTTGAGACATGAAACGTTGAATTTTTCGAGCACGATACACCGTCTGCTTGTCTTCTTCAGACAATTCTTCAATACCAAGAATCGCAATGATGTCTTGAAGATCCTTGTATCGTTGTAGTGTCTGCTTTACACCCTGTGCAACACGGTAGTGTTCTTCACCCACAATCATTGGGTCGAGGGCAGAAGAGTTACTTTCAAGTGGGTCAATCGCTGGGTAAATACCAAGTGATGCGAGCTGACGAGAAAGAGATACCGTAGAGTCGAGGTGAGAGAAGGTAGTTGCTGGAGCTGGGTCAGTAAGGTCGTCGGCTGGCACGTACACCGCTTGAATAGAGGTAATAGAACCTTTTTTAGTTGAAGTAATACGTTCCTGCATCTTACCCATTTCCTCAGCAAGAGTAGGTTGGTACCCTACCGCTGAAGACACACGTCCAAGGAGTGAAGACACTTCTTGTCCAGCCTGCGTAAATCGAAATACGTTGTCCATAAAGAAGAGAACGTCCTTACCTCCTTCATCACGAAGGGCTTCGGCCATGGTAAGACCAGAAAGCCCTACTCGCGCACGTGCTCCTGGCACTTCGTTCATCTGACCGAACACAAGCGCAGTCTTATCAAGCACGCCTGAGTCTTTCATTTCGTGATAGAGGTCGTTTCCTTCACGCACACGCTCGCCTACTCCAGCAAACACTGAGTACCCGCCGTGTTCTGAAGCTACGTTGTGGATGAGCTCTTGGATGAGCACCGTCTTTCCTACTCCCGCTCCGCCGAAGAGACCTACCTTACCTCCCTTAATGAATGGCGCGAGCAAGTCTACAGACTTGATACCAGTTTCAAACACTTCAGTCTTCGTAGACTGTTCTGTGAACGCAGGAGCTTCTTGGTGAATCGCACGACGAGTCGCGTCTTTGATTTCACCCAACCCATCAAGAGTGTCTCCAAGCACATTGAACAATCGTCCCAAAGATTTCTGTCCTACCGGTACTGAAATTCCCATTTCAGTATCAACCACTTCCATGCCTCGAGTAAGACCTTGCGTGTCCTGCATTGCAATAGCGCGCACGCGGTCAAGACCAACGTGCTGCGCTACTTCAAGCGTGATAGTAGTGCCATCGCTCTTCTTTACTGTAAGAGCATTGAGAAGTGGGGGCACTCCTTCCTCGAAGTGTACGTCTACCACTGGACCGATAATTTGGGTGATTGTTCCTTTTTTCATAATAAATTTGTTTTTTTAATAATTGTGTTTGAAACTCGGTACTACCGAGTGATAAATGAATCAATGACTCACTTATCACTAAGTACTACAAAACAAGTACAAAGAATAGTATTAATGGACTAAACGCAAAACAAAGCGACAGCACATAAACCGTAGTATCAAAAAGAGTACCTAGTTTGCTTCTGTCATTTTTTACAGACTCTTTAACAGGTTCAACCTGGTCAGGCGCTTCCATATTTTTTATAAACTGAGTCGGCGACAGTGTCGGCATACTCATTCCTGACTTTTTTATCTTGGCAATGAGGTATACAAACGATCCAAAGAAGGCGAATAGACCGAAAGGACTAATTAAAACGAGTTGAGCCCAATCTACAGCACTAAAAACCAGCGTCCAGATTACAAATAGTTGGCAAGCGAGTAGAATTATTTTTGATATGGTTGAAACTCTCATATTGTTTACTTTTTCATGGCTTCCATACCACCAGTAATTTCGGCTACTTCCGCTGTAATCGCCGCTTGACGAGCCTTGTTAAACTTGAGGGTAAGGAACTTCGCTACTTCTTTACTCTTGTCAGTTGCGTTCTTCATCGCCACCATACGCGCTGAGTGCTCTGACGCCTTACTCTCAAGGAACGCATGGAAAACAATAATCTCAATCAGCTGTGGGATGAGGGTATTGAAAACTACCTCTGCGCTTGGCTCGATAGTATGATCAATCATTTTGTCTGCGGGCACCGTATCTTCACTAAACTTTCCGTGTCGTGGACGAATACCACGCATCATGAAATGCACCTCTGCTGTATCGAGCGGGAGCACTTTTCGCATTGTTGCCTCTTGCTCAAAGGTGGAGAGGAAGTTTTGGTAGATGATTTCTACTTTCTTGTATACTCCCACTTCTGCAAAAGCAGTTTGTATTTTAGTAACAATTTCTTTTACATCTTCAATAGTTACCTCATCGTGCACGTTAGTGTATTCACCAAGAAGTTCAATCTTCTCGCGTAGAGCAAACTCAACAGCCTTGCGACCAACCGCAATCATGGCAAAATCTTCACCACTAGCTTTGAACTTCTCAACCTTCTTCAATACAGCACTGTTTACACTTCCAGCCAGACCCTTGTCACTGGTTACCACTACCAAGAGTGTCTTCCCTGTCTCTCGCTTTACCACCAGCGGATGAGTAGTAACCGCTTCAGATTGTGCTACACGAGAAAGAATCCGAAGAGCAGCGTGTACATACGGCCGACACAAAAACGCTCGTTCTTGACTCTTGCGCATTTTCACTGCCGAAACAGCTTCCATCGCCTTTGTCACCTTGCCGGTTTTTTTGGTCGAGATTATTTTGTTTTTAATTTGTTTAAGTGCCATAGAGGTTTAGACCTTTATTTTGCTACCGTATAGAACTTTGCGTTCGCCTCTTTGAAGTCTGTCATGGCAGTGTTAATTTTTGCCACAACGTCGTCAGTAAGTTCACGTCCTGTTTCAATGGTGTCGAAGATTTCTTTTCGGTCACGAGCGATAAAACTCAAGAATTCAACTTCCATCTGTGACACTACTGTTGGAGAAGCATTATCAAAGAGTCCATTGTTGGCAGCGTAGATAGAAACCACTTGCTTGTAAAATGGCATTGGTTCGTTTTGGCGCTGCTTAAGGAGTTCTACGTACTTTCGTCCACTGTCGATACGCTTCTTAGTATCTTCATCGAGGTCTGAAGCGAACTGCATGAAAGCTTCAAGTTCACGGAACTGCGCGAGCTCAAGTCGAATCTTTCCGGCCACTTTCTTCATCGCCTTGGTCTGTGCTGAAGAACCTACACGAGATACCGAAATACCTACGTTGAGGGCTGGGCGAATACCCTTGTTGAACAAGTCTGTTTCAAGGAAAATCTGTCCGTCAGTAATAGAAATTACGTTGGTTGGGATGTACGCAGAAACGTCTCCTTCTTGTGTCTCAATAATAGGTAGCGCGGTAATAGAACCTCCACCAAGCTCAGCAGATAACTTCGCTGAACGCTCCAAGAGTCGTGAGTGAAGGTAGAAAATATCTCCTGGGTACGCTTCTCGTCCTGGTGGGCGACGAAGTAGAAGTGACATTTGTCGGTACGCCACCGCGTGCTTAGAGAGGTCATCAAATACAATCACCACGTCTTTCCCTTGCTCCATGAAGTATTCACCAATCGCTACTCCTGCAAATGGTGCAAGGAAAAGGAGTGGTGAAGCTTCAGCAGCTGAAGTAGCTACAATAGTAGTGTATTCAAGTGCTCCGGCAGCTTCTAGTTTTGCCATGATACTCGCAGTCTTTGACCGCTTTTGACCAATGGCTACATAAATACAAATTGGGCGTTTTTCTTTTGGCTCGTACTTTTGGTTGATGATAGTGTCGATAGCGATAGTTGTCTTTCCAGTACCTCGGTCACCAATGATAAGCTCGCGCTGACCACGACCGATTGGGATCATAGAATCGATCGCCTTGATGCCAGTGTGGATTGGTTCGTTCACACTTGAACGATCCATTACACCGTACGCCACTCGTTCGATTGGCATATCTTTGTCGGTCGCAATCGCTCCCTTTCCATCAATTGGTTCACCAAGTGTGTTTACCACTCGACCCACAATTCCTGCTCCAACTGGAACAGAAAGTAGCTTGCCAGTGCGGCGCACACGCATACCTTCTTTCACCATATTACTTTCACCAAGCACCACTACTTTTACCGTATCTTCTTCAAGGTTCAAGATAAGACCAAAGAGAGCCTTCTCACTCTTGATAGAGTCAGCAAGCTTCTCTCCTTCGCCTGACTCAAAGGCCACCATCTCCATCATCTGGGCGTCAGTGAGTCCTTCGATTTCAGCAATACCGTCTCCAACACTAACCACCACTCCGATTTCTTCTGGAAGTGCAGCTGTGTTTAGATTCTCGATTTCCTTTTTAATTCTTGCAATGATTGGTGTACTCATAATAAATAATGAATTAGTAAACTGTGGTGAATGAATAATTATTTGGTGACTTTTCGGTACAGATCGATGAGGGCTCGCTTGTAGCTACCATCAACCATCTTATCCTTGTACTGAACAACAAATCCGCCGATGAGCGAACTATCAATCTCAACTTTTTCTGTTTTGCTTGTAACAGCAAGTGCCGCTAAAGCCTTTTGAAGGGCTTCACTACTCTTAGCTGATTCTTTAGCTACAATCACGCGCGGGGTGTCATCTACTTCCTTTTTCTCAAGCGCGGCAACCACTCCTTTGAGCACTGATGGCCAAAGTCGCACGTGTCCTTTCTTAATGAGAAGAGCATGTGTACTTGAAAGCGCTCCGTCAATATCTTTTGTATTGAGGAGAGCTTCGGTTAAGGCTGTGATATACGCTTGTTTCATAAGAAGACAAAAAGCTATGCTTGCTCGCGAAGTACTTTCTCTGCGGCCAAAACAGCGAGAGAAGCAATTTCTTTTTCACTCTCTTTAAGTGCTTGTGCTTTGATTTGTTCACGTTTTACTTCAGCATCAGACAAGACCGCTGCTGCTTTTTCTTGCGCTCCAGCTACTATCTCTGAAGCCTGACTATCAGCGGCAACTTTGGCGCGCTTAGCCACTTCCCCAGCTTCCATATGTGCACCTGTGAGAATGGTTTGTTTTTCAACACCAGCCTCTTCTTTTGCCTTGGCAGCATCTTCAGCATCCTTAAGTCCTTGAGTGATTTTATCTTCGCGCTCTTTAAGAATACGAAGAATAGGCTTGTAGAGAAAATATCCCAAAGCCACCATCAAGATACCGAAGTTCACCACCTGAATGATGATGAGACGTCCGTCGATACCAAAGGCATTTATGATTTCATCCATATGTTTTGCTAGAGTTTGTGGTTAATAAAGAGAGTTACTTCTGATTTTGTTCACTTCTAGGTAATTCTTTTTTGGATTGCACCAGATGCGCGGAGCAGAAAGAAAATTTTGGGAGCCGTACAAGCGTACGGTGATAAAAATTTTCTGTACTGCGACAAAGCAGATGGCGTAAGCCAGAAAAGAATTTAAGCGAACTTGATTACGAAAGCTACTACTAGAGCAAAGATGGCCAAAGCTTCAACGAAAGCGATACCGATGAACATTGTAGCTTGGATCTTTCCGGCTGCTTCTGGGTTTCGTCCGATAGCTTCAAGTGCACGCGCAACGAGCATACCGATACCGATACCTGGACCAAGCACACCTACTCCTGCAGCCAGTGCCATAGCAACTGCTTTCATAGAGTCGGCGTTTAGTTGTGCAACTTGCATTGCAACTTCAAATTCTGTCATATGATTACTTTAATTTTTAATAATGATTAATGGACAAGTACGAGTCACGCCCAATTATTTACGGGACTCGTGATTACCCACTAATGCGGTTCCGCCACGGCAATCTTGATGAAGAACAATGTCAGGATGGCAAAAATAAATGCCTGAATAAATCCAACAAAGAGTTCAAAGGCATACAGCGGCACAGGGACGATGTATGGGACAAAGAACATAATCACCACCAAGAGCGTCTTCCCTGCAAAGATATTTCCGAAAAGTCGGAATGAAAACGAGATGAGTCGTGCCATTTCCGAAATAAGTTCAATGAGGCCAATGATAAACGCAAGTGGTGAATGGAAGTTGATAAACTTTCCAATATACTTGAAGGTACCAAGTGCCACTACCCCAGCTATCTCAATGGTGAGAAACGCAATAATCGCAAATGCGATAGTAATATTGAGATCAGTAGCAGCTGGATATAAGAGTGGTGTGAAGTGTCCGTCATGATTGAGACCGATAGCGGTAACTCCTGGTAGAAGTCCTATCCAGTTGAGAGCGAGCACAAAAATGAAGATGGTCATCACAATTGGGAAATATGTGAGGGCCATCTTGCGACTCTCGAGCACATCACTCATATAGTCATATACTCCACCAACAACCATCTCAGCAATACTTTGCGCTTTTTTAGGAATAAGAGATGGCTTTCGACTTATAAAGAAGAAAAGTGTGATGAGAAAGGCCATGGTGAGCCAAGTAGTGATGAGGGTAGCAGTAATGGGTACACCAAAGAAGTGGCCTACAATATATGGCTTCAAAGCGACATGAATGCCGGCTTCTTCAGCCGCGTGAGCTATTGGAATGAGTGAAAACATGAGTGTGTACCCAAAAACACCTTAGTTGTTTTTGCGCCCGTATGCTATCACAAAAACACCCAAAACAAAAATCAAACTGTGTACTCAAGCCTATTTTGAGGTCTTTATTGACTTTTAGAGTAATTTGTGCTATTATATAGTTTGGTACCGCCCTTTTCAACATCTGGAGAACTCTCATGTCCAAATCACTGCTCCGTGTCTTTCTCGTCTTCCTGCTCGGCATTGTCACCATGGGTGTGATTGGGATGCTCAATCTCCACACCCTCTCGCCGGAGATGGTCCTCATCCCAGTCGCCATACTCTCTGTTTCAGGCCTCTGCGTCGGAGGGGTGGCAGCACTCATCGGCACCAAGAACGCTGAGCAAGCGCTTGCTGCCGTGAAGAGCCTCAGCGTACAGCTGATGTGGGCCATGCCGACAACCTTCCTCTTGGGTTGGTCGTTCTGGCAAGCACGCATCGCGCTCTTTGGCTCCTGACCTCGGTAGGTCGGCCAAAAAACACCGCTTCCTTCAAAAGAGTGGTGTTTTCTTTTGTAAGAAAAGCCCACTTGATTCGTCATGGGGTTTGGAGGCAATACTTGTTCACCAGTCAACCTACAATTGTTTGAAAGGCCTTACGTTTTGTTGATGTTCTTTAAAAAATCTCGAGTACTTTTCCTGTTCTTCTGTTTGGCGTCAGGAGCTTCCCTGCCAAACGCTGCAAAAGCAGACAAAGTATCCGAGCTGCCACCTGTCCGCCCCACCACCAGTGAAGGCAAGCAGATAGCAGAAAAGATCCGTGAGTGGTTCCCTGACGCGCCCTATATGGTGCACGTCGCAAACTGTGAATCATCCGGACTTGTTCACCGCGAAAATGGTCAACTCATCCAAAATCGTGATGGTTCATCCGCAAAAGGAGTATTTCAAGTACTCATGCGGGTACATGAACCTGAAATGAAGAAGATGGGTCTTAATCCAAATCGGACTGACCAGTATCTGGCTTATGTGCGCCACCTCTATGATGAGCGCGGCTTGTCCCCTTGGGCAGCTTCCTCTCACTGCTGGAAAAAGCACTATCGCCTGATAAAACGCGGGTAATCCTAGACCTACAGGCTCCCCAGCTTGTAGGTCTTTTCTTTTTTAGCAAATAACCAACTCTATTGATTTTTTGAAATAAAGTTGTATTGTTTGCTTTGACGGTTCTTCAAAAATCATCTTTTAAGGGGTTTCCATATGTCCAAAAGTCATGCCTACTTTTTCATAGCACTGCTAGTTTCAGCGCTAAGCGTTGTACTGGTCAAGGAGTTTGACATACACACCATGAGCAAGTCAGCGATGGTGGACAACATTCCCAGCTTCGCCTGGTTTGGCATCTTGCTTGGAATCTCTCTCAGTTTCATCGTTGTTGGCTTGGGTAAAAAGAATACGCCAAAGCAAAACCAAAGGTTTTGCTTTCTGACCATCCTAGGGTGCATTGTCGGTGCAGTCACCCTCACTCCCTGGGGTTGGGCACTCTGGCAAGTGCTTTTGCTCTTCCGTGTTCAATAAACCCTTTGTTCCCCACATTCACACCTCTCTTCGCGAGTGGTGTGTTTTCTTTTTCTCCTCATACGTATTGACTTATAAATATAATGATGTTATTGTATAAACACCTTGAGATTCTCGTGTAGGGCTCTTAAGCCACAATCTATATATCTGTTAGATAGCCACGATTGAATTTATCTACTGCACAGCCCGGAATTCACTGAATTCCCTAAGTAAACAAAATAATGCCAAATTCATCTGGTCGACCTAGTCGACCAATGGCGGGACGTACCCGTCGACCTTTTAATAGTAGTTCATCTTCTAGTGCTCGCACTGGGGGCGGTGAGCGTTCATATTCTGCTCGTCCTAGCTCTGGTCCTCGTACCGGGGGCTATTCACGCGGTGGTTCATCTTCTTCGTCACGAGGCGGATATTCTGGCGGACGCTCTTCAGGCGGACGTTCATCATTTGGCGGAGGCCGAAGTGGCGGCCGAGGCCGAGGCCGTGTTATGAGCACCTTTGACGTATCAAAGTTCATTAACCTTAACCCTGCTAAACCAGTAGCTGAGGCTCCATACGAAGCTAAGCATACTTTCAACGACTTTGGTCTTGATAAGGCGCTCGCTGAAACGATTGCTGAGGCGGGGCTTGTAGTACCAAGTGCAATTCAAGATCAGGTTATTCCCTACATTCTTGACGGACACGATGTTGTTGGACTAGCACAAACTGGTACCGGTAAAACAGCTGCCTTCTTGATTCCTGTTATTCAAAAGACTCTTAAAGACCGAGGACGCTGCGCACTTATCCTTACCCCGACTCGCGAACTTGCAATACAAATTGAACAAGAACTTCGTAAACTTACTCCACGAATGAACCTCTACTCAACCGTTTGTGTTGGTGGAATGAATATTCGCCCACAAATTAGTGGTCTACGACGCAAGAATCATTTTATTATCGGTACCCCAGGACGTGTTCAAGACCTTATTGACCGTGGACACATAAAACCAGGTGGTATTACAACTGTTATCTTCGATGAAGCTGACCGAATGCTTGATATGGGATTCATCCATGATATGCGTGAAATCCTTAAAGATATTCCTGATGAACGAGAGACTCTCTTCTTCTCAGCAACTATGTCTAAGAGCGTTGAAGGGTTGGTACATGAATTTCTACGTAACCCAATAACGGTTTCAGTACGAAAGACAGACATTACCAGCAGTGTTACTCAAGACGTTGTTCGATACGAACACCACAATAAGTTCACGACCCTCGTCGACCTTCTTAAGACCGAAGCTTTTACTCGCGTGATTATCTTTGGTGCTATGAAGCACAGTGTAGAAAAGCTTAGTCTTGAACTCGTACATGCTGGCATCAAAGCTGATGCTATCCACGGCAACAAGTCACATGTTCAACGACAACGTGCGCTTAAGAACTTCAAAGACGGTCGAGTACAAGTACTCGTTGCTACTGACGTAGCTGCTCGTGGTATTCACGTTGACGATGTCTCACACGTAATCAACTACGACCTTCCAGGAACCTACGAAGACTATGTGCACCGTATTGGTCGAACTGGCCGAAGTGACAAGTCTGGTAAGGCTCTTACCTTCGTACCTGCTTAAGGATTTGGTATACTGATAGCCTATGCAATACATTATTGTAGCTATCGGCCTCTTCATCCTTCTAGCAATTGTGAATACATTTCTAGGTGGAAATCCGCTTTAAACAACTACCGTGGAATATCTTTTATCCCTATTCTTACTTGCTTGTTCGGCGATGTTCTCGGGTCTAACCCTTGGATATTTTTCCCTAAACCTCAATACTTTAGAGCGTCGTGCTAAACACGGGAACAAAGAGGCACTCGCCATCTACCCAATTCGAAAGCGCGGTAATTTACTACTGACCACTCTCCTTTTAGGAAACGTCATGGTAAACACCGCGCTTTCGGTGTATATGGGCTCACTCTTGAGTGGTGTGGTAGCTGGAGTTATTGCTACGTCTCTTATCTTCCTATTTGGTGAAATAATTCCTCAAGCTGCATTTTCTCGTCACGCACTGTGGGTTGGTAGTACTTTTGCACCCATCACTCGTATTCTTATGTTTGTAATGTTCCCTATTACATTCCCTATCGCATATATGCTCGACAAACTCCTCGGAGAAGAAATGTCGACACTCTATTCAAAAAACGACTTAATGCAAATTGTGTCTGATTTAGAAGAGTCTGAGCATAGTGACCTTGATGCAGATGAAGAGCGTATTGTTCATGGAGCGCTACAATTTTCACATACCAGTGTTCGCGAAATTATGACTTCAAAAGAAGCAGTTGAGACCTTCGACAAAAATCAACGCATCAACCAAAGCTTTATCGACAAAATCGCACAGAGTGATTTTTCACGATATCCAATCTACAGCGGAAATGAAGATAATATTGTTGGAATTCTCTACTCGAAAGATCTTATTTATGAGGAGCAAGACATTGCTCTTTTTGAAGCAGAAGATGCCTATGACGACAAATTCTTAAGCGTACGACCCGACGAAATGCTTGATGCCGTTCTTGGTCGCATGCTCAAACAGAAAAAACATATGGGTGTAGTTCTTACTCGAAACAAACAATTTTTAGGCGTTGTCACCCTTGAAGATATTATTGAAGAAATCATTCAGTTTGAAATTGAAGATGAAGGAGATGACGCGGATAATGAATAGACAGTATGTCGACCCTGCCATACATCCTACTTGAAAAGAAAATTGGTGACACTCCACTTGAGACACTAGAAACTTGGAGACAAACACAACCTGATTTAATAGGTGTACCTTTGGCGTACGCGGGAAGACTCGATCCAATGGCCTCGGGAAAACTTTTGGTACTCATCGGTGAGGAGTGTAAAAAACAAACCGAGTATCACAATCTAGATAAAGAATATGAGGTAGAAATTTTATTTAGTATTCACTCTGATTCTGGAGATGTGCTGGGCTTAGTAAAAGAAAGTTCAGCACCTCGTCTTGATAAGACTGCGGTAAATGAAGCTCTTAAAAGTTTTGTTGGCTCAATCGAATTTCCCTACCCTGTTTTCTCTGCCAAGACCGTACAAGGTAAACCCCTTCATATGTGGGCGGTTGAAAATAGACTTGATGAAATTACTATTCCGACTCGAACTTCAGAAATCTATCAGCTTTCACTCACAGAATTTAGAACACTCCCGCGAAGTGAGGTGGTAAACGAGTCACTTAAAAACATTGAGCGTATCCCCCTAGTAACAGATCCACGAAAAGCCCTTGGTAATGATTTTAGGCGACCAGAGGTACGCAAGGCCTGGGCAAACATACAAAGCACTGGTGACCCAAGCGACAATTTTTATATCGCAAAAATAACTTGTATTTGTTCAAGCGGTACCTACATGCGCACACTTTCGGAACTCATTGCGAAAAAGCTAAACACTGAAGGTTTAGCTTTTAGTATTCATCGCACAACTATTGGTACGTTTGATAAAGATACCAACACTTGGACACATAAGTTTTAGTCGCCCTCTGAAAGCTCGGCTACTTTTTTTAGATAGGCATCAACAGTGAGGACATACTCGGCATGACTCCACGTAAGTGGTGCAGTTGAAAGATGAGCTCTGGTGTTTGGATGCATCTGCTCGGCCAATACCCCACCCGTAGTTGCATGAGAACAAGTCCAGTTAAGTAAATCTAGCGGCTCTTTGAGGTGTGTTAGCTTAGTCGCTTTTTTAATCAAATACTGTGCCATCCACAATGTGGTAATGACCCATGGGTTTGGTGTATCAGCATCACTCATGCGGTAATAACCGTCATTTTCGTACCGTATATACCCTTTACTATTTGAGTGCACTTGGAGTCTGTCCTGTACCGTCTTTGCTGAGGCGGTGATTTTTGGATCATCGATATCAAAAACATCAAAAGCAATGAGGCCGTAGAAACTACTGGTGTCGAGCGTCTTATCAAAGGTCAAGTCACCATCTTCACTATGGAGAACATGTTTTACAAACATCTTTAGTGATTCATCATAGAGCACAGTACCGATAGCCGTTTGCATTCGCTCCGCTACCGCTTGATAGGTTCGCGAATCATCATCTTTCCCAAGCATCATCGCAAAGCGTGAAGCTGCCATAAGCGCTGCATATACTGCTGCTGCGGTGTAAGTAGACGTACCATACTTTTCTTCCCATAAGTCATACGATGCTTGGGGCAGACCAGTAGTTGGCTCAATGTACTCACACATAAATTTTGCTGCCGGTTCTATAAACGGATTGTATAGTGACTCAATAAACTCAATATCACGACATCGTTCGTAGTGCTTCCAAAGCGCAAATATAGTAGCAGCTGTCTCATCTTCTTGAATAGGTAGATGCGGCACACCATGCTGCATCCACGGATGCCATGAACTACCAAGTACACCATCTGAGCGGTATTTGTGCATAAGGTATCCACCAGGCTCGATACAATTTGAGACAAAGGTGAAGAAACGAGTAGCAACATCGTGGTAGCCAGAAATATCAAGCGCAGTTGCAATTACGGCTGCATCTCGTGGCCATACATAGCTGTACGTGTCTCGCCCATGGTGAAGCATGTCTGTGTCACTGGAAGCAATAATTCCACCACCATTGTCGCTATGTACACGCATAGTAATAAGGGAACGGTTGTAGAGGGTGCGCAGTGGCGCTGGCAAAATAGATAAGTTACGCGGTTCTTTTTCGAGCCAAGCACGCCAGTACGATTCGGTTGAATTCAAAAGCCGCTCTGGCGTTTCTTCAAGCACATACTCATCAAGGGTGTGCACGTCGGGTATCGTCTTGCCGCAGACCACCCAGTAGTACGCCTCAGCATTTTGACCAGGTTCAAGAACGGCTGAGAGTCCAATGACTGAATCTACTGAGCCATGCTCAATTGGGTTCTTTTCAAGTTTCCCATCCACAGCATCCATATAGGTACCTTCTTTTCCTTCAATACCAAACAACCCAATGTTGTATTCAGTAAATTGTTTGCCACCCATAAAAGCATTTACCAAAAAAGTAGTATTCCCTTTATAGTGCACAATCGCTTTTACCCGCGGATCAAAAAAGGCAGTGTCACCGCGTCTTGATTCTGAAATGCGAAATTGTTGTGAGAGAAAAAGTTTAACTTCGCGCGAGACACTTCCTGTATTTGTTACTCTAAAATTACGCAAAAAAACATTCTGTTCGTTATGTACTGCATCATGACTTTCAAGTATTACTTGAAGCCTTTCATTGGTAGCAGTAAGCGTACCAGTAGAGGTGTGCTCACTCGCACCAATAGTCACCACCCAATCTTCATTATCGAGCCAAGAGAGTGCCCCTTCCACAAACACACCAATACGGTGCACAAAGTTTCCACTCGCACCACTCACGTGATTTGCTTCCCCAACGTGTGGAAAATACAAGTCACGAACCTGTCCGCGGTAATCTAAACCGACAAGTAAACTCCCGTTACCAATAGTGACCGCGCGAGACATGTATTAGAGCTGGTAGGTCTTTAGGTGCTTTACAACTACCGTCTTAGCTGCACTTGGAGTCTTAGCCTTACGCAAATCAGCGGCGCAGGCTGCATCCACAAGGACATATTCCACCCACTGAGCAAAGTCATTCCTGTCTTTGGCGACATGGTATGAAAAAGTATCTTTAGTCATCACCTGGAGCGCTGTCTCAAGAGCCAACAAACTGTTTAGAATCTGACCGTTATTAACCCAAAACGATTGCTGATTATTTGCAATAAGCAGAGTCTTCTTTCCAGACTTTTTCTTTGCCTCAGTGGGATTTTTTTTAGAGACTGCCTTTTTTGCAGCTGCTTTTTTTGGCGTTGCTGTTACTTTTTTTTGCATATAAATGAACTTATGAACTATTTCTCTTTTACAAGAACTATTAAGGAACTAAAACGCTTCCACAACCCTCTGCCCCATTCTTTGACTCTTTCTCCTAGCGTGCCTTGGGGTTCAATTTTTTCTGCCCTTGGCAGCTCCGTCTCCTCGAGCACTACAAGCTTTTGTTTAATTTTTTCTGCTTGTTTTTTCGCGCGCTCCTCTTCTTTTACGAGAGCGTGACTTACTCTTAATTGTAAATCACTTAAGGCATTCATAAAAGCGATATATGCATCATATGGGGATTTGTACGGACTGAAGTAGGCATGCACATCTCCGTCCTCTGACCACTTCGTACACATATAATAAAAATGATCAGACGTCTGTAACTTGCGCCAAGTCTCAATCAAAGACTTATCTTTTGTCGCTAACACTTTTTCTTCCATACCATAGATAGCTTTTATGGCATCACGCTGAATGTCGTTTCCGGTCCAAGCAGTCAGGTCTCGGTCGGTGTCAGCCCATGTCAAAATATCTGGGACGTCTATTTCTCCGACTGAGTTGTAGCTTGCTACTGTCTCAGACGGAGTTTTAAACGTAGTATCACTTCGACTCGTAAGCATGTGTGGCAGTGCACGCAAAAAGTTAAAAATACCAGTATCTTCCCATTGGTGTTCACCAAAGGTTTCGTAGTCCATAAAAAGATTTATGGTCTCCGCACCACCGTGATGAGAATGAATCCAGTCTGTGTATGTTTCAGCTGAAAGTGGCCAACTTGCCCAGCCTTGATTACTAAACCGAAACGCGACGTCGTCTGACAATTTGTAGTTTTTTAACAGAACCTTAATTTTGCTACAGCCTGGCGGTTGATACAAAAAGTTTGGACTTCGCCAACCAAGATATTTTTCCCAACCTTCTGCCATAATGCCGATGTATCCATTATCCTCGCACCACTTTGCAAGATCGTTCCGATACGAAAGCTCAGTATTTCGAAACACCTTCGGAGTAACACCAAACAGCTGTTTGACGCGCTTTTTATGCTGAAGCACTTGGCGTTCAAACTCTGGTACAGAGTAGAAAAAAGCGAGTGAATGGTGATAGGTGTCAGCCAAAATTTCCACTCGTCCGCTTGAAACTAATTTTTGGAAAGACTCTAGTACATCTGGCGCATACGCTTCAAACTGATCAAGAACCGTGCCAGAAAATGAGAGCGCAAATTTAAAATCAGGGTGGGTGTCAAGAAGCTCCTGCAGAATAGCATTGGTGGGTCGGTATGACTTGTTGGCTACCTTTTCTACTATGCGCCGATTGTTGAGATCAGTCTCACTGCCGTCATTAAAATATTCGTTATCATTACCAATATCAAAAACACGATACTGCTTAATGCGATACGGCTGATGGACATGAAAATACGGACAGACACTAAGCATACCTATGATGTGATGTATTGTAGCAGATTACGATATAGACGAACCATTTTTACCGCCGCCTCTTTCCACGACATTTTATGGAGCTCGCGCTTCCCTTCCAAAACAATTTGCTGGCGTAACACTGGATAGCGTAACGCTGAAAGAATCTTATTTGCCATCTCATCCACATCCCAGAAATCTACTTTGAGGACATGAGTCAACACTTCACCAACACCAGACTGATGGGTAATGATAGAAGCAGTACCATGCTGCAATGCCTCAAGTGGCACCAGACCAAACGGCTCAGACACTGATGGCATCACCACCAAATCTGCACTTTGATACATACGGTCACGCTCTTCTTCCCAGAGAGCCCCAGCAAAGATGACGTGGCTGGAGAGGCCCATTGCGCCGACCTGTTGAATTATTTGATTGGTCATATCTCCCCATCCAGAAATGACAAACACTACGTTACTATCTATATCAACTACGCGCCTAGCTGCACGCACAAAATAGTCAACTCCTTTTTGGATGGTGATCCGGCCATGGTATAAAACTACTTTTTTACCTTGAGCCTTAAGTCCAGCTAAAGTAGGATCATGCCTCTGTGGCTCAAACGTATCGCAGCCATTGTGCACAACTTCAATCTTTGCAGGGTTAACGCCATGCTTTTCTACTAAAATATTTTTTGTAAACTGACTAACCGTAACAATCTTGTCTGCAGCAGCAAACCCCTCACTTTCGATATGAAAAATTCCAGGATCAACATTTTGGCTTGCTGCCTGATCAAATGAAGTAGCATGAACATGGAGAATGAGTGGTTTACCACTGGCAACTTTTGCAGCTACACCAGCGAGGTACGAGGTCCAGTCATGAGCGTGGATAATATCAAACGTTTCTTCCTGGGCGATGAGAGAAGCCTGGTGCGCAAATCGATGCACTTCTTCAACAATTGTTCTTGATTTAATGACTGGTCGTCCTTCAGCATCAAAAGATTCAATGTAATGGACCAAGCTGTCTGTTGCCTGGTACGCCTTTAAAGATGAGCTTATTTCTCGCACTTTTACACTGCGCGCAGAGTCAGCAAAAACAAAACGAGCGTTACCTACAACCTCCTGTCGCTTAGGTAGTACAAAAATAACTTCCACACCATTGTGGGATAATTCTCGTGTTAAGCCAAAACACGCTACTCCAAGGCCACCGTTTCGTGTTGGTGGAAAGTCCCAGCTAAAAGTGAGTACTTTCATGTATAAAATCACTACAAAAACAAATACTACTCACATTTTTGTAGATAAACTCATGATAACACAGACCTAAAGTCTGCCGCCAAAAGACTATCTGAAAACTGTGCTTATCGACCTTTGGCAAATCCTAAAATTGACTAAAATCTGTTTTTTTGCTAGAATCGCACCACTATGTCACAAGATTTACTCATAAAACTCGTTAGCGTAGGCGACAAAAAGGGCGTGGGCAAAGGCCACACCTACTATACTCGCTTCAATAACAAGGTTAAAAAAGACCCAAGTAAGAAGTACGAGACCAAGAAATTTAACCCAGTTTCTAAGACTCACACAGTCTACAAGCAGAAGAAGTAAACATTAGCCCGCCAGGGCTTTTTGTTTACTTCGCTCCCGATTTGTCCTCCAAAGGCAAATCGCTGGAGCTCACAGTCTCGCAGCTTAGTAGGGGTCATAACGCTAGCGAACCCAGCATTCCACATTATAAAAATCCCTCCAGTTGGAGGGATTTTATTATTTCTTTTGCGAGTTCCTAGCAAAAATAAACCCCTTCCGTATGGAAGGGGTTTATTTTTATTTTAAGATAGCGTCCGCAGCTGAGTCATACTTTCCTTGCGTAGCGAGACTGTTCATCTTGCAAACATGAAGCAATACTTTTTGTGCTTCAGGAATATTTTCTGGCTTACCTTGCCATGCCATAAGGACAGGTTCTTCAATTGCGCGCGAGAAAGAAAAAGTAATTGGCCACGGTTGAGCACCGAGCTTAGCCATTGCATTGAGGTTTTCAGTTGAGCGCTTTGGCGTTTGTCCACCTGAAAGAAATACAATTCCACCAACCTCGTGTGGAACCGACATGTGGAAGGTTCGCATGGTGGCGTTGGCAATTTGCTCTGGAGTTGATTGTTCACTGCACATATCCCCTGCGAGAACCATTGAAGACTTCAAGATAAGTCCTTCAAGATCCACTTTGTAGGTCATGAGTGTCTGAAACAAAATTTGTAGTGTTCGCGTAGTTACCATCTCTGCTTTTTGCAGGGTGTGGTCACCAGCATAAATAACTTCAGGCTCTACCATTGGAACAATACCAGCTGCCTGCGCAAGCTGTGCATAGCGAGCAAGGATAATACAATTCATCGTAATAGCAGCATCTGTCGGAAGCTCCTCGTCATCAATAGTAATAACCGCGCGCCATTTAGCAAAACGAGCACCAAGGTCATAATATTCTTTAAATCGCTCCTCAAGGTTATCAAGGCCCTGACTAACCACTTCACCCTTAAATCCATGCAAATCAACGGTACCGAGGTCAACTTTAATACCCGGTACAATTCCTTTAGCGGTTAAAACGTCTGGGAACGGAGTGCCGTCGTCTGTAAAATTCTTGATTGAGGAGTCATACATGATAACACCTGAGAGATACTCTTCAGTTCCTGGAGCAGCAAAAAGTAACTCTCGAAAATCCTGTCGATTTTCTGGTTCGTTTGGAAGATGTACCATCGACAAACGTTTACCAGCAGTAGCGTCACTTTCATCAGCTGCTAAAATTCCTTTACCTGGTGCCATTAAGGCTGCAACTATTTCATATAACTTGGTGTTCTTTTTCATACTGTAGTAAGTGTAACAAACTTACTGAACAAATAGTGTCTCAGGTGTGAGCAACAGATCGCTGCAGCCAGATTCTCCCTGCGGAGCCTACCACAAGATTATTTCTACCCCAGAGTATCTTCTCTTGCTCCGCAATTCACCTTACATTTTTATAGTCGCTCCACTATTTAAAAATTAGGTCAAGCAAATATAGTCGCCTGCGGCTCATTGTTTCTGCTTTGCAGCCCACATACATCATTTTCTCCCTGTGGGGTCGAAACTGATGTTGTGTCTGTATAAGTAAAATATAGTCGCGCTTTGCGCTTCTTATTTCTACTTAAAAAAAGCCCTCGAGTGGAGGGCTTTTGCAAACTGCACAGGTCAGTCGAGTTTGCGAAGGCGTTTTGTGGTTGCGCTCGCTTTGGCTCTTCGTTTTTTGAGCCACTGCACGAGCCCAGCTTTCTTTTCGTCGAGCTGTCCGCCCGAAAGCGGAATCGGCTCTTCCAGATTCTTTTGGAGACGATCGCAAATTTCAGCCAAATGCTCGGAGGTTTCAACTTTCTCTGCCGCCCCAAGAAAAAGGTCGAGCATATTCCACTCAGCCTCAGCTGCTTGGAGACTGAAGACAGTCAAGCCCTTGGCTCGTTCGCGGTTGAATTTGTAGTTGGCAGTATGTCCTGCCAACTTTGCTTTAATTTCAGATGAAAAAAGTTTTTGCTGCGCCACAACTAACTCCTGTTTGGTTATACATTGTACAAATGCCGACTAATATAGTACAATGACAAACATGAATAGTCAAGAAGCAGCCTGGCTACTGGCAGAAAAGTATCACGGTCAAAAAAGCGAAGCTTTTTTGACCGATCTCGCGAAGCTAGAAGCTGGTGTACCACTTGCCTACCTAATTGGCCATACCCCCTTCTTAGATACAACAATCTACCTTGATTCCCGTCCATTGATTCCCCGCACCGAAACAGAGTTTTGGACTAATCAAGTAATAAATGAGTTGAAAGAACTTCAAACTAATACTGAACCCAACATACTAGATCTATGTGCCGGCAGCGGTGCTATTGGTGTAGCTATAGCCAAATCGCTCCCCTTGAGTACGGTTCACTTTATTGAACTTGAAAGCTCACACCTACCCACTATTGCTCGTAACTGCGTAGAAAACGGCATTGTTCGCGAACGTGTCACGATATTATCTGGAGATTTGTTTAAAACGACTGCCATACTTCCCCACTTTGATGTAATTGTCACAAACCCTCCCTACATCGACCCTGCACTTGATAGAACGGAAGATGGGGTTAAAGCACACGAGCCCGAAATTGCTCTCTATGGTGGAATTGCTGGAATGGAGATAATCAATAAAATTATCAAAGAAGCACCCGAGCATCTTGCGCCCGAAGGTCTCTTATATATAGAACACGAACCAGAGCAATCAGCAGAAATACAAAAGTTGGGTAGCAAGCACTTTATAGTTACCACCCTAAAAGACCAGTATGGCCAAGAGCGCTTTTCAAAACTAGTGCTACAATAATAGCACCTATGGAACCCAGTCTTGCGCTTAGTAGTCTCTCAATACCCTTCGGTACACTAGTGCCACTTAGTTTTTACTTAATTGCGACGGTCTACATTATTTTCACAGCAATTTTGTATTATCACTGGAGTGCCTATAGTTCAAACACAAAAGTAAGCGCCCTGACGTACACCCTATATCTGGCCATCACCCTACCTCTTATGAGCGTTTTATTCTATACCGCATTTAATATCTAGCCTATGTTATTTGAAAAGATAGAACTTGAAGCAAGTGAGGCTGTCCTAACAGTAGTGCGTAAACATTGGTTTATCATTACAGCGGAGCTCTTGGGGATACTTATGCTGATACTGTTACCGATTATTCTGTTGTCATCGTTCACCATACTTTCAACACTTATTCCAATAAGCTTTAAATTAACTGACTACTCTTCGCTTGCTACCTTTGCCGCTGCTGCGTGGGTACTTTTTTGCATCTTAACGGCCTTTATGACGTGGACTCACTATTATTTGGACCTTTGGATTATTACTGACCGAAGAATTATTGTGGTTGATCAAATTCATTTTTTTAACCGCAAAGTAAGTAGCTTTAGACTAGAACGGCTGCAAGACATAAAAGTATCTGTCAACGGAATTATTCCGACGTTTCTTAATTTTGGTACTATCCTCGCTCAAACTGCCAGTGATGCTGAGAGTAACTTCATGAGTAATGGCCTACCAGACCCACGTGGTCTACAATCAACTATCCAGAAAGCCACCGATGCTCGACTACAAACTCTTTCAGGGACTGTAAATAACGTTGTTCTTGATTAGGCTTGCACGAAGCTAGGCGCTACACTACAATCATTTTATGAGTAAAGGAAACCTCTCAACTGACGCCTATAAAGGAGTGCGTGATTTCTATCCAGAAGACATGGCTGTACAACGCTATATTTTTGATATGTGGGCTAAGACCGCTGAATCTTTTGGCTATGAGCGCTACGACGCCTCTATACTTGAACCATCTGATTTATATAAGAGTAAGGGAGCGGTAAATGAAGAGATGGTGAATGAACAGACTTACACCTTTATCGACCGCGGCGAACGTGAGGTGACCTTGAGGCCAGAAATGACTCCTACTGTTGCCCGGATGGTAGCAGGTAAACGTCGCGAACTACGCTTCCCGCTTCGCTGGTACTCAATCCCAAACTTGTTCCGATACGAACGACCGCAGCGGGGACGTCTACGTGAACACTGGCAACTCAACTGCGACATTTTTGGGGCCGACGATTATACCGCCGACGTTGAAATTATTGCTCTTGCTCACCAAGTGCTTTTGGATTTTGGTGCCACTCCAGATATGTTTGAGATACGTATCAATCACCGTCGTGACATGCAAGCCCTCTACGAATCTATTGGTATCAAAGAGGCAGAGATACAAAATAAGATTACCCGTCTAAACGACCGTTTTCATAAGATACCAGTTGAGGAATATCAGACTTTGCTCACGGCAATTTTGGCAGATGCTGAGCTCGTCCAAAAAGTATTCACTCTAGTAACAAGTAAAGAAAATGTGTCTGAAAATGAGATTATAAAAGGACTATCTGAGCTTGGTATTACTAACGCGCATATTGACCGAACACTGGCACGTGGCTTTGATTATTACACCGGTACCATCTTTGAGATTTTTGATATATCAGGTGAAAACAATCGCTCTATGCTGGGCGGAGGAAGATATGACAATCTAACTTCAATGTTTAGTGACGAGCCCGTGACTGGTATTGGGTTTGGCATGGGAGACGTCACCATGCGCGACTTTCTTGAAACCCACAAACTCCTTCCGACCACCATCTCCACAACTGCTCCAAAAATAGTTATCGTCCCTACTGATACCAAACTAAATTTAGAAGCACAGAAAATCGCCCACTATATACGCACGCGCGACATCTCAGCTTGTGTTGATATAAGCACAAAGAAAATTGGTAAAAAAATCGCTGATGCAGCTGAACGAGGTGTTGTATATACGATTGTGGTTGGTACCGACGAACTACAAAGCGGAACTTTTATACTCAAAAACCTCATACACATGAGCGAAGAATCAGATACTCTGGAAAATCTACTCACTCTCCTCATAAAGAACACCCTATAATGCGATACGTAATATTTGATTTAGAAACACAAAACATATTTCAAGATGTTGGGAGCTCTGACCCAGCTGCTTTAGATATTTCTGTTGGTACTTTTTACGATAGCGAAACAAAGGTATACACCACAGTTACTGTTGATGAGCTTTCAACCGTTTGGCCAATTTTAGAAAAAGCAGATGCGCTGGTGGGATATAACAGCAATCACTTTGATATACCACTTTTAAACAAATATTACCCAGGTGATTTAACTCATATAAAAAGTATTGATATCTTGGAAGAAATTAGAAAGTCGTTAGGAAGACGGCTCCGCCTTGATAGTGTGGCTGAAGCGACGGTCGGCGCAAAAAAATCTGGCCACGGCTTGCAAGCAGTGAGGTGGTGGCGTGAAGGAAAAATTGATGAAATTAAAAAATACTGTGAACAAGACGTCAAAATAACTAAAAAGGTTTTTGACTATGCTCTAGAACACGGACATGTAAAATTTAAGGATGGCTCACGTAAGCGTGAGATTCCGCTTGATATCAGTACCTGGGGTATCAAAGAAGAGAGTGCCATGACACATTCTCTGCTGTTCTAGCTACACATAGAGGGCGACATACGCCACCAAAAGCGCCAAAACCAGCTTGTACCAAATAAACGGCCACAGGGTATATTTACGAATAAAGCCAAGAAAGAAACGAATCACAAAGAGTGCTGTGACAAAACTCACAAGAGAGCCTATTCCTATTCCTACCCAAGAAACACTGCCACCAGTAATGATGAGCTCCAGAAGCATCTTCATCCCTACCCCTAGCGTAATTGGTATCGCCAGTAAAAAAGAAAAGCGGGCAGCCTCTACTCGTGATAGTCCTAAAAGCATACCGCCGGCGAGTGCTGACCCAGAACGAGAAAAACCGGGCAATAGGGCAAGAGCTTGGAAACAACCTACCCAAAAACCCTGTCTGACAGAAAGTACGCCGTGCGGGGGATTTTTATAATAGCGCCACTCAGCATACATAAAGAAGAATGAGCTGATAAAAAGCATAAAAGCTATCGAGAGTGGGGCGTGGAAATAGCCAGTAATGATGTCTTGAAACAAAAGACCTATGATCACTGCCGGTATCGTACCGCCCATAAGTGCGTAGAGGAGCACTAAATCTTTTTGATTGACTGGCAACCTACCTAGCTTCCGTATAGCAGTTTGTATGAGCACCCAGATATCGCTCCAGAAATAGATAATGATGGCCGCTGTGGTGGCGACGTGTAAAATGGCATAGAAGGCCAAAGAATTAGTGGTGTCAACCGCAAGTAAATCTCGAGTAAGTAGGAGGTGTGCGCTGGAAGAAATTGGTACAAATTCTGTTATTCCTTGTAGTACACCCAAGATAACGGCTGTCAGTATATCCATATAGTGAATAGTATATCACCCCAAAGATACGTCGTGATATACTGCTCTGTATAGTAATCAATGTAATTTTATGGAACCTACACCTACACAATCATCACCCCTTGCTGTCCCATTAGCTATTGTTTTTGGGTTTGGGCTTATTGCCGCAGCAATTTATTTTAGCGGTATTGGCGGCAGCACTACCGCAACTCTTCCACCTACTACCGGTGGAGAAAATGCCCCTGTTGTACAAGCAAATATAAAACCAGTTGACGAAAATGACTACATTAAAGGAAATCCAAACGCCCCTATTTTGATTGTTGAGTACTCAGATTATGACTGCCCATTTTGCAAAAACTTTCATGAGACCATGAACCAAATCATGAATGAATATGGAGTTACTGGAAAAGTGGCTTGGGTATATCGTCAATTCCCAATCCCTCAACTTCACCCAAACGCACCACGTATCTCTGAAGCAGCGCTGTGCGTAGGCGAAGTGGCCGGTAATGATGCTTTCTGGAAATTCTCTGATCTTATTTTCGAAGAGCGTAATATCAACGAAGCAACCAACATCACTCGCATTCCAGAGTACGCAGTCACAGCCGGCGCTGACCGAGACGCTTTCCAAGCCTGTCTTGAAAGTGGTACACAAAAAGCTGTAGTAGAAGCGAGTTTCAATGAAGGAGCGGCAGCTGGTATCAAAGGAACACCACACTCATTTGTACTGGTTGGCAACCAACAAGCAGCTATTGAAGGTGCTCAGCCATATGAAGTGGTAAAGCAAATCGTCGAGAATCTTCTTGGACAACTTGAGGGTACTACTCCAACAACACCAACAACCACTAACTAAGTCAAATCTTCATAAAAGCCCGAGCGCTGTGCGCTCGGGCTTTTATTTTTCTACCGCTCCCACTCTGCTACCAAATGACAGTAGGACGTCTTTTCTGGATCACAGGCAGCTAAGAGACACTCGCCACTTACCACCGCTTCTGTTGCTGCCAGTATTTCAGCTTTCAAAGCAGCTATTTCTTCTTCAGTGATTACAAAAGATTCTTCATGAACAACACCTTTAGCATCAGGTTCAACAAAGGACAGGAGGGTGTTTTTGGTCACAAGACGCTCGTCGGTCTGAAGCGAAAGAAGTAGTGCGTAAAATACTAATTGACGTTTATAATTTCCATCACTTGTTTTGGTAGTACCCTCAATTTCGCCACGAGTTTTTGGTTTACCAGTCTTATAGTCGACTACGCGTACCACATTGCCGTCTGCTCCAATATCTAATCGATCAAAGTTTCCAGTAAGAACTACCTCGGGAAAATCCTCAATCCCCGTTGGTAACGTAGCGGTTATGGAATACTCACTCCAGGCATCAGTGCCATAACTCAAGGCGGCTTGTAGTGTAGCCAAATAACCAAAAACAGCTTTCATACCTCGTTCATGGAGACGTGTGTACTCACTATCTGACAATACGTTCTTTTGCAGGTTTTCTGCTAGCCAATTTTCGATTACAGCATCTGCTGGCAAAGTTTTTGTTTTTACCCAGACCTGAACAACTCGCTCTAAGACACCATGAACTGCAGTACCAAACTGAAGTTCTGGAGTCTTGATGTTTGGAATATGTAATACATTTTTATAAATAAATTCCCATGGACTTTTTTTGTAGTTATTAAAAGCTGTAGCAGACCACCCGCGCTCCTTGAGTGCTACACGTAAAAACTCAGCTCCGAATGAAGTTTTTGGGGCAGGTTTTAGTAGAGAAAGTGGTTCAAACTCATTTTCAAAATCAGCAGTGGCACAAGGAGTTAAGTGAGATTCAAGTGTAGCCAAAAAACGTGATGGTGTGAACTCTCGCCCATCAATACCCACTGCTGCATACGTACAAAGCAACCGACGTTTTGCTCTAGTGAGAGCCACATACAGCAAGCGACGTTCGTCGTCTTCAGTTAATGCTTTTTCATCTTCAACTTCATGTTTACGAATTGGTAAATCAAATGCAGCCGCCCTACCTCGTGAACCTCCCCAGACATTATCGGTAAGATGTGGAATCATCACTACTTCAAATTCTAAGCCTTTGGCTTTGTGGGCTGTCATTACTTGCACTGCTTCTGCAGCTGTCTTTAAAAGTGGTGCTTCTAGGGTAAGGCCATATTCTTTTAGTAGCGTAAATTGGTACACCACCTCTTTAAGACTAGCCACTTCTTTGCGTACACACATTCCCTCTATTTCATCATATAGTCGCCGCACTACCGCTGCGCCACTTATTGGCTCTTTTGCCATGACAAAATCAAGCAGTCCACTTTGAGTCAATAAATACTCGACCACCTCTGCTGGACTCTTGGTTACCGATAATTCGGCTGCATGCTTATATAGAGTTGTCACATTTAAAATTGGGTCCCTATTTTGTAGCGGGAGAGCAGTCAGTAGCTGTTCATCAGAAACCAGCATCCGGAGTGTTTGTTTATGTCTCCGTGCTTGAAGTAGCGTAATCACATCAGCTGTCGAAATACCAATGTATGGTGCATGGAGAAGCTCAGCTAAAGCTACTTCATCAGTTGGGTCAACTGCCACCTTAAGCAGCATACTTATTTGGCGCATGAGCGGATGCTCAAGCACGTCACTATCCGCTGAAGGAGCTACTGCTACACCGGCTTTGCGTAAGTGGCTCGTAAAAAGCTCTACTTCGCGGTTGGTGCGAACAATTAACGCTACCTCTGTTGCTTTTGTACCCTTGGCTAATTCTTTTTGAATCTCTGAGACAACGTATGCCTCCTCGATCACGGTATGTGAGAATCCTCCTACAGCCAATTCTTTTTCAAATACCTGCACCGCCTTTAGCGGCACTCGAAGTGGCAACAAGGCTGGATCCGTAGTCTTTATAGTCTCATGGGCAACATCCAAAATGGCCTGATCTGAACGGTAATTTTCAACCAACTCAATAGTTTCTGCCCCTTTGTAGACATCGCTAAAATACAAAAAATTGTCGAGCGAAGCTCCTTGGAAGCGATAGATAGCTTGCTTCTCGTCACCCACCACAAACACATTCGGATGCTCGTGATACGAAGCAATAAGTTCAATCAGGCGATTTTGACTCTGGTTTACGTCCTGATGTTCGTCAGCCAAAATATAGTGGTACTGCTCCTGAATATCAAAAAGCATTTCTTGATTCGCTTCAAGTGTGGAAATAGTATCAAGAATCATATCCTCAAAATCATATACCCTGTCCGCTTTGAGTGCGGCGGCATACTGACGATAAATAGCGAGGAGTTCCTGATTTTTCTCTAGACTCTTTTCTGCATCTAAATACTCCCCTCTCACCTTTCCTTTGTGCGCGCCCTTCTCATGTATTTTTGGTATATCAGCCAAAGCATCTGCCTGTACACTGATGCTTCGCGCAAATACATCAGCGGAAATATACTCCTTTTTTAAAGTCGCTATCGCTTGAAGCACTGGCTTCACATAGTACGTAGGATCACCGTG
>JAKFXN010000003.1 GCA_021731405.1 Candidatus Parcubacteria bacterium | reverse complement strand
CTCAGATACTTCGCGTCCGGTGACATTTTCAGTTGTGGTAATAAGAATGTTTTTATTCATGACTCAATTATACCAAAACACGTTTCTTTAATCCTCGTTAGTACAAAAATACTTACACTTTAAGTGAGCCTCGAAAGCCTCGAGAGGCGTAATATGATTCTGCACCATTATGGTACAGGAACACCGTGTTATATCGTTTGTCACAAAAGACAGCCCCGCCCAGCTTTCGTATTGATTCAGGTGTAGCAATCCAGCTAGAAGTCTTAAGGTCAAAATCACCTAGCTTCTGAAGTGTGCGGTACTCAGCTTCGGTAAGTAGCTCAACACCCATCTGCTGCGCCATCTCGACAGCACTATTTTCTGGCTTATGCTCTTTGCGAGAGTCTAAAGCAGCTTTATCAAAACACACGCTGCGTCGTCCTTTAGGAGTCTCTAGTGAACAGTCAACAAAAACTATGTCTGTATCTTTCTTATCAAAAACTACCACATCTGGTTCACCTCCGGTCTCTTCCATCATAAACAGTGGTTGGAGTTTTTCTTCGCGTGCCTTTAGCGCTGTCTCTACCTTATCCCAAGAAAATCCTTTGTGTCGACTCATGTTCTTTTCAAAACGATCTTTAAGAATTCTCAAGAGTCCCACACTTTGAACCGCCGAAATCTTTGATCTTTTAATGGTACTTTTTTTCATGTATCTAAGTCTAACCTTGTTATATTAAACGCTCCAACTTTCCTTTTCGCTTAACGATATTTTTGTAATCCCATTGAATCTTCTTAGACTTCAGCAGCCAGCGCTTCAAATCAGTTTCCTTGATTTCCTTCACGTCGGTATAGCGTACCTCGGCCGCTTTGAAGCTTCCTTCTGATCTTAGACCTGGTTCATCAAAGCTCTGACCGCTCCAAAACAGCAACCTAACACTGTCCTTCAATTTACTATAGCCAACAATCGGATTACCATCTAAAAACCAAACAGGGTGAGCGTGCCAAATCTTACTCTGCGCCTCTGTTAAATTGCTATTGATAAGGTCCATCAAATGAACACAAATTTCCGTATCTGAAGCAAGCTGCTCTTTGTTATAAGACTCTATATCTTTGTTCATATTTTCAGTATAACAAAACTAAGATAATGATTCACAAACTTGAGCCAACAAAAAAACACAGCTTCGTAGCTGTGTTTTTTGTGAGAGGCACGTTTGAACCTATACAAACAAGTTCACCATTCCAGCAATTGCCAAAATAGTGACAAGGATGTTTAGACTATCTGAAAAGAATTTCTTCCAAGCAAGGTTTCGGTCACAGTTCCCCCACAGAATCTGCATACCAACTGTTGGGACCACAAAACACATCCAGTTAAGAAGCAAAAATCCAACCGCCATCATAAAGGTCACTCCGTTCTTAAGGCTGGTACTGACAATAAACACCACCGCCACTGAGGTAAGGAGCGAAAGCAGCATCTGTCCAGCATAAATTTTCGGCATCGTTGGCTTAGCCTCTTCAATCTTTTGCTTTTGTTCCTCAGGAGAAAGTTTATCGAATCCAAGATACTTCATATGAAGCTTCCCTGTCGGAGTGTTTGGCATATACCAAAGTGTCCCTATGACTATCGACAGAACGACTCCCGCTAAGATAAGTACTATTGTTGTAAGCATAAAAAATATGGTTAAACGTTGCTACCTAAAAATTATAGCAGAACTTTATACCTCAGTATCACGCCACCGTTTGAAAGTGGTTTGGCTTCAAGCAGTTCAAAATTACGCGGTGTGTTTGTATCAGCAAATAAATGTCTGCCTTTTCCTAAAATAGTTGGGGCGACACAGAGACGTACCTCATCAAACAGCCCCGCTTTCATGAGCGAATCCGAAAGTATACCGCTACCAAAAACAAACAGTGGTCCACCCTCTTCCTCTTTAAGACGCTTTATTTCAGTAACACCATCATGAACTACAGTAGTATTATTCCACTCAGCTGTCTCACGTGTTTTTGAACAGACAATTTTTGGTATGTTGTTCATAAGCGGCGTCACTGTTGGGTCAGTCGCTTCTGCCTTCGGCCAATATTCGGCCATGCCCTTATAGGTATTTTCTCCAAACACCAACATACTCGCTTCCTCTAGCTGCTCAAGACTCAAAGCTTCCATCTCTGGTCCCCACACAAGTTCGTGAAAAGATAAATCCCATGGCTCCGCCCCCTCAAACCGACCGTCAAGTGTCACCACATTCCACATAATAAGTTTTTTCATATTCACATATTACCACCTTAAATGACAAAAATTATCACAGAAAATAGAGAAATTTCTACAAGGGTCCTTTTGTTGTATTTGTGTATATACTTGACATTTGTCTGATTACATGTATAATAATAAAGGATCAACTCACCAACCTGGAGATTTCAACATGATGTACCTCGGTATTCTCATAATTCTGACGGCGTGCGGACTACCCTTTGGCGCACTGTACTTGGCCGGTGATGTCAGCATGTCGGTCGAGGATTTTGCCAACTGGGTACTGGCAGCCAAGTACCTGCTGGCCATCGGGACGCTTCTCACTTTGTTGGGGGCTACATTCGATGAGATGTCGAGGCCTGAATCTCCCAAGAAGAGCTCTTGACCACCAGCTTCTACATACACCACCCCTACTCGCGATTTCGATCGCGGGTTTTTTTGTGAAAACAAAATACCCTTAACAGGTTGATTTGTGTTTGCTTACCGACAAGTGAACGAGAGACGCAAAAGAGGTGTTTCAATATTTCCGTTCATCGCTGCCCGACAAGGAATCTCGGTCATTACATGACCAGTATACCTTTTGAATATTTTGTTCGCTCCACTCCAAAATATACTCAAAAGCTTTTCGAGTCCTTGCCGCAAGTGACATTTAGTCACTTGCTTCGGGCAGCTCGTATATAAGAAAACACCCATACGGGTGTTTTCTTTACTCGCTGCCCGACAAGGACTCGAACCTCGATACCATGGACCAAAACCATGTGTCCTACCATTAGACGATCGGGCAATATACTTTGTTTGCTGCTTGGTACGTTGCTGCAAACGTGCCGTATACCATAGCATATTATTTATTTATTTTCAGCTCTTTTGAGCTTCCCTGCTCTACCCTAAAAACGGATGATAGGCAGGAGCGCACTATAGGTATCGGTCCACAAAAGGGGTTCTACATCCTCATCAAAAGTCTTCATTACCGAAAAAACTTCTTTCTGGAGAGTACTTTCTTGTGGACTTAAAAGTACCCAGTGTGACGGTGTCGAAAGGCTACTCTCCGGTTTCTCATCGTAAAAGTGTCGTGCGGCCAAACCAGTCTCTAAAGCCAAGGCTTTGAGTACTGGAACAAGGTTGAGGTAACGACTAGAGATGTGGACCGCCAAAATACCATCCTTCGCCAAAAGCGCTTTGTATGTCTCTATCGCTTCCATGGTCATCAAGTGGACTGGCATCATATCATCCGCATAGGCATCAAGAATGATGAGGTCATACGGTCTGGTGTTCCCTGCTAGGCGCTCAGCTTCAAGTGCAAGTCTTCCGTCATTTACCACCATTGTGTGATTTGGGCACGAAGCAAGGTAGGTGAAATGTTCGCGCGCCAACGACACTACCTCCTCGTCAATTTCAATAAAGGTAAAGTCATCTTGTGGTTCGCAGTAGGCAGAGAGTCCGCCTGACCCAAGGCCAGCTACCACAATCCGTGGCTGAGCTTTTCCGCTCGCACGCACGTAACTAAACGCTTTTCCAATGCCTGAACTCTCTCCATAGTACGAGACTGGTAAGACGAGAGGCTTTCCGTCCTCACGGACTTGATAGCCGTGATTGGTGAGGCCGTGTTGCATTGACCAGATAGGAGGATCATTGTCGGTGTTATCTACTACCGCTTTGTAGCCAAAAAAGTTTCGTTCCGCTGCTATCATGTTACTTTGTTTGACCGATATATACATCACACTACTTGCGAGTACAAGACTAAGCACCGTCACCGCGATAATCCGCAGCTGTGTCTTATTTGCGAGCGGTATATACCCCGCATCAGCGACAAACCACTGCAGGGAAATAAACGCCACACTACCAACCAAAATAACCAGGAGCTCAATTGGCATTACCAGTATGTACGAACTGGTAATTTTAATAATAAGACTACCAACAATCCCACCGAGTGAGAGTGCCACATAAAAAAGTGTTACTTGCTTTGCCTCTGGGCGCATAGCGTAGAGGTGTTCGTGACACCAGTGTGAAATAGCAAAAAGCGCGAGATGAGTGACTGCAATGGTGACAAACACACGCGGCTCAGCAGTGACCACCAAGAAGAGGGTGAGAATGGAAGCTAAGACCACAAACACCTCATTTGCCCACATCGGGGGACGACCTCCCTCTCTAAAGGTAAAGATAAAACTAAGAAGGTAGAGTGCGAGTGGACCTACCCACAAAAACGGTACAGGGGCAATAGCAACCGTCATGAAGCTTGTACCAGCTAGCAGCACCATCACCGGAACAGCGGCAATGAGAAGCCAGGTAAAGAATGTGCGTGGTGACACTTTAGAAACGACGGCTTCTGCTTGCGCCACAAGCGGAAGAGTAGCAGCGCTTTTTGTACCAAACACAAAGACGCAAATAACAGCTAGTAGAAGGAGTGCGTAGAAAAATACTCCAATACTCCACAACCAGCCTTGGGTGTAGGTCGTAAGAAACGGTTCAAATAGTATTGGGTAACTGAGGAGACCCAAAAGCGAACCTATGTTTGAAATACTGTATAAAGAAAAAGGCTCTTTCCCTGAAAGCTCTCCATACCACAATTGGAGTAAAGAGCTGGTGGATGACAAGAGCGCAAACGGTAATCCAATAGTAAGGAGGAGTGTCAAAAAAACCGCCACCACTGGGTCGGTGAATGAAATGGTGATATCACTTACCTCAGGAGTAATGGCTGACGGCCACACGGTCGAGTGCGTATAGAGTGAAGCACTCGTAGCCAGAACTACTAAGCCATGTACCGCTCCTTGATAGAGCGGACGAAGTTTTGAAAGAAGAAGTGCGTAGATGTACCCGACAGCCAGCGCCACCATGAAGAAAAACATGGCGGTCACCCACACAGCAGAACTACCACCGTAAAACGGTAAAATATGTTTCCCAATAAGCGGTTGTACCTGAAACAGCAAAAACGAACTGAGGAAGATAGTAGTCGCGAAGAGTGGGTACAGGAATTTCATGAAAGAGAATCAGAGCAGCTTCAACGGGTGAGGACTACACTCGGAGATAACGAGCAACAGCGAGTAAACTCGAAACTAAGCCGAGCACTACTCCAATACCAATCAAGACGGCAAAGATATAGCTGAAGTTTGAGACAAAGTAAGTAAAGAGATTGAACTCAAAGAACGATTCAGTGAGTGGTCCAAGCCATACGAGAATTGGGTAGAAAATAAGCAATGAAAATACCCCAGCCACAAACCCATACATCACTCCTTGGAGCATAAATGGCCCACGAATGAACATATTGCTTGCACCCACCAAGCGCATGATGGAGATTTCTTCACGAGCAGTATAGATAGCGAGACGGATGGTATTAAAGGTAATTAAGACGGCGGCCACAATAAGCACAATCATCACCGCAAAGCTGGCTTGCTCTACCGCACCAATAATTGCAGTCAAAGTATCAATTGATTCTTTGTTGCGAGCGTAGTTGATCTCATCAATAACCGGAGTCTGCTGCGCTGCAAGTTCTCGCTTCTCTTCGAGGAAGCGAGCGATACTTTCGTACTGAGAAGTCTCACGGGCTTGAATAGCTAGATTGGCACCAAGTGGGTTATCGTCGAGCTCTGCGAGCGCTTGCATAGCAATCTCATCGTTTTGATTACGGGCGCGGTATTCTTCAAGCGCTTCTTCACGAGAGGTATATGTGACAGTTGCCACGTCAGGCAACGCGCCAACCGCAGTTCGTATCGCATCAATATCATCTTGTGAAGCTGACGGTACAAAGTACACATTGATGTCTACTTTTTGCTGCAGAGTGGATAGTGAAGTGGTAAGTAGCTGGTCAATAAACATTGTCGAACCAATCACAAATAGCGCCACAGTAATAACAAAGACAGAGGCTAAAGACACATACGCATTACGCCAAAAGCCCACAAACCCCGCCCGCATAATTCTTCTAATACCAGTCATCATAATCACTAACAATATAAATTAAAGAGCGTACTTACCAGTAGCATCATCACGAACAATTCGTCCTTCGTCCATAGTAATAACTCGGCGGCCAAGCTCATCAATGACACCCTTATTATGGGTAGTCATGATGACTGTCGTGCCAAGGTCGTTAATTTTGCGGAGAATCTGAACTACTTCATAAGTAGCAATCGGATCCAAGTTTCCAGTTGGTTCATCAGCCACAATGATGTCTGGTTGATTTACAATTGCCCGCGCAATCGCAACACGTTGCTTCTCTCCTCCAGAAAGTTCATTGGGGAAATTCCAAGCTTTATCATCGAGGTCCACGAGCGCGAGCGCTTGGGGAACATTTTCTAGTATCTCTTCGTCAGTACGTCCGTTTGCTTCCATAGCAAAGGCAATGTTTTCGTACGCAGTCTTGTTAGGGAGGAGCTTGAAGTCTTGGAACACGGTACCAATTTTGCGACGGTAATGTGGAAGCTTAGTGCGAGGGATTTGGTGAATATCAAGTGACTCAAAAAAGACCTGTCCATGACTTGGCTTATCTTCAGCAATAATCATTTTGAGGAGTGTAGTTTTTCCCGCACCAGAATGTCCAACAATTGAGACAAATTCTTTTGGGGCTACTTGAAACGTTACTTCTTGGAGCGCTGCCGACCGACCGTCGTTGTAGAGCTTAGAAACATTATCAAAGTAAATCATAAGTTTTAGTATAGCACGTTAACTTCCCGACTTTAAAGCAGCTATAAACGGCTCAATATCACCATTTAATACTTTATATACGTCCCGCACCTCGAGATTATTTCGGTGATCTTTTACCAGCTGGTATGGATGAAGAACGTACGAACGAATCTGACTTCCCCATTCAATTTTAAGTGTCTTCTCAACCGAGAGACCTTGGAGCTCTCGCTCACGCTGCGCTTCGTTGAAAGAATAAATTTTTCCTGCCAAAAGTTTCATTCCGAGTTCGCGGTTTTGAAGCTGGGAACGCTCGGTCGCGACATGAACTGAAATATTTGTTGGCTTATGTGTGATACGTACCGCTGTCTCCCGCTTGTTGACATTTTGACCACCCGCACCACCCGCCCGAGCAAAGCTAATTTCAAGTTCATCTTCCGAAAGAGCTACTGCACTTTGGTCATCAATACTTGGTGACACTTCTATGAGCACAAAAGAAGTTTGTCTTTTGCCGTTACTGTTGAATGGAGAAATACGAACAAGACGATGTACCCCAGACTCATGCCGGAGTGTGCCATATGCTTCTTTACCAGCAATTTCGATAGTGATATTTCGGTAGCCATTTTGATCGTTTCGATTGCTATCAATGACAACAAAAGACCAACCACGATTTTCGCAGTACTTTTGATACATTTCTACCAACATACGAGCAAAGTCTTCAGCATCGTCTCCACCAGCCCCCGCAACTACCGAAAGAACCGCGTTGTTGCGGTCATACTTTCCTTTTCCGTCAGCTGAATCCTTAAGGGTTTGTAGTTCTTTTATAAGCGCTTGAGCTTTCTGAGGTTCGTTCCAAAAGTCAGACTGGAGCATCAGGGCTTCGATTGCTTCTATGCGGGATTGTGACTCAGTATCCATGAGTATCTAGTATAGCAAATATAAAGAGGGGTGTTTATTAAGAAAAAAGCCCAGTCTGGTGACCGGGCTTTTTTGGAGCATGCTCCAGGTTGGCGATTTTTGTCACCTACCCCACCAAACACACTGGTAATGTGATTGGAAAGTTGAAATGTGCAGTTTAAAGAACAAAAGTTGCTTGCAGCAACGGCTGTGTACGATGACACTTTTGTACTATAGCACAAAATTAAAAAGCTTTGACTAGGACCTAAAACGAGTGTATAAGTGAGCTAGAGAGATTCGTTCCTCACAACTCCACGGAAAGGTAACCGATGAAATATCGCACCCAGATTTTCTATGACAGAGACGGCAAATACAAACAATGTATTGGTCACTACTGCACGAAAAAAGCTCGACGCGGTTCTCCCCAAAAGGAAAATTGGGGACCGCAAAACACCCAGGTGTTCAAACGTCGCAAATTAAGCAGGCGTAAAAAAGCTGCTTAGAAACGGTTTTTTACTTAACCAAGGAGGTGTGTCATGCACTCGTTCACAAAATCGCTGACGTTCACACCTCTCAGTCGTGGGAGGTATCGCTGCAATCAGACAGGTCAGATTTTGACTCAACGTCAAATCCTGAGCTTTGTCTATACCACCTTTCGAGGTGGACAAGCACCAGTCATGAAAGTTTCTGCTGGTGGCAAGCCGCCGAAGAAAGCTGCGAAGCGGCATGCTTCAAAATACCGTAGCAAAAAGCGTTGAACGCGGCTAGAAACAAAAAAATCCCCACCTGGGGATTTTTTATTTGAGCCAATGTCCGGAATCGAACCGGAGACCTACGCCTTACCATGGCGTTGCTCTACCAGCTGAGCTACATTGGCAAATGAGAAGCAAAGCGTGAAGCGCTTTGGGTTTTGGAACAAATTACTTTTTTGAGCTCGCTCAAGGAAAAGTGATTTGTGACAAAACCAAATGTGATGGTCCACATTTTGTTCGAGAGCAGACAATGTATGATTTTCATACATTGGCAACTGCACAAGCATTTCTAACTCCTCGTGCGTCCACATCCTAGCAGAATTCAACTATAAAAACAAAACCTTTTCAGATTTTATACTTACTTGCAATTAAGAAAGAATGCCTTATGATACAAATGACCACATTCTGTCAGTGACCGTTCTGTACGCCCGTGAAGGTAGATCGCGAGGTCTGCCGGAGGTATCAGAAATGAGACGCTAGTGTCATTGCTCCGAATCAGGATGTGGTTCATGCTTAGACTCGATGAAGGACGCGGTAGGCTGCGATAAGCTTTGGGTTAGCTAGCCACACAAGCCACAATCCAAAGATGTCCGAATGAGGAAACTTAATCCAAACGGATTATGCCGCAATAAAACATTGTTGCGACAAGAGTACTGAGCCTCTGATACCGGGCGGTTCCCATGGGAACCGCCCTTTTTTATTTCCTAATAATCTCTTGGTTCTTCTTTAGAAAGACCGTACCGTTTTAGCGCCTCTTCTCGAGCAGTCTTATGCTCCACAATCGGCACACTTGGGGCTAAGAGTGAGAAGTTTTTGTCTGACTCTAACCATCGTTTTTGATACGCACCAGAAGCATCGTAATTTTTGGCTTGGAGCTCAGGGTTAAAAATACGAATTGGTTTTGGATCAGCTCCGACTGAAGCACCCCACTGCCAGCCACCATTATTAGAAGCTTCATCCAAATCAATGAGGGCCGCTCTAAAATATTCTTGCCCCCAGCGCCAATCAACACCTAAGTTTTTAGTTAATATACTAGCCACAACCATCCGCGAACGGTTATGCATCCATCCTGTTTCAGCGATTTGTTTCATCGCTGCATCAACTACCGGGTAGCCTGTTTCGCCTTTTATCCAAGCAATGAATCGAGCCTCGGCTGTTTTGTCCTCCACCCAGGCAATAGTGCCTCGGAATCGTTCCTGAAACTCAGTGTCCATAAGCTCAGGATGGTGAAACAATTGGTAGCGATAAAACTCCCGCCAGATAAGTTCAGAGATGTAGGTAAGGGCTCCTTCACTTACCCTAGAAGAAAATGGATTATCAAATGATTCTTCAAAATGTCTTTGAATAAGTGAGACGAGCGTTCGTGAAGATACTAAACCCCACGCCAAGGCCAGACTCATTTTGGAAGTCTTTCCTGCCCCAACAGCATCGAGCTCAAGTGAATCACGGTTTTTTCTATAGCCATCAAGATCACCGCTTTGTAAGTACCCTTTAAAACGCTCTAGCGCTTCTGCTTCACTGATATACCAATCTTGGAACTCTGGAGCAGCAGTAAGTGTGTCTAGGTCGATTATATGCTTCCCTGCTTGTAGTAAGCGACTTTTCCTAAACTCTACTTCAAGTGCTTCTGTCGTCGCGACAACTTCTTTTGGCAAAAGCTGACGCTCTGCTCTGGTGAGAGTCAACACATCTGTCACTTCAGCTTTCTTTTGCACTTTGGTGGATACAAATTTTACCCAGACATTTTTCTTAAAGGGAGTAAAGACGCTATATAATTTTCCTTCTTGAGAACGAGTGTCTTTTGGTACAGAAAGAGCATCCTCAGACACGTGGACAGTAATACCTGCTGCTTGCAGTTTCTCAACCTGCGTATAAAAATCTACATACACATCATCATTTACATAGACAGTCACATCAACGTGTTCAGCTATTGCTTTGAGAGTTACGACCGCCTTGCCTTTATAAATAACAAAGTCTTTGAACTGAGAAGCAAAGTCAGGTAAGGCTCGAGACAAAAACCAGCGTGAAGGCAGACCAAACTGATGAATTGGATTTCCTTCTGTCATATAATCCTCCAAGATAAAAATAGGAAGGAAGGGTATATTTTCTTTTTTGCTATGCAGAAGCGCAGCTAAAAGAGCTGGATTATCAGCCAAGCGAAAATCGCGTCGAGACCAATAAATAACGAGTGGTGATTTCATGGCTTGTACTATAACAGAAATTTAGATTTTTTAGACGGGACTCGGTCACGAATCACTAAGTATATTTGTTCGTTTCACTCCAAATCTACTAAGTGTTCTCGAATCTTACAGATTCTGTCCACTCATATGTCTCTTTTCTCACTTCGTTCAAAAGATACTATATGAGCCTTGCGAAATGGGTCCCGTCCCATTTCTCACCCACCTCGCTCGCCTACGGCATCGCTGCGGTTTTCGAGTCCCGACGAAAAGTGCCCGAGCACTTTTCTTCTACCGCGCACAAAAAAATCGGCTTTCGCCGATTCTTTATTGTGCGCGGTAGACGGGACTCGAACCCGCAACCTCCCGCGTGACAGGCGGGTGCTCTAACCAGTTGAGCTACCACCGCAGTTATGCGGTTCCAATGCCATTTCTGAGACTGGTGGCAAGAGTATATACACTTTCGTAAAAAAGGGCAATATCTCAGGCCAGAAAAAGCCAAGGCATTTTCTTTGTGTCGACGGGAGGGAACGATCCTCCGACCTTAGCTTTATGAGTGCTACGCTCTAACCAACTGAGCTACGTCGACAGACGTATTACTGCCTAGATGACAGTTGCAAAAAGATACTACATTTTAGGCCGAGAATCAATGTTCGCAGCCAAGATTTCTTCGGCTTTTGCTATGTCTTCTGGGTACCCAATAGGAATCCAAAGAGACTGTTCCACTACCGCAATTGGATACTCTTTAGCATATTCCTGAATCACGTCGGTAAGGTAGTACTCTCCCTTTGTTTCTTTGGCGTATGGGTCGTACTTAAAGATATTATCATCAAGCACCATCACTCCAGTTGAGGCTAGGTTTGATGGTGGATGTTCTGGCTTCTCTATAATCTGAGCCAGTGTCCCATCAGGATGACGGACCACAATACCAAACTTCTCTGGTGTGTTGGTAGTCAGTGTAAGCATAGAGCGTACGTAGGAAGTAGCGCGAGCGATGTCGTTTGGGCCATGAAGGTCGTCAGCAAACATAAAAAGGAATCTTCCCTTTAATAGGTCCTTACAGAGCCACAACGCGTGCGCGGTACCCTTCTGCTCAACTTGTGTTACGTACGTAACTTTTTTGCCGTGAAATTCTGAACCACAGTAATCTTTAATCTGTTGTTCTAAATAACCAGTCACTAAAATAATTTCGTCTACAGAACTCGGAAGTGCTTCGACAATATGTTCCAATAAGGGCTTGCCAGCCACCTTCACAAGAGGCTTTGGGGTGTGTTCAGTGAGTGGGCGCAAGCGGGTTCCTTTTCCTGCAGCTAAAATAACGCATTGCATAATACAAGCAATATACAAGAGATTGAGAACAAGCTCAACTTATAACCTACTTACCTTTTCCCGCTTTCCGTTGTTCGTTTCGAGGGGCACCTTCCATCCGTGAAGCGACCCGACGCGGTTGCATGTGCTTACCCAGCGGTGCCGTTTTGCCCATATGATGATTCACGTTTAATGGTCGTCCAGAATGATTTTTACTCATAGGTTAATTGTACTTCTCTGCGAACAGGCGGGCAATGGAAAATTGAGGGACAAGTGGTTCCGGAATGAGTCACGAATCACTAAGTATATTTGTTCGTTCCACTCCAAATCTACTAAGTGTTCTCGAATCTTACAGATTCTGTCCACTCATATGTCTCTTTTCTCACTTCGTTCAAAAGATACTATATGAGCCTTGCGAAATGGGTCCCGTCCCATTTCTCACCCACCTCGCTCGCCTACGGCATCGCTGCGGTTGTTCGATCCCGACCAGAGCCAAGCAGTTGGCTCTGTGAACCCTGACAAAATAACAAAACCAGCACCTAGGGTGCTGGTTTTGTTATTTTGTTGCGGGTTCCGGAATCGAACCGGAGTCTGGAGGTTATGAGCCTCCCGAGGTACCTCTCCTCTAACCCGCTATATACTTCGGTACACAAGAAAGTACCTCATTTTTGACATAATTGCAACTTACTAGCGCACCCCAAGTTCGTAAAACACGCGCCGATATTGCTTAATAGTGTCTTCAGCCAACTTCCGAGTCAAAACAAAATCTGAGCCAGCATGGGCGATTTGGTTACGCACTTTATGGGCCTGCCAAGCATCATCAAGAGATTGCAGCTGAGTGGGAGAAATACTTTTTAGTCGATCACCAAGAGTTGCTCCTAAGTACCCTGCTTCTTTCAGGATTTCGTCCAAGATTATGTCAGCTTCAATAATTGCTAATTTCCAATCATTTGGACTGTCAGATGCGCTGTGGGTCAACATGTCTTCAATCCGACTATTTTTAGGAATTCCTTTAAAGTGCTCTTCATAGAGTCGTTCACGTTGTTCACGTGCTTCATCATCTAAATCTTGGAGCTGCTTTTTGCCTGCAGATGCGTACACGTACAGAACTAACATTAAAATACAAAGTATGTACGCAAAAACAACGTAGACAAGCCAAATAGTATTTAAGAGTGAGAGAATGCTATCAAGTGTAAAGAAAGAAGATGCATTAGCGCTATCAAAAGCTGTTTCAAAAATATTACCAAAAATACCAGCTCCGTCAGTAGTAAGACTAACTGTCGTGGCAATACTTGAATATTCAGCTGAAACAATTGGATCCATTATAAGACCAGCTTATGGTCGCTCGTCGTATACTTTTTTACCGATAGAAAACAAACGAGCATCTTCACCATGTGGTGCTATATATTGTACCCCAACTGGAAGACTCACACCCTCTCTTGTTACTGTTCCCATGGGGAATGCCAGTGTCGGCACGCCTGTTAAATTCACCGGCACCGTAAAAATATCTTGTCGATACATTGCCAAGGGGTCTTCCTGTTCACCTATCTTGAAAGCAGGTGTTGGTGCGGTTGGGATAACAATAAAATCAACTTGTTTGAATGTCTCAGTAAGTTCTGCGCGCATTTTGGTACGAACGAGCTCTGCCTTACCGTAATAGGCATCATAATAACCTGAAGACAATACATAGGTACCGAGCAAAATACGCCGTTTTACTTCTTTTCCAAAACCTTGGGCCCGGGTTTTTTGATACACGTCGAGTAAGGTATCTCCTTCTACAGAGAGCCCGTACCGCATACCATCAAAGCGAGCTAGGTTTGAAGACACCTCAGCAGGCATCACGATATAGTACGCTGCTAGACCTTTTTCAAAGATTGGTAAATCAATATCAACAATCGTGTGTCCTTGCGCCTTAAGTGAATCGACGTGAGCATTAAAAGTCTCAAGTACGTCCGGATCAATGCCGTCAGCCAAAAACTTTCGCGGAATGCCAAACGTGTATGTTTCCTTAAGTGGTCGACTCACGTACGTGTCCTCAGTGATGGTAGTTGCGTCATGTGAATCTACCCCACTAATGACCCCATGCAGAAGTTCAGCGTCAGCTACGGTATTGGTGAGTGGGCCCGCTTGGTCGAGTGAAGATCCCATTGCAATCAGTCCAAAACGAGACACTGCACCATAGGTAGGCTTAAAACCAACCAACCCACAGAAGCTCGCAGGTTGCCGAATAGAACCTCCAGTATCTGTTCCCATCGCAGCCGGCACAACACCCATTGCCACAGCAGCGGCAGAGCCTCCAGACGAACCTCCTGGTACTCGTTTCGTATCAAGTGGATTTTTGGTCACTCCAAAAGCGGAGTTCTCAGTTGAACCTCCCATCGCAAATTCATCCATGTTAGTTGCTCCCACAAAGATAGCTCCAGCCATTTTCAGACGCGCAATAACAGTTGAGTCGTAGGTGGCAGTATAGTTTTCGAGAATCTTAGACGCGGCAGTCGCTTTTCTTCCCTTAATAAGAATATTATTTTTGATAGCCAGTGGAATACCAAGAAGTGGTGGGGTGTTTTCTTTTTCAGTCTGGTAACGCTTCGTAGCTACTTCAGCCTCACTACGAGCATCTTCATATACTTCTAAAAACGCATTAATGTCTGCGTTTTTTTCTTTAATGATTGCTAGCGCTTCGTCAAAAACTTCAAGTGGCGTACGCTCACCAGCAATAAACTGTCTTCGTAATTCTGCGATAGTACTCATGTTTACTCCGTATCGGTATTTAAAATCTTTTTAACCACCATAAAACGTCCTTCGGTCTTTGGCATTTCCGCCAGAAGGTCTGCCGTATATTCATCTGCCTCGTTAGTCACTTCATCTGGGCGAAACACGTTGAAGCGAGCACCTGGTTTTGGTTCGCCAGTACTTATTTCGCCAGCAATATCTTTGACCGCACTTACGTACGATAAAATAGCTGACATTTCCTCAGTGAAAGTATCGATTTCTGTTTGCGTAAGCTCGATGCGGGCAAGTTTTCCTAGGTGTACAACCTCTTCTTTATTCATAGATTTGCATCATATCATTTCCCTCCGTATCACGCTATGAGTGCCAAAAATTCTGTTTCATTCAAGATTTTGACTCCCAACTTTTCTGCTTCCGTAGCCTTGCTTCCTGGTTCACTTCCAACCACGACGTAGGTTGTTTTTTTAGACACGCTCGATGATACGCTAGCTCCCTCTCTTTTTACCAAGTCCCCGGCTTCACTTCTAGACAATTTTTCCATGGTTCCGGTAAAAACAAAACTCATACCCAAAAACTTTCCTTGCGACTGAATTACGTCTTCATTATGTATTTCAAGGTGAAGCAAAAGCTTATCGAGCAGCGCTTGAGCCTTTTTGTTGTTTTGCCATAACATAATATTTTCAGCCACAATGTCTCCTATTCCATCTACCTGGAGAAGCGCTTCAAGTTTTGCTCCTCTCAAGGCATCAACTGATGGGAAATACGTAGCGAGCAAGCGCGCTGTCTCTTCCCCTACATTATCGATTGACAGTCCTACGAGCAGACGAGAAAGTGAGACTCGTTTAGCTGAGGTTATAGCCGCAATAAGATTTTCCGCGGATTTTTGTTTGAACCCCGGCAATGTAAGCGCTTCTTCTACCTTAAGAGTGAAAAGATCAGCCACATCACTGATAAGCTCGTAATCAAGTAAGGCATCAATTATCTTGGGACCGACACCATCAAAGTTCAGGGCATTTTTGGAAACAAAATAGTACATTTTTTGTCGCACCAAAAAGTCAGAATCCAAAGACACACAGCGGTAGGCGGCTTGCCCCGGTATCCGTTCAATACTTCCATCCCCACCACAGGCGGCTACCTGTCTTGGAAACACATATGCTACGGTTTTTTTTGGGCGTAGATCTGTAATGACCGACACAACCTCTGGAATCACATCCCCCGCTTTGCGGAGCACAATGGTGTCACCCACCCGAATATCAAGACGCTTTATTTGATCTTCATTGTGCAGTGTGGCGCGTGTTACCGTAGAACCGTCTACCACGACAGCTCGAAGATGAGCTACTGGTGTCACTACCCCTGTCCTTCCTACCTGTAGATCTATTGCTTCAACAACAGTGGTCGTCTCTACTGCCGGGAATTTATATGCGATACCAAACCGCGGAGACTTGGCAGTATAGCCAGCTGCTTTTTGCAGGCGAATCAAATTTGTTTTGAGTACAATACCGTCTACCCCATATGGAAGCGCGTCCGCTTTTGTTTTCCAATCTTGGTAATACTTTTCTGCTTCGACTAATGAGGCACATACTTTTGAGTGTTCGTTGGTTGGGAGACCAAGCGTTTTTAATAACTCAAGTTCTTCCGCTTGTGAAACGGGTACTGGCAATCCTGAGGTAAGCGGACTAAACGTATCAATATCGTACGCAAATAAAGAAAGGTTTCGAGCACGAGCAATTGCGGGATCAAGTTGCCGCAGTGACCCAGCAGCAGCATTACGCGGGTTGGCAAATGGTTCTTCTCCTCTCCCTACTTCAATCAAATTCACTTGTTTAAAGACAGCAAAACCCATCCACACCTCTCCCACACAAGTTAGGTCTACTTTATACGTAAGTGTCTGCGGTAAAGTGCTGATAGTTCGTGCCGTATGGGTAACATCTTCCCCTACTACTCCATCACCACGAGTAAGTGCTCGAAAAAATTCTCCATTTTTATATTCCATCACAAGCTTGAGACCATCTATCTTATGCTCAGCCACGTACTCAATGCTTTTCTCCGAGACCCCTTCTTTTTGTAGATAGCGCTTCAACCGCTCCTCCCAGGAAACAAGCTCTGCGTAATCAAACACATTATCAAAAGACCACTGCCTTGCCGCATGCTTCACTTTAGTAAACGCCGCACTTGGGGCAGCGCCAACTTTATCGGCCACGGAGATAGTGTCGGCCACGGAAACTTCTTTGGTTCCAAACTTCTCTTCGAGCAGACTCAGCTCCCGCACCAGAGCGTCATAGGCTTGATCAGATATTTCGGGTGCATCTTCGGTATGGTATTTGTGCTGGTGATGCAAAACCACCGCCCGTAGCTTTTCTAGGTGTTGTTTTTCCGTAGTATCTTTTGGCATTCCTACAATTCTAGCAAGACTTCGCGCTGAACGGTACCTGAGAGCGTAATAGCGCTACAGGCTCGACTGTAGCCGCGGACAGAGATGACCGTACAACGCGCCCCAGGCTCACAGGACTTCGTGTCGCCATACGGATACCCTGGAATGAGTGTTTCCATGCCTGTTACCGTGGTAGTGGAGGTTGTGGCTGAGACAAAGACCAGGGTCTTCATTTGTGAGCAGCGCTGTGAGCTTAAAGAACCCCAGGTAGACTCCATATCGTATAAATAAGCCGCTCCATCAGTCACCGAAAGAGCGGTCACAGACGGTGTGAGCGTGACGCTAAAACAAGACACAGAAATATTGCTGCCTGCCTCCATGTCAGCTGATTCTATCGTTCGGTAGTGCCGAGCGCAGCCGAGTCCAGCCCCAGCAGCATGAAAGGCCAACTCAGAATCTTTTGAGTTAGTAGAAAGTCGAAGCTGCTTGATTGATAAATCCAGTACCGAAAGGCCAATAGAAATAACAACACTCACGACCACCAGAGCCATTAAAAGTGCAAATCCATTTTGTGAAGTTGTGTTACGGAGTTCCATATTCGTTATATAAGTAGGTATCAATCTCAACACGTTGCTCAGCTACCAAAGAGCCCGTTCGCCACGTCACCACCGAACGAACACGAACTTGGGTGCTCGGTATGTGCTCAGAGAAATAAAGTCGTCGTGTAAAGACAGTGGCCGTATTACCAGCTGCAATATGAGTAAAGTGACTTCGCCCCGTGCCGCTACTACGGTACATCAAACAATTACTTACCGTCGCGCAAGAAATGGGTAACCGTAAAGCACCTGCTGTAGTACTCCACTCTACACCACACCCAGAAGAAGAAAAACAATTAGCGTAGGCTCCTGTAGGGTCTGAAGTCTGTCCCCACGGGTCAGTCACCGAACCACTAAAATGCCGCACATAGTAGTCGTAACTATGCTTATGTAAAAATTCAACCCCTTCTTGTGCCAAAAAGAACGCCTGGATCTGCTCACTCGCAAAACTCGAGCTCTTGGCAGTACGCATAGAAATAGTCATTGGGCCAACAATCACAATGAGGAGAATAGAAATAGCTACCAGTGTCTCCACCAAAGAAAATCCGCTTTCTTTTTTTTGAAAATACATCATAAGTCCAAAATGCGTTGTACTACTGTCGTCTGTAAGTAATAAGTCTTAGCTGTTGGATCGTCCTTTTCTTGTGCTTCAATATAGATGGTGATACTTGGTTGTTCGGTATCTGATCCCACACTTAAAGGATTACTACCGGTCACATAAAACTGAGCATCCTGGACCACGAGACCAGAAGACACTATTGCCTGCTTAGGGTCGTTTCCTACGCGACGATAGATAGTATTGGCATCCTCATCAAAAAAATAAAGAATACGCCGTGCTCCAGTTGCGCCGGTAAGACTATCTCCCCCCTCGTAGAAGGACACTCCTTGCAGCTGTCGGCCAGTAGGACGTCCTGTTGCGCAATCAGCTGTATTTGTTCCTAAGAGACTTTCATGATCGTTCGCATCATCAAAGATGTTGTTTGGTCCGCCAGCAGAATAATTTGGTTGACTGTCGCAGTAGTAGTTGTAGCCCGTGCGCATTTCGCGCGTCATAGTATCAAGGGCAAATGCGAGATTGGTCATGACACTTTGTTCAGCCTGAAGCTGCTGGTTGGTAGCAATGAGTACCAGCATCGCTCCTACAGCAGTAGTAACCACCACTGAAAATACTCCCAAAGAAACAATCATTTCAATGAGCGTGAAGCCACGTTGATTAGTTTGTTTGTTGAGGAGCATGTTCATATTATTGTACTGTGATTTGGCCGGTTCTTGAAATCTCAACTAGACGCATCTCCCCCACTCCTGTACCAGTGGTACCACGTAGTCTCACCACCAACTGCACAGCATTAACAGAAGAAGCAACCAGGCCACTTGAAGTGTAGAAGCGGGCGTCAAAATTTGGTCGTTCAAACACAATCGAGAGTGAGGTTGGTGTCGTAGGAACTCCTCCATCAATAAGCCGTATCTCATCAATCTCAAATCGCTGATCAAGATTATTTCTAGCTCCCACTTCTTCTCCCGTGTCGTAATAAAAATCACCATCAGCATCACGAAACGTACGATAAAAGCCTCCTGTTGCCGTATCAAAGTAAAGACCAAACACATTACGATAATCGCCAGCATCTCCAACTGCGCTCACTGCGGAGAGCTGCACCTCACGCGCCTTGAGCGCCACGTCATAGGCTTCAGAACGAAGGAGCACTGCTCCATTATGGCTACCATGACGCGCCATAATAATGCTCGTCACCAAGACTACAATACTAATACTCACCAGAAGCTCAACGAGTCCAAAACCTTGCTCGGTATTATTTTGTGTTGGATTATTATGGGGCATAACTTAAAAGAGCAATTACATCAATGTCAAAAAAGAGTATTGCCAAGTAGCCTAGAATCAAAAACGGCGCAAAAGGTACGGCGCTCTTCATGGTGAGTGGTGTGGGGAGAAACTTAAAGTGTGGCTGACTCTGGTGGTGCACTTTTTGAATAAGAAGAACAAGTACTCCGACTATAGCCCCTATCCAAAACGACAGTACCACCATCGAAAACATGGAAGTGTACCCCACCGAGAGTCCAAGTGGGATAATCAGTTTTACATCACCAAAACCAATCCATGTCCCCTTTGAAACGCGCCATAAAACTAAGAAGAAAAGAGAGCCCAAAAGCGCTGCAAAAATATTCCACCAAAAGACAGACATCGGCACACCAGTAATATGTAGATACAGCTGATTTGAAATGACTCCTCCTAAAAGCGCTGTCACCAGCTCATCTGGGATAATCATGTGGTATATGTCATAGACAGCTATTACGACGAGCACAGACACAATAAAGAGGGTATGAAGCATAGAAATGACATCTATAGCGGTCAGTGCCACCCCCATAAACAACAGACCGGTCAATAGCTCCACTAAGAAATAGCGATTAGGAATATATGAACGACAAGTCCTACATCTTCCAAATAAGGCGAGGTATGAAAAAAGTGGCACGAGCTCGTAGGGTTTTAGATCAGTACCACAAGAAAGACAATGTGAACTCCCCATCAAAGACTTACCCGTGTGGAAACGATAGATGTATACATTGAGAAAACTGCCGATAATTACACCAAATAGAAAGGCGACAACAACTACAAAAGATATTCCAAATTCACCTACGAGGTATTGCATACACTTAGTATATCACTCGGGCTCGACAGTATTTGAACGAGTGGTTAATTACGAACAACTAAATGTTGGGGTACTGGTACTAAGTGGAGTGGCAAACACCCCTGCCACACCTTCACTGTCAACACACCAATAGTCGGTCTCAAGTGGTACCGATGCGGCGTATGCATACGTGTCGCTGTTACATATAACTGGACCAGTTGAGAACATCTCAATAGCGGTAATGATAGCGATAATCTGTGGCGACTGAGTAACACTGTTTGATCCGCAAACCGCATCAAAGGTGAAGGAGGCAGACTCCTCTACGGCCGCTCGCTTAGAAAGTGCAGACATCTCACTTTTAATCTTAGCGTCAAGTCCACTGTCACGTGCATCATTGAGTGACCCAATAACCACTGAGGCGAGAATACCGATGATGGCAATAACCACGAGGAGCTCGATGAGCGTAAATCCAGAAGATGTTTTCATTACCATAATTATACGATACGGATATTTCGCTTTTATTCACTATAAACAAAAAACGCCCGAAGGCGTTTTTTGTTTATCATTTCTTCTACCTAAAGCTTAGTTACAAGTATAGTCTCCTGAAGCTGGAGCTGTTGCAACCTGAGCTGATACACCAGTACTATCTACACACCAGAATTGAGCGATACTAGCGAGCGGAGCTACAGCAAGGTATCGTGTCTCATCAGCGTGACAAGCTGCTGTTCGACCAGAAGCTGCACCAGTAAGTGTGTTAAGAGCAACATATGTTGATACACCGTGTGTGGCAGAAGCATAGTCTGTACCGTTTACTACGTCTACGGCAGCACTAAGGAGTGAGTCCACTTGAGTGTTTGTACAAACGTTTGTTGTAGCATCCACACGATAGGTGTACCCGTTTCCGTTATAGAAGAGCTCTGCTTGTGAACGAATGTTGGCTACAGACTGCTTGATTGAAGCGTCCTGGCCACCACTACGTGCATCGTTGAGTGAACCGATAACTACTGCCGCCAAAATACCGATGATGGCAATAACCACGAGGAGCTCGATGAGCGTAAATCCACGGGTGAGCATTGATTGTTTCATAGATTTGTAATTTTTTTATTAATACTGCTCAGACTGAATTCAGATATCAGCTGCGTATCTGAATACCTTTTGAGCCTTTCCTACGTTGTACGTAGTTATATCTATTATACGAGTTTATAGCGGCGTCTTTTCTTGGTCTGTGGACAAACTAGAAGCTGTTGGTGAGGTTATAGATTGGCATCAAGACAGAAGCGAGGAGTGTACCCACACCAAGACCGAGGAGCACAATCATTATCGGTTCAATCAGGCCAATAAGGGTATCCACTGCATTATTTACTTCGCGACGATAGAAGTTTGCCAAAGTAGTGAGGATTTCGGCCAAACTACCTGTTTCTTCTCCCACCTTCACCATCTGGGTAAGTACGCCTGGAATTTCTGGATACTCAGCAATTGCATCAGCAAATGAACGACCTCCTTTCACTTCAGATAGTGCTGCTTGGATAATTTCTTTATAGACCATGTTGTCCACCACTTCCCCAGTTACTTCAAGTGCCTGTACCATTGAAATACCACTACCGAGCATAGTAGCGAGGTTGTCACAGATGCGAGTCAAGAGAAGCTTGCGCTGCAAGTCGCCAAGGTACGGAATTGATATCATAAACTCATCAATCGTACGTTGCCCCACTTCAGTCTTTTTAAATCGGTAGAAACCAACCGCTCCTCCTGCAATAGCGAGTAAGATAAATCCTATGTAGTTAACGAGGATGTCAGATATACCAATAACAATTTTGGTGTAGATAGGAAGCTCTTGTCCGGAGTCAGTCAAGATACTCGCAATGTTTGGAATCACAAGTGTAAGCATGAGTCCCATCACACCAATAAAGATGGAGACCACGAAAGCTGGGTACACGAGAGCGTTTCGGGCTTTTGAAATAATTTCGTATGAGCGGTCCAAGTAGTCAGCCAAATACGCAAATGATTTTTCGAGAGATCCCGACTCTTCCCCAGAACGAACCAGGTTTACATAAAAAGACGAAAATACTTCTGGGTGAAATGAGAGTGCCCGAGAGATAGAGCTGCCTCCTTGCAGATCTTCCACTATTTTATTCATCACTGTTTGTAGCTTTACGTTCCCTACCTCAGCTGAAAGCAGACGGAAAATACGAAGGGGTGACACGTGCGCTTGAAAGAGGGTCGATATCTGCCGCGAGAGAATCACAATATCTTTGTTGGATATTGAGTTCATGAAGGTAAACTCAAATTTCAAAAGAGACTGGAGTCCGCCTCCTTCATCAGCTGGATCAATAGAGATAACCGTATAACCACGTTTTTGCACCGCTGAAATAGCCGCGTCAATAGTCACGGCCTCAACCGTTCCCTCTCGCTGGATATTGGTTGTATCGAGTGCAACGTAGTTAAAGAGCATAAAAAATTATATTAGTCGTTCAAGGCCTTTAGGGTTGGTTGAATAGGTGAAGGCGTTCTCTACAGTGATGTCACCATTTTGTACCAACCGCGCCAGTGAGCGGTTCATATCAATCATACCCTGATCGAGCCCAATCTCAATGATTGATGGAATCTCATGAATGCGATTTTCACGTATAAGGTTTGACACTGCCGTGTTATTGATAAGGAGTTCATACGCAGGCACCATTCCTCCAGTAATGTGCGGAATAAGACGTTGTGAAAAGATAGCAATGAGTGAACTCGATAGCTGAACACGAATCTGTGACTGTTGATCTCCAGGGAAACTATCAATGATACGATTGATGGTCTGAGCTGCGTCGTTGGTGTGAAGAGTTGAGTATACGAGGTGACCTGTTTCGGCGGCCGTCACGGCAGTGGCAATAGTCTCAGCGTTACGCATTTCTCCCACCAAGATAACGTCCACGTCCTGTCTGAAGGCAGCATTGAGCGCAGTCTGGAAACTATCAGTATCCAAGCCCACTTCTCGTTGGTCGATAAGTGATTTCTCTTCTACATATACATATTCAATTGGATCTTCAATGGTCACGATATGCTCAGCACGATTGCGATTGATATGGTTTACCATCGCCGCTAGGGTAGTTGACTTACCTTGTCCCACAGGACCTACACACAAGAAGAAACCTTGCGGGCGTTGGGTAAAGCTCTCGAGAATTGGCGGAAGGTTGAGCTCTTCAAAAGTACGTATTACATTTGGAATAAGACGGAGCGCGACAGCCATCTTGCCACGCTGAAAAAAGGCGTTTCCACGAAAGCGCACTGACTGCGTATTTTCAAATGAAAAGTCTACCTCCTCGTGTTTAGCGAGACGTTCGAACTGGTCAGGACGCATGAGCACTTTTGCAAATGCGGCCACATCAGCTTCGGTAAGGATGGGTTTTTTGACGAGCGGAATAAGCGTGCCAGAAACTCGAATGAGCGGGTGAGAATTCACCGAAAAGTGCATGTCTGAAGCTTTTTCAGCCAAGAGCAAATCAATGAGGGCCTGCAGTTCTTTTTTATAATCTACTGACATACCTATTTTGCCTTACATTTTTTCATAATATCTTCCACCTTCTTCACTACTTCACTTGGAATAGACTCCGCTTTAACGATGTACCCTACCGCTCCCGCTTCGGTTGCTTCCCTAATATCTTCTTCTTGTCCTTGGTTTGATAAAAAGATGCAGCAACCAATCTGCTCAGGAAATTGTGTTCGTATCATAGTGAGCAGCTCTACACCTGAAGTCCCTGGCATCACCATATCGAGAATAGCTAAGTCGTACTTGAGACCTTGCTGTAATTTTGAGAGCACACTCGCACTTCCGTCTGACACATCTACCTCATGTCCATGGTCTACGAACTTAGTCGTGTACATGTCACGGAGAAAACTATCGTCATCAACTAGCAATATCTTCATTAATGTCCATTATAGCGGTATTAGAAAACTCCGCGACTTGGTTATCGACAGGCAGCTGATCATCTGTAGCAGTATCAACACCAATCTTAGTACCAAAAGCGTTCATCTCTGCGTACGGAATCTTGTGCTCGAGAGCCTTGATGATGGCATCTTCCTTCATGGTCATGAAGCCGTTCTTGCGGGCAGTCTGGAACATTTGATCTTCTGAAGCATTATGGAGAATAAGATCTTGAATCTCATCGTTTACCTCAAGTACCTCCATCACCGCCACTCGACCCTTAAGTCCAGTCGCGCAGGTTGGACTTGGTTTTGGATGAACAATTGTTTTGTTTGTAGGAATAAACTTATGATATTTTTGAGGTAAGGTCTTGAGGCTATCATCAATCATCACTTGAGTACTTTTACTCACAGCCTCCTCTTCCCCTCCCTCGTCACAAATACGCTTTGCCAAACGCTGGGCAATAGCAAGCTTCAATGTCGGCGCAATCAAATATGGATCCACACCCATATCGATAAGACGTGGCACTACACCAATTGCGTTGTTGGTGTGAATAGTAGAAAGCACCAAGTGACCAGTAAGCGCAGCTTGAATGGCCAACTGAGCCGTCTCCTTGTCACGAATTTCTCCCACCATAATAATGTCGGGGTCCTGACGAAGTGCAGCGCGTAAGCCGTTGGCAAACGTGTAGCCAATCTCTGGCCGCACCTGTGACTGACTCACTCCTTCAATGTTGTATTCAACTGGGTCTTCGAGCGAAAGTACGTTTTTAGTAAATCTGTCCACCTCCGAAAGCATGGAGTAGAGTGTCGTAGATTTTCCAGAACCGGTTGGACCAGAAATGAGAATGATGCCGTACGGCTCTTTAATTGCTTTGCGTACAATTTTTAGTAGATGCTCTGAAATACCTACATCTTCAAGTGTACGTACACCACGTTCATTATCAAGAATACGCATTACAACCTTCTCACCATGTGAGGTAGGCAAAACCGAAACACGGAAGTCGATTTTGCGACCATCAAACGTTGCGGAAAAACGACCGTCTTGCGGCTTTCGTTTTTCATCAAGGCGCATAGAAGAAAGAATCTTAATACGCGCCACTACCGCCATGTGCACATTTTTTGGGAGCTCAAGTGAGGTGGTGAGTTCGCCATCCACACGAAAACGAACCACAATTTTTTTCTCAGTTGGTTCAACGTGAATGTCAGAAGCACTGCCATCAACCGCGTAGCGCAAAATAGTCGCCACAATCTTGGTAACAGGGGCGTCTTCTTCGATGTGCTCCATCGTCTTCTTGTCTTCTGGTGAAGCCTCCTCTACACCAGCTGCAATTTCAGCATTGAGCTCTCCTTCAAGTGAGGTAAGCGCGTCGGTAACTTCACCTTTGAGGTTTGAATAAAATTCATGGGCTTTCTTGATGTCAGCATCAAGCATGAAGACAAACTTGTAAGCAATATCATATTTAGTACTAACAAAGTTCAAAACTTCGCGAATCTGCAGATTTTCTGGATCATTAACTCCGACCAGCAATACTTCCTCCTCTATCTTGAGTGGAATGAGGCGATAGTGAATAGCAGACTCTTCTGGAACATAAGTGAGTATTTCCTCAGGAATAGAAAATCCTTCAGGGATAATAAAAGATGGGACTTGATAGTATTCAGCAAACACTGCCCGCACCGTGTCGGGAGCTATACCAAGCTCAAGGAGAGTGGCCTCAAGTGACTGATTTGTCTCTTGGAGTTTTTCCTCTACCTGACGGGCAAAAGAATCTGTCACTTCCCCGCGTTCCAGTAATATCTCTAGTGGGTTCATAGATACCTAGATGATTTATTGTCCGCTTTCTGGAATACCAGTTCTCCCAAAAGGATTAGTACGTCCAAAGGGTTCGCTTTCTACAGCATCAGAGAAACTTCGGTATGAGCGAAAGACAGGGTCTTCAAAAAGAGCCACGTCTATTGATACTGTGTCGAGCAAAGCTCGTCTTTCAATAAATACTTGTGTTCTTAAAAGCACGTCATCAGTGAGAGTCGCTCCGTCATCAAGCGTAGTGTCCCCTTGAATAAAAAAGACATACGCTGCGTACGCGAGTGTGACCGCCAGAAGCGGGACGACAATGTTTTTCATGGTTGGACTCATATTGTTGTTGTATATGAATAGGTAATAATGAGCAGATTGGTACTAATGATACCTGTCTCTGTACCGACCATGGTGAGCTCCTTAATATCAAGCGGGTAGTTGTTTTGTTCAAGCATCTGTAGGAAAGTCTTAATTTGATCGTATGTTCCTGAAATACTGGTTGAGAAGGCGTGTTGCGTTGGCATAAGTTCCGCTCCCGCTTCAGACCCGAGCGCATCTACCAATACTCCGTCGTACGTGACATCCTCCAAATACACTTCAGCTAGCTCTGCCATTATAAAAATATCTCGAGACACTGCCACATGATCAACTTCGTCAGGTAGATAGGTCATGAGTGCGCGCATGTCGCTCGACGTAATGATGTTCACTTCGTCCACGAGTCGAGCGAGCTGGGCATTTACTTCATTTACCTTGCGCTGCTCTTCTTGGTACTGAGCAATGGTTGTTTGCATCGTACCAATTTCAGCGAAAGTTGGTTGCACATAGGTAAAAATGATACCGACACCAAGTATCAACATGCCAATCTGGGTGACAAAAGAATTGAAAATCATATAGTATCGGTATTAACTGAAGTAGCCTCGGTTGAAGTGGCAGCTTCAGTAACAGGGACCACCACGGGTACAGCCGCTTCCACCACTCCATGAGGTACATCATCTGTTGCGACAGAGAGAATTGCCTTAAATGAGACCCCCGTGTCAGTTTGTTCTGGATCTACTTCAATATCATACAAGGCACTATTTGGTGGCAGCGTCTGCACTACGAGATCTTTAATTTCTGAAACTGCGAAGGTGCCACTCTCTTCGAGTAGTGAGCGTTGAAAGAGTACAGAATCAAATGTTTCTGTCTTCATGTCTGCTTCAACGTCGTAGCTATTACTACTAATTCGCTCAAGAGCGAGCTGACTAATCTGGATTGAACCAACCGTTGCGCGTTCAAGTGCTCGAAGGAGAGCGGTCATAGAAGCAGCACTTTGAAAACGACCGTCTGCTTGCTTGAGGCGTGCATCTGCTTGCAAAATCCGCTGCATCTCTGCTTCATTGAATGTCCCGATAGCGGCATCAAGCGCAAGGATTTCATTCTCTACATTTTTCTTAAGCTGCATCTCGTAGATAAACACTCCAGCGGCAGCAAGGAGGGAGGCGAAGAAAAGAATACGTATAATAAAGGTACCAACAAACACTTGACGTTTTGCTCCCTGCCGCTCTTTTTGAGCGGGATTTCTTTTTGGAATAAACGACGTATTCGAGGAACCAGGCATATACAAAAGTATACGTTCTTTTTACATGTAAAACGAACCCCGCCTGTGGAGTAACTTTATTCGAAGTTTCGGAGTGCAGACCCGAGCGCCACATGGAAAGTTGGAGCAAGTTCTGCAATCATGTCTTCCATAAAAGCTGGATAGGCTAATTTATTAAAAGAGTTGACGTAAGAAACTTTTTTCTGGAGTGTCTCTTCCAGGAGAAGCTTAGTGGTCGGAAAGAGGGATCCCCCTCCAGTGAGATATACGGTATCAATTTTTGTCTCTGTTTTTTCTTCGTGTTCACGAATCACTTGTCTAAATTCTTGAAGCGCTCGGTCGTAACAGCTGTGGTGCGCACGTTTTACATCATGGAAATTTGGATCTTCTTTTTTAGCGTTGCGCTTAGTTATTTCTGCTTCTTCAAAGGTTAGTTCAAGAGTGCTCGCAATCCGCTTGGTAGCAATAGCTCCACCGGCTCGTACTCGATGCATGTGCTGAAGAAGTCCATTTTGAGCAATGTAAAGCTTGGTTGAGACAGCCCCCATATCAATGAGTGCAATACTGGTCTCTTCTTCCTTATATACTCCACGCAAAGCACTAAAACACTCAATCTCAGTTGGTGGCTCTTTGAGGTTCACAAACTGCATCAGCACCCGAAATCGATTCAGAGCTTCATTTTGAATTGCGGCCACCAAAACATCGCGACGGTTCTCGGCCTTATTTGCAACTGAGTCAATCTCCGCCCAGTCGAGTGTCACTTCGCCAATTGGTACAGGAATGTATTTTCTAGCCTCCACCCGCACGCGTGAGGAAATATCTTCTTTTATATCAGCGGTGAAGTTTATAGTGGTCACAAAGCTTGAGGCTAGAGGCATCGCAAAGACAGCGTTAGTGGCTTTTACCGCCGACTCACGAATCACATCCACGAGCGCTTGTTGCTCTTTCTTTGAGTCAAGAACAACCGACTGTCCAATCTCTTGTTCAGCATAGGGACCAAGCTGAAGTTCACCATAGGTGGTAAGCGTCAATACTCCATCTCGCTCTTGCACTTCCACTACCTTAATAGAAGAAGACCCGATATCAATACCAACCACACGGTTAGCAGCTGCACCTTTACTTTTTAGGCCAGAAAAGAGAGTACTAAATGATTTCATATCTAGGTATTGAAATTATTCTATCACGTCTCTACCGTATACTAGAGGTAATGCTGGATATCTTCACTTATATCTTTGACAGTTTGTTCCCTCCTCATAAAAGTATTGCGCTCCTACGAGCGGTAACGCGAGAGCGGTTTTTGCGACTGCTACAGCCGAAAATGGTTGGGAAAATAACCGCACTCAGCAACTACGACGAACCATACATAAAAGCAGCTATCACCGCCAACAAATTCCACGACTCCAAGAAAGCCGCGGTACTATTAGGTGCACTTTTCCATGAATGGTGTAGCAAAGAAGCAAACTCTGAAACACTTTTTGTACCCATCCCCCTTTCAAAAGAACGTGCCCAAGACCGCGGGTACAATCAAGTACAGAGGATATTGGAACATGCCAACACGGCTTTAGGACAAACGTACCCACTACTAAAAAGAACGGTTGATACCAAACCGCAAACTTCCCTCCCAAGAAAAGAGCGCTTAGAAAATGTGAGAGGTATCTTTTCAGTTGAAAAGTACAGCGATATACAAAGATACACCAAAATTGTGGTGGTGGATGACGTCACAACCACCGGAGCGACGTTAGAAGAAGCACTCGCTACCCTAACCGAGGCTTTTGGTACTACTCATGAAATTATAGGGGTTGCCATAGCCCACTAAAGCCATCTTTTCTTAGCAGGCTAAAATATGCTATCTTGATGCCACTTGGCTACAACGTGGCTTAGGAACATAATTATGGAGAAGTGTCAGAGTGGTCTATCGTGCTTCCTTGCTAAGGAAGTGGGGTTCACGCCCCCGGAGGTTCGAATCCTCTCTTCTCCGCGAGTGCCAAAGACAACCCGTTCAGGGTTGTTTTTGTTTGCACGAGCGCGAGAAGAGAGGATTCGAACGACGGAGCCGGGGGACCCTTTGGGTCGGCGAGTCGTGTCCCGCGGCACTTGCTATTTTATGAGTGGAACGAAATAAAATAGCTTAGTGACCGTCAGGACGAATCCTCTCGTCTCCTTGTTATACAAGCCGAGAAATTCCTCTCCCTGCAACCTTCCCCCATTTACCCTAGTTTAAATATATATATAACAAAACTTTTATATGAAAACAAAAAATATTCTTAGACCAGCCCTAATTACCCTCTCCATCTTACTCATCCCCCTTATAGCTATGCAGTTTACAAGCGAAGTGAACTGGACCTTTTTTGATTTTATTGCCATGGGTATACTTTTGTTTGTTGCTGGTATTACCTATGAGTTTTTTGCCAGCAGAGCTGGTTCTTTGGCTTTTAAGGGGGCAGCGGCACTAGCAGTAGGAACTTGCCTTGTTCTTACCTGGATAAACCTTGCAGTCGGCATTATTGGAAATGAAAACAACCCGATAAACCTGCTGTATTTTCTAGTGCCAATGATACTTTTTATTGGAGCTATCTGGTCTCGCTTTAATACAGACGCACTGGCTCGTACATTATTCTTCTCTGCCTTCGCATTAGCACTCATTCCAATTACAGCACTTGTTATCAACCGACCAAGTATAAGTACGGAAAATGAACTATTTGGCGTACTCTCCGTACTTATGCTTAACGGATTCTTTGTCGTACTTTTAGTGGGATCAGGCCTTCTATTCAAAAACGCCTCTTTAGAGTCACGAGTGTAAACCTACACAAACAGCCTCATGTGGAGTACTATTTTCATTAAGATACTCCATAATGAAAACAACCACCCTTTGTCTTTGTCTTAAAAATGACTCTGTCTTACTATCAGAAAAACTTATTGGTTTTGGTGCTGGTAAAATAAATGGCTACGGCGGAAAAGTACTTGAAAACGAAACCCCCGCAGCCGCTGCGGTGCGAGAGCTATTTGAAGAGTCTGCTCTCAGTGCTGAACCAGAAGACTTGGTTCAAGTCGGTCTTATTAGATTTTACTTTTCCAATATCCTTAAGTTTGAGTGTCATGTGTATACACTGAAGGCATGGCAAGGAGAACCAAGCGCTACCGAAGAGATGGGTACACCAACCTGGTACCCTATCAACTCTCTCCCTGCCGAAAAGATGTGGGTAGCTGATGCCTTGTGGTTCCCTCTTGTTTTACAAGGTCACACTATTGATGCTGACGTCTACTTTAACGAAGACGGTTCGATTGTTGAAGACTTCACCTACGCGGAAACAAAATTCACGTAGAAAAGGCCGGGAAATAAATTTCCCGGCCTTTTGTTCTGTCCTATGCCACCTTCTGGACATTTTGGTCATGGATGTATTTAACTCTCGCCAAACCCACCATTTCAAACAAGCGGATGTACAACCACCCGAGATCAAACTCATACCACTTCACCGACAACTTTGCCGACTTCGGATACATATGATGGTTGTTGTGTAACTCTTCACCACCGATCCAGATTCCCCAAGGAACGATGTTGGAAGATTTATCCGTGGTCTCTTCGTTTCGATACCCTAGGAAATATTTGAAAAGTGGCCAGTGACCAATACCATTGATGACTCCAGCTGCCCAAAACGGAATCCAGAGCATCTGTACCACCCAGATAGCAAGGCCCACAAACCCGAACAGCACTAGGTCAATGATGAGCATGAGTCCGACCCCGTAAAAGCGCCGACTTTTACGCCGATTGCCATACAGATTTGTTTCAATCCAATCATCAGCGATATCCCGACAGTGCATCATGACCTCTGGTCGTTTGGCTGCCTTGTAATACAAGATCACTCCAGCAAACAATACGAACCAGATACCATGTACCCATGGACTATGCGGATCCTCAGGACCATCATCTTTCGCATGATGGTAGCGGTGAATGGCTGTCCATTCTTTTACACTCATGCCAGTCGTGAGCCAACCCCAGAAACGAAAGGGATGTTCAAGACCAGGATGTAGTTCAAGCGCACGATGCGCTTTAGCACGGTGATAGTACACCGTCACAGTCACAATCGTGATATGGGTCATCACCAATGTGTAGATGAGATACCCCCACCAAGGCAAGGGTACACTCCCAAACAAAAGATAGTCACTAAAAGTACGCATAGCGTTCTCCCGAGTTGAGTTACAGATATATGAAGGAACCTCTACTTTGGAGTATAGCAAAGCCCAAGAATATGAACAGGAGTTTGCAACTACGAGATTACAGTCTATAATGTCGCCACCACAAAAGTGGCTACGGAGGATTGGCCGAGTGGCTGAAGGCAGCGGTTTACTAAACCGCCAGAGGGTTAAACTTCTCGTGGGTTCGAATCCCACATCCTCCGCTAAGTTAAAAAACAATATGTCTTTGCTCTTCACTTTAAATTATCTTTTTGCCCTCGGCGGCTTGGCTCTCCTCGCGCTAACTGTCGGCCTTTACGTCGACTACTTCTGCTACCAAAGTAAGTACTACCGTCGCTTCGTCCAAAAATTTGTTTGGTTTATCATCCCAGCCCTCACGGTTGGAAGTGTCGCTATCTCACTTTTGTATTCAGAGTACTTCGGGTTTATTCCCTGTTCACTCTGCTGGCTCCAACGGATTGCGCTTTACCCACAAGCCCTGTTTGCACTCATGGCTTTCAAAACCAAAGAGAGTGTCTACTTCCCACTCTATAGCATTGGACTATCGATATTTGGTTTTGTGGTGGCTGTGTATCAATACATTTATCAAATGCTACCTCGAGAAGTTTCGGCTGATGGAATCTTACCCTGTCTCGCTGATGGGAGTGGTGACTGCGCCCTTAAAGTTATCGATCAGTTTGGCTTTGTCACTTTCCCACTCCTCTCTGCCATCACCTTTGCCTTCCTGATAGTCCTCTACCTCAACCTTAGACGAAAGTAGCACAAATAAAAAACACCCCGTACGGGGTGTTTTTTATTTCATCATTTAGAATACTGGGGTAAAGATAACTGAGCCACTATTCTGTGGCAGCATCAACACCAACTCTCCAGCATCGGTAAACATAAAGGTGACTGGTTCGGACAACATTTTTTGGAATTCCATTTCTTGTGATCCGTCGCAGTACATCATCGTCATCATAAACTCACTCATGGTAAGCACACCATCAGTAACGTCATAGCTTCCGCCAAAGCCATTACAATCAGTGGTCCCGCTAACTCGTCCATCAGCACTAAACGTAAGTTTAAATGCATCAGCTTTTTTCGGAGTGATTATCGTATCGTCATTCATCTGTGTCTCTTTCCAGAGCCAGGCATTGCTCGTGAGGGCGGCTTCAAGCACCTCTACTTCACCGGGGTTTGGGTTACCTATCGAAGCTTCCGTCTGACCCTGAAACGTCACGACATCGTCTTGATAGACTGACACTTCTTGCCCTTTGTTCCAAAGTGAGACTCCGCGCTCTACGTTTACATAGCGAGCACCAGAGGCAGCCTCAACTTGTGCCATCTCTACGTCATTGTACGTCTCACTGTGCAAGACAGCTTTCTCATCACTAAAAGTAACTGAGAGAGATTCTCCGGTATGTGGAGAGGTATAAGTCACCGCATCTTTTGTCGGAATGTTTTCTTCTCCCGCCACTTGGTTTGGTGTCACCTCTGCCTCTGGCTTCATGAGCCAAAACATGAGGAGGATAAACACGATACCGATAGCGGTATACAGTACAGATTCTTTATTCATAAGTTAGAATATTTTAAGACTAAAGTAAGAGAAATATACTCCTTACCTACTAACTAACGAACTAAGCGCAAAATCGTAACAGACTACACCACAAAGAGTACGAGGCTGGCTGCCATAATCGCCATGCCCACAAACACTCCCATGATTGGAAGATGGTGGTCATAGCGCTTAGCAGTTGGAAGAAGTTCATCAAGTGAAATGTAGACCATTACACCAGCTACACCCGCAAAGATAACTCCGAAGAAATATTCGTTAATGAATTGACTGAGAAGATAAAATCCGAGGAGCGCTCCGACAGGCTCAGCGAGACCAGAAGCAAAGGAGTACCAGAAGGCTTTGACCTTACTTCCAGTGGCGCGATAGATTGGAATTGATACTGCTACTCCTTCTGGAATATTGTGAATAGCAATAGCGACAGCAAAGGCAATACCGAGTGAAGGCTGCTGAATGGTTGCCATAAAGGTAGCTAGACCTTCGGGGAAATTATGGATAGCAATTGCCATCGCCGTAAAAAGTCCCATTCGCATTAAGCCCCTTCTCTCTTTTTCTTCTGAAGCATCCATCTCTGAGACCATGCCGGCAATGTCTACGTCGTGCGCATCGTCGTGGTGTTCATGATGAGCATGATTGTGTGTCACGGTATCTTCTTCACCATGATCGTGGAAATGACCGAAGATTTTGTCGATAATAGCAATGACAATAAAGCCGCCAAAAAAGCCAACTGTTGCCCAAAGATATCCTTGGCCTGAATCACCAAAAGCGGCAGTTAGACTCACTACTGCTTTTTGGAAAATCTCAACGAGTGAGACGTATATCATCACTCCGGCTGAAAGCCCGAGCATGAATGCTAAAAATTTGTCACTTGGTTTGGTTCTCGTGAACGCCAAGAGGCTCCCGATACCTGTTGCTAGGCCGGCCCCGAGGGTCACAAGGAACGCGAGTGCGATTGGTTCCATGTATGTACGTTTATTTAATTAAGTAACTCTATCTACCAAATCAGTGTAGTATAGCTTTTCAAAACTGACAAGTGTTTGTGGGGAAAAAGAAAAAGCCCAACCGTAGTTGGACTTTTGAACACGGGTGCAGTTGGTTCAAGTTTTCACGAGCTGCAGCATCGGCCGCGGGATCTTCGAGAAGTACGCAGACCTCCCCGTCGCTCGTTTGAGAGCAACGCCGAGCTCGCGACGAGCACGTGTGAGGCGTGATGTCGGAACAGCGCCCACGATGTAGTGATCGAGAGGTTGATCCAGTGCATCTTCGTAACCATGCGCCGTCTTTCGGACCCTCGGCAGTACCCGGATGTGAAAGCTGGGAAATTGCGCCAAAAAGCCGCGCTCCCCCAAAATCAAAAGCAGGTCACCCGCTTCTTCTTTGGTCGCATCAATGGGTCCGACCAGAGCAGCCACCGCAAACTGGTGCGGCAAAATCGCAATGGTGGACATACCATCATTTGCTTGTGTCATCAAAGAACTCCTTGGATATTGTTTCTGGCAAGAACGCCAGTCAAAACAATACAACTAAATACCATAATGTCAATATGCATTTGATATGAAGAAGGCCCAATGTTACAAAGTAACATTGGGCCAGGGTTCACATGTTGTAGAGCTGGAACGGTGCCGGTTCCCGCGTTGGGATCCTGCCGAAATTGGCTTCGAGCGTGTTCAGCTCTTGCGAGATGAGGAGTTTCCCCGCTTGACGTCCGCGCTTGCTAGGCAAGCGCTGGACAGTCTGACGAAACGGAGTTGTTTTGAGTGCGACTTGCACGAGTGCCATAGCGACCTCCTAAATGGCGGTTGAACAAAAGAATCCTTATTAACTGTATACCCAAATATAAAAAAAGAAAACCTAGGACATGTGTCCTAGGCGGAAGAGTGAAATCACTCTTCCTCTGCCCAACCAATACGGTTGGACTCAGCGTGTTGTTCAGCATCCGCCAGAGCGATTGCGACCAACTCGCTTCGACGCAACTGGTTGAGGTAGCGGGTCTCGGCCTGACTTGCCTTCTGCTCGGCACTGAGTGGTTTGTACGGCCGCTTCGGCCGTTTTGGTTTGAGGGGGAGCACACCCTGGAGTTTTCGCCAGGCATTAAGCTCTCTCTTGACTTCGTTCCCGCGCAAACCGAGACGCCTGAGTTCAGCACGGTCTTTTCGAGCTTTTGCACTGCGGACAGAGGGCGGGAGATATCTTTCTTCTGAAGGAACGGTTTCCATAGAATACCTTTCTTGGAAGTTGTACTAGCTACTACTATAGCATACTTTTTGTGTTTTGTACAGCATTTACGCTGTAAAATAACGATAAAAGCCCCAAAATGCAAGGCATTTTGGGGCTTTTATTTTCTTCCCTTTTCTACTTAATCACACTGGCGACCGCCTTTACTAAGCCTGGCGTCATGACCGGAGGTATCACCATGTCTGCTGTTGGCTTCTTGATTAACCCTGCCAGCTTCTTTGCCACTGCGAGTTTCATCTCGTCGGTAATATGATTCACTCCTCTATCGAGCGCACCTTTAAATACTCCCGGGAACGCGAGGGAGTTATTGATTTGATTAGGATAGTCAGAGCGACCAGTTGCTATCACTACTGCTCCCGCTTGCTTTGCATCTTCAGGCATTATTTCTGGTACAGGGTTTGCAAGCGCAAACACCACCGCTTTTGGTGCCATCGCTGCTACGTGCACTTTAGCAATAGTACCTGGACCCGATACTCCAATCACCACATCCGCCCCAGTCACCGCAGTCAGTACATCTCCTTGTCGTGTTTCTGGGTTAGTTGTTTCTGCTAGTTTCTTTTTGTATCCTGCCAAATCTTTTCTGCCTTTATAAATAATTCCCTTGCTATCGGTCACAATAATATTTGAAATACCTGCCTTCAAGAGAAGGAGTGTCACTGCTCGTCCAGCCGCCCCAGCTCCTATGACCACCACCTTAAGTGAGGTAAATTCTTTTTTCACCACCTTGGCAGCATTAATCAGTCCCGCCAAAACCACCATTGCCGTACCGTGTTGATCATCATGCATCACCGGGATAGAGAGTTCCGCTTTAAGACGTTCTTCAATTTCAAAACAAAGCGGAGCCGCAATGTCTTCTAGGTTAATAGCACCAAACGTTGGAGCTATCGCTTTCACGGCAGACACTATTCCCTCTACATCATGCACATCAAGCACAATTGGAAAACCGTCGATGTTGGCCATTTCTTTCAGAATTGCACACTTACCCTCCATAACTGGCAGTGCAGCAATCGGACCGATGTTACCAAGACCAAGCACTGCAGAGCCGTCACTAATGACCGCGACAGAGTTTCTCTTCATGGTGTATTCACGTGCGTCTTTTGGATGCTTTGCCAGATGACTTGAAACAGCCCCCACCCCTGGACTGTACATCGTACTCCAGTCATCACGAGTTAAAAGCCTTCCCTTTGAAACCACCTCTAGTTTCCCTTTTAGTTTTTTATGGAGCGCCATGGCCATCTTGCCATAGTCTTTTTTTGGAGTTTTCTTAGATACTTTTTTGGTAGCAACAACTTTTTTCTGAGGCATAAATAAGGTACTAAATGTATAAGTGAAAGAATAGTATACGCCAGAGTGACTAAATATAAAAAGCCCGACGGAAAGAAAACAAAAGTTCTTTTTCCATCGGGCTTCGTGGGGCATGGTCAGTACTTACCAGCGCTCGACCTGCAACCGGCGCTTGCGGAGACCGCAGGTCTTGTTGCGGTCATTCGATTGGTTGCAGCGCATCCGGTAATGGTCGCGGCTATCGTCCTTGCTCGAGTAGTCATAGGACTTCGACTTCAGCAGATTCCCTCCGTACTGGAGTGGAGCGGGTGCCGAAGCTGGCCGCAACATGACGGCAGGCTTCGGCGTCTTGACTGCGGGCTTGCTGCGCGTGATTTCCGCAGCCCAGTTCCAGGCTCGCTCGATGCGAGCTTTGGGCTCGAGAGCGGCGGGATCGACGGCGCGGATGCCATGGGGCGAAACAATCCAAACAGTGCACATGCATATCTCCTAAAAGAGCTGTTATTGCCACAAGACACCCGTCTTATAGCTCTTTATATATTAGCACATTTTTATGTAAAAGTCAATGTTTTGCTCCCTATACATACAAAAAACCGCACATAAAATATGTGCGGTTTTCAAAAAAATCAGATCGAGAATAAAGAACAAAAAGAAGAACAAAGGTCGGATGACCAGAAGAACAAAGTCCAGGAATCATCGCGTCAGCGAGCCTGTTGCGGGTCCGGCCCTGTTTCAGTCGTGCCGTTGCACTACTCAGAGGCTAATCCCCAAACCACATAACAAACGTCACGTGGTCAAATGTACATCGGCTCCATTGCCGATACAAAAATCCTACTCTTTTTATAAAGAGTGTCAAGCTGTTTTTTCTCCCCTTCATTAGTCTGTTATGATTACACCATGCTCCCTACTGACCTTCTGACTACTCACTTTCGTCTTGATGAACCTCACAAAAAAGCGCTTAAGCGCCTTGGTATTGCAACCATACAACAACTCCTCCTGCACCTGCCACAACGCTACGAAGATATTTCTTCTATTCAATCAGTTGGTTCTTTGGTGAAAGGGCAAGACGCTATTGTCTTTGGACAAATTGGCGGACTCAATACGCGAAAGTCTTGGAAAAGTAAGGTGCCTATTTCTGAAGGTTGGGTGGAGGACGGCACAGCTCGCATAAAAATCATGTGGTTCAATCAACCATACATCGCCAAAATGATGACTGATGGCATGTATGTAAAAGTGGCGGGAAAAGTCGGTGGGACTGAAGGCAAACTCTATCTCACCAATCCAGAGGTGGAAAAGCTTGATAGCCTCCCTATCGACCGTCACGATTCAATTTTTAATAACACCGAGAGTCTCGACGAGACTATCTACCCGGTCTACAGGGAGACTAAAGGTGTGACTTCAAAGTGGTTTTTTCACACGGTCCAAAAATGTTTTGCTGCGGGCATCCTTGATGTACTAGGAGATCCTATCCCTGAAGAAGTATTAAAACGATACAACCTCCCAATCCTCAAGACTGCGCTGCAGTGGATACACATTCCCAAAAAAGCCGAGCATGCAGAGAGTGCTCGCAAGCGCTTTGCCTTTGAAGAGGTATTTTATATTCAGACCGCCAAAGCTAAAGAACGCGCACAGATAAGTGTGACTTCAAGCTACGTAGTAGTGACTGACAAAAAACATATTGAAGCCTTTACTGAACGTTTTCCCTTTCCGCTCACCAATGCTCAAAAGAAATCTATCGCAGACATTCTCACAGACTTCGGTGGCAAACACCCCATGTCTCGACTCCTCGAAGGAGACGTCGGTAGTGGTAAGACCGCAGTTGCCGCCACCACTGCTTATGCTGTTGCCACCTCTCGCCCACCAGAAGGCTTAGCGAGCAAACTCCAGTTTGGAAACTTGCAGGTAGCATACATGGCACCAACGGAAATTTTAGCGAAGCAACACTTCGAAAGTTTTATTCAGTATTTCAAACACCTGCCGATTCAGATTGGACTGGTGACCGGTAGTGGCTGTATGAAGTTTCCGTCAAAAAGTAATCCTGAGAAGCCTACTCCGATTTCTAAAGCTCAATTACTCAAGTGGGTAAAAAACGGCGAGATACCTATTCTTATTGGTACGCACGCACTCATCTATAAGTCGGTTGAATTTAAACACCTTGCTCACGTCATTATCGACGAACAGCACCGTTTTGGTACCAACCAAAGACGGGCCCTCGCCAAAAAAGATACGCGTATGCCGCACTTACTTTCAATGACCGCTACTCCTATCCCGCGTACCCTGGCCCTTACCGTGTATGGAGACTTGGATATTTCACTGCTTGATGAAATGCCAAAAGGCCGCAAGCCCATCATCACCAAAATTTATACGCCAAGCCACATGGAGGAAGTGTACGCACATGTCCGTGAAGAATTGGCCGCTGGTCGACAAGCCTACGTCATCTGCCCGCGGATTGAAGAACCGGACCCAAGCAAAGAAAACGCCCTCCAGCTCAAGTCAGTGAAGCAAGAAGCGGAGCGACTCAAGAAGCTCGTCTTCAAAAATGCGCGTATCGATATTCTCCACAGCAAGATGACACCAAAAGAAAAAGATACAGTGATGCTCAAGTTCCTCAGTCACGAGATTGATATTCTGGTTGCTACTTCAGTAGTAGAAGTCGGTGTAAACGTCCCCAATGCTACCAACATCATCATTGAAGGAGCGGAGCGGTTTGGTCTCGCACAGCTCCATCAGCTACGCGGTCGAGTAGTACGCGGTACACATCAAGCGTACTGCTTTGCCGTGACCACCAAAGACACCACTGGCAAAAGCGGCAAGACACTCGAGCGGCTCAAGGCCCTGACTGAAGCAAAAAATGGTTTTGAGCTGGCTGAGTACGACCTTACCTTGCGCGGCAGTGGCGAACTCTACGGTATGAAGCAGTGGGGACTCACTGACCTTGGTATGGAAGCTATCAAGAACATCAAAATGGTAGAGGCGGCCCGTAAAGAAGCACAAGCGCTTATCGCAGCCGATAGCGAGCTCAAAAAATATCCAAAAATCGCTGAGAAGATACAAACCTTGAGCAAAAACCTCCACATGGAATAAGGAAATCATTAGCCCTGCGAACAAAGTTCGCAGGGCTAATGATTTAAAAGACCACATATTTGATTACTTGACAATATCTCTTAGTATGCTATAGTAATCATGTCAAAGCGCGCTCGATGTTCGAGCTAGCTCGCAGCCGCACTTGTTGCGCCGCGAGCCCGCGCGCTAAGACATGTCCTGTTCTTTCAACCCACAGAAGGAGATGCCATGCATCATCACGATCCCCCCTTCACCAGCTACATGAGCACCGTGAAAACCTCTCCCTCGGCCAAGACCTCCTGCCTGGACCTGCGCGCCAATTCCTGAACGGCGGCCGGCTCCGAGCATCGCTCTTCTGTTTGTCGCAATCGCGACGCACCGAACGTCCTGAAAGGACATGTCCCATGACCTGGTACAGTTGATACGGGCGGACATACAATCCGCCACGGGATAGCATAGGTATCGCGCGCCATACACTATGCGGATGAATTCCGTTAAAAGCACTCAGCTATCATCCAGTCCCCCAGCAAGCAATTGCCGGGGGATTTTTTATTTTGTCTGACGCGCTTTCGCTGATTCAAGAGCAACATCTCGCAGGAGCTCACACTTTCGTTCTGCCAACATACCCTTTTCACTTCGTAGTTCAAGTGGAACTGATTCGGTAATAATAATATTTTTTAAAAAGAGCTTTATTGCACTCGACATATCAAGACCAAGCTCGCCTAAAATCTGCTTAGCTTGATCTTTTGTTTGTTCGTCAATTCGAATTTGGAGTGTTGTTTGTTTATTTTTGGCCATAGGCAACAGTATATGACATTGTCATTACAATGTCACTACGCTTATGCCCATGTTATACCGTCTACCCCATGGTCGCACATACACGTATACTGCTGCCCTATGCATACAAAAAATTGGTTAGAGTGGCGTTACGCTACAAAAAAGTTTGACGTGAGTAAGGAACTTGCAGCCGCAGATTTAGAATACATTCTTGAGACAGGAAACTTAGCCGCGACTTCCTATGGCCTCCAACCATTTCAAATCGTAGTAGTGACTGACGCTGCAAAAAAGGAAGTCCTTATGGGTAAAGCATACAATCAGGGGCACGTGGGAGGAAATGCCGCTCTCTTCGTACTAGCTGCTCGCACTGATGTAGACGCTGCGTACATCGCAGAATACACCAGTCGTATCGAAACTACTCGTGGGCTTCCCGCTGGTTCTGTTGATGGCTACAAAGACATGATGGTCGGGCACCTCACGAGTCTTACTGAAGCAGATCGTCTTGTCTGGGCTCAAAAGCAGGCGTACATTGCGCTTGGCACCATGATGGTAGCGGCCGCAGAGAAAGGTGTAGACAACAGTCCGATGGAGGGTTTTGACTCGAATGCTTTTGATGAAGTACTTGGTCTCAAAGCACTTAATCTACATGCTACCGTATTACTCGCGGTTGGATATCGTTCACCAGAAGATGCTACACAAGCATACAAGAAAGTTCGGAAGGACCTGAAGGACATTGTGGTTCAGATGTAAGGAAGGGAAAAGAAGAAGAACAGGGGCGGCCTTACGGCCGCCCCTTTTTTCGTTGTCTGCAAGCTCCAAATACGGTATAGTTTCGACACTCCGCCCGAGCTGAAAAATATGAACGGTTTCATATTTTTCCCGATCGCGAAGCGAATTGCTGATGTTTACGAAGCAATAGGAGTTGATTAGAGCACAGCTTAAGAAATGAACATTAAAAATAAAGTCCGTCCTTAGCTCAGTTGGTTAGAGCACAGAGCTTATACCTCTGCGGTCCTTGGTTCGAATCCAAGAGGACGGACTTTGTTTTGAATTTCATATAATCTGTGGTCCTTGGTGAGAAATGGGATGGGACCCATTTCGCAAGACTCATATAGTATCTTTTGGAACGGAGTGAACAAAAGAGACATATGAGTGGACAGGAATCTGTAAGATTCGAGTCCAAGTGGATGGACAAAATATTGAATCTTGAACATAAAGTCCGACCGAGCTGTGAAACACGCGCACTTTGCGCACTACCTGAATGATATACTTCATAGTAATGTCGTTCTTAGGTGTACCAATTAAATACGTTTTTCTTAGTATTGTTCTTATCGGACTGGCGCTGTTTGCTCTCTACAGCACACAAAGTTCTCGAACACCCGAATATGTAACAGCAACAGTTGAACGAGGCACAGTACAAGAAATGGTCTCGATTTCAGGTTTTGTTGAAGCCAAACAAAGCGCCGACTTGGCTTTTCCAGCCACTGGTATTGTGACTGATATCTTAGTAACTGAGGGTTCAGAAGTTGAAGAAGGTGATCTCTTAGCTACTCTTGCCTCAACACAGCTGGTGGCAGAGCGTTCGGAAGCAGTGGCCGCACTGGAGGCAGCGAACGCATCTTATGCAAAGACAGTCGCCGGACCTCGAGCAGAGACCGTGACACTTGCTAACACCACCTTGCAAAACGCCAAAGAAAATCTCGACCGTGTAACGAGTGAAGAAGAACAAAAGGTTGAGAACGCACGGATTGCTCTCCTTTCAACTGGACTCAGTGCTGAAGCGGTAGACCCAAATGAAGAAAGTGTTCCCCCAATAGTAAGTGGCACGTACCGCTGTGAAGACCAAGACACGTACGCAATTAAAGTTTTTAGCTCAAGTGCAAAATCTGGCTACTCATTTTCATACACAGAAGCAGAGGAAGGTATCGCTCTTGCCAGCTTCGACCAGCCGGCACCATTTGGGAATTGTGGGCTCTATCTCCTTTTGACGCCAGGGAGCACCTACCACAATTCAGAGTGGTTAATAGAAGTACCCAACACTCGAAGTGAGTCATACACTTCGTTACGGAATGCGTACATCTTGGCCATGACTCAAGCTGACAATGCAATTGCGGCTGCCAAGGATGCTGTAAAAGCGGCTGAAAATCAAAACTCTCTCACCACCGCCCCAGCCCGCAACGAAGAAGTTACTGAAGTGAGTGCCGCTGTCACCCAAGCCAAAGCTCGTATTGCAGCTATAGACGCCCGCATTGCTGACCGGTCTATCGTGGCACCTTTTGCAGGAAGTATCACAGACGTATCAATAACCAAAGGTGAGACTGCGCAAAGTGCGCCAGTGATCACCCTGCTTTCTAAAGATGCCTTCTCACTCAAAGCGCGTGTACCAGAAATCGACATCACAAAAATAGCTGTTGACCAAAAAGTAATTGCTGTCTTTGACGCCAGAAGTAGTGACAGACAAGAAGGAACTGTTGTATATGTGTCGCCTATAGCTATTCAGATAGACGGAGTTGCGTACTTTGAAGTTACTATCGAACTAGACAATTCTCCAGACTGGCTACGAGCAGGACTTAATGCTGATATTGATATTATTACTGAACAAAAAACGGATGTACTTCGTATCCCAAAACGATTTGTGACTACTGACACAGCCGGAAACAGTGTTGTCTTGCTGCAAAATGGCAACAAATTTGCAACGACGACAGTGGAAGTGTTGTTTATTGGTAATGATAGCTTCTTAGAGATTAGCGGTCTCTCTGAAGGAAGTGTTGTTGTCGCTCCATAAGGTATGCGTAGTCTTCGTATCGGACTGCTGTTAGGACTACGCCAAATACAGCGCGCCAGTATTTGGACAACCTCTCTCATCATTTTTGTGATGATGCTCACCTTCCTCAATCTTATTGCAGTGTCGGGTATTTTAGTTGGTCTCATTGAAGGAGCTGAAAAAGCAGTTCGTGAAAGTGCCCTTGGTGACATTGTTATTACCGAACTCGATGAAGAAGACAATATCCTTGAGACAGGATCTTTTATTCGAGAAATAGAAGCCTACCCGGAAATTGATACCTATTCCGTACGGTTTTCAGGAGCGGCAACCTTGGAAGCAAACTACAAAGAACGCCGCAACCTTCAAAATACGCGAGATGTCGCAGCGGTACGCGTTACTGGTATTAATCCAATACAAGAGGACGAAATGACTGGACTGGAAGACCTTGTCATTGAAGGCGAATACTTAAACCCCGAAGAGGAGGGGTTTATTTTGATTGGTGTCTACTACATTGAAGAGTATGCACAGCAGTTTGGTGACGTATTTGAAAGTGTCGCCAATGTTCATCCGGGCGACACGGTTCGCCTCACCATTGGAGATATCTCAAAAGAATTCACCGTCAAAGGGATTGTTCAGTCTAAAGTGGATGAGGTAAACCTCACTACGTATATTCCGGAACGAGAGTTTCGTCGCCTCTTCAATCGCCTTGATCGTAACGCTGACCAGATAGTCATCCGCACAGGCAATCCCGAGGATAACGCTGAGATAGTGGCTTCAATGAAAGCGAGTGGTCTTGATCAATACGCTAAGATACTCACCTTCGAAGAAAACCTCCCTAAGTTTTTGATTGATATCAAAAATACTTTCAATGTACTGGGAACTTTCATCGGTTCAATTGGTATCGTCGTTGCCTCTATCACTATCTTTATTATTATTTTCATCAATGCCCTGTCACGACGGCGACACATTGGTATCCTCAAAGGGATTGGGATTGAACGAGAAGTGATTGAGATAGCCTATGTAGCCCAAGCGGCGTTCTATGCCCTGACCGGTTCGTTCCTTGGGGCCTTTCTGACCTACGGAGTGCTTGTGCCGTACTTTGATAAAAATCCTATTCAATTTCCGTTTAGTGACGGTATTCTCTCGGCTGATCCAGAACAAACGTTCTATAAATTTATAATTCTCTTTGTGATTACTCTGATTGCTGGCTTTGTACCTGCCTGGATGATTGCCAAGCAAAACACACTTAATGCTATCCTTGGTAGGAAATAATATGTCTATTATTCAAGCCACAAACCTGCATCGTACCTTTGGTAAAGAACCACTCATTACCCATGTACTTCGTGGTGTAGACGTAACGGTACAGCAAGGAGAGTTCGTGGCCATCATGGGAAAGTCGGGCGCAGGAAAATCAACGCTTATGTATCAGCTCTCAGTACTCGATACCCCAAGTAGTGGTCAACTCTTTGTGGATGGTACAGACGTAATTGCCCTATCTGAAAAAGAACGTACCTCATTTCGTTTGAATACCCTTGGTTATGTGTTTCAAGACTACGCCCTTGTGCCTGACCTCTCAGCTAGAGAAAATGTGATGATGCCGCTTTTGATGCGTGGTGAACTCTGGCAAGACGCCTCTGCCAAAGCAGATCGAGCGATTGATGATGTGGGACTCGCCGGCAAATACCAAAACCTCCCAGCTGAACTCTCTGGCGGCGAACAGCAGCGTATCGCAATTGCTAGAGCGATTGCGAGTACTCCTAAGATTATCTTTGCTGATGAACCAACCGCCAACCTCGACACTGTCTCAAGCAAACAAATTATCGAACTCTTAAGCAACCTCAACCGCACGACCAGCCAGACCGTAGTGATGGTCACCCACGAACGCGAATATGCGCTTGGAGCAAACCGTGTCCTTCATATGGAAGACGGACTAATAGTACAAGAGGAAATCTTGCGACCACTCTAAACTAAAAACAACCCGAAGCCAAAGGCTTCGGGTTGTTTTTAGTGGTACTTAGACCAAAACACTTCCAGACTCAAGCAACTTACTTGGATCGCCAAGCTTCGCGTCTTCTTCTCGTTGCTTCTTAAAGGCATCCTGAATCTCCACCCCTTCTCGCTTCAAGAGCGCTTCGTACTCTTCTCGTTCGAGTGTCTCCACTTCTGCTAGTCGCTTAGAGATCACATCAAGCGCCGGTCGGTACTTGGTGAGAATTTCTTTAGCTCGATCTTTTCCTTCTTGAATAATCCGAGATACCTCGTCATCAATCGCTTTGGCGATTTGTGGTGAGTAGCCACGGTCTTCACTAACTCCTCCACCAATCATTCGTCCCCCTGTACCTTCAAGAGCGACAGGACCAAGCGCACTCATACCGTACTTCGTCACCATATCGCGAGCGAGGTTTGCTACCACCTGCAGATCGTTACTTGGCCCGGTTGAAAGGTCACCAAACACCATCTCTTCAGTTACGTATCCACCAAGGGTCATCGCAATGTCATCAAGGAATTCTTTCTTCGTGTGCATCCGTCGATCTTCGTCAGGAAGCTTAAGGGTATACCCCGCTGCTCTCCCTCGTGAGATAACCGAAATCTTTTGTACCGGGTCTGCATACGGAAGCACCGAAGCCACAAGCGCGTGTCCAACTTCGTGGTACGCGGTAATCAGTCGTTCCCGACCTGAGAGCACATGACTCTTTCGTTCTGGACCGAGCATCACCTTTTCAATTGAGCGAATAATATCAAACTGTCCCACTTTCTTTCGAAGTTCACGCGCAGCCAAGATAGCCGCTTCGTTCATCAAAGAAGCAAGGTCAGCACCCGAGAAACCTGGGGTACGCATCGCAATAATCTCTAGGTTCACATCATCCTGCAGTGGCTTCTTGCGAGCATGTACCTTAAGGATATCTTCGCGGTCTTTGCGGTCAGGCAGGTCGATAGTCACCCGACGGTCAAAACGACCAGGGCGTAGGAGAGCTGGGTCGAGCACATCAGGACGGTTGGTGGCAGCCATCACAATCACTTTGGCATTTGGCTCAAAGCCATCCATCTCAACCAAGATCTGGTTGAGAGTTTGCTCTCGCTCATCGTTTCCTCCGCCCACTCCCGTACCACGCACTCGTCCCACCGCATCAATTTCATCAACGAAGATGATAGCTGGTGCAGCTTTCTTCGCCATTGAGAACAGATCACGTACTCGAGACGCACCCACACCCACAAACATTTCTACGAACTCAGAACCAGAGATTGAGAAGAATGGCACTCCCGCCTCCCCTGCTACCGCTCGTGCAAGCAGTGTCTTTCCAGTACCTGGCGCACCCATCATCATCACACCCTTAGGAATCTCCGCTCCAATATCCAAAAACTTCTTTGGGTTCTTGAGGAAGTCTACAATCTCTTCCAGTTCTTGCTTCGCTTCTTTTGCTCCAGCCACATCTTTAAAGGTCACTTTTTGAGCAGTGTCATTTGGATCAATCATCCGAGCCTTACTCGAACCAAAGTTGAGCGCTTGCATACCTGCTCCTTTCACTGAACGAGTGAAAAACCAAACAATCAGGATCAAAAAGAGTAACGGGAAAAGGAATGGTGCAAATTGTCCAAACCAATACGCAAAGCCAGTCTCTCGCTGCACATCAATCTCGATAGCAGCTAGCTGCTCGGTAGTCACACCAAAGTTTGAAAGCGACTCAGAAACAGAAGCGTCTGTTTCTCTCTTTGCTTCACCCCGCACACGAGTCTCGTCGTTATAGTTAATTTCAAGCACACTACCACGCACGACAATCTCCTTCACTTCCCCAGCCTGCACCTGTGTAACCACCTGAGAGATAGAAAGTTCTTCTGGCTGCACCTTTGATTCAGTCAGGTAACTAAACGCCATCATAACCAGCACCAAGAGGAGTACCGTTGAAAGCATATTGTTCCAGAAGTTGCCTGGACCAATCGGCATATTGTGCCCCACCTCGCGCAAACGCGGCAGTGGATTATGACTATGAGCTTTCTTAGGCTCAGGTGCCTTTTTCTCAGCTTCAGGTGCTGGTGTAGACTCAGTTGAAGGCACTTCCGAAGTTGGTTTTTCTTCGTTATTCTCTGGCTTCTTTTCGTTTTCTAAATTTGACATAGTACGGTGCATTATACAGAAAAAAACACACTTTACGAGCAAACCGCCCTACGCCCACAGACTGTCCAAAAAAGCCCAATTGCTCTAAGTTGTAATACCATCTATAGTTAGAACGTCATACTTTATATGGCTGATTACATCCAAAACAAAAAAGCGTACTTTGACTACGAATTCCTCGAACAATACGAAGCGGGGGTTGTTTTGCATGGCTACGAAGTAAAGGCCATTCGGGCTGGAAAAGCCAGCTTAAATGGCGCTTATGTCATTATTCGTGGTGGAGAAGCCTTTTTAGTGAATGCTTCAGTAACCGCTTTCCAAGTTGCCAATACCCCAAAAAGCTACGACCCAGAACGAGCCAGAAAGCTGCTTTTAAGCCGAAAACAGCTCGATGAGCTGGAGACTGGAAGCGAGAAGCAAGGGTTGACAATAGTGGCTTTAAAGTGGTATAATAATAAACGTACTATCAAGCTCGGTATCGCGCTTGCTCGCGGTAAAAAACAAGCTGATAAGCGCCAAACGCTTAAAGACCGAGACAATAAACGCGAAATTGACCGCATCTTGAAGAGTCAATAACAACCACGAAAGAATCTGGACCTTGATTCGTCATCACCCGTACACGATATTCCCAGAAAGCATAGAAGTACTTAGTTACTTCCCTTTCTCCATATAGTTGAGTATTCACTCAACTGAGAAAACACTTCGGTGCTTTCTGGGGATGCTAGGCATCGACGGTTAGCCTACCCATTGTGTGCAGTGTCGAAAACTGGAAATCAATTCGTAAAGAGGTTCCATCTGTATTTGCAAACAAAGCAATACCAAGTCCATACGCTAACGCGTTTGGATTCGCTCCCGCTCTAGCGTAACCATTCGCCTAGACCCGGATCGATGCGATCGTGTTAAACGCCTCATACGGCACGGTTGTAGAATAGCCACGAGGCTCTGGGCATAAGCGCCGTTGTCGCATATGTTTAAGCTTGTAACAACTCGAGTTTATGTTGTTTTGTTTCTTCTTAAGACATAAGCTTTAAATCAAAGGAGTAACTACACACTGTAGAAGCACCATGTGGTACCTGATTCGGACGCGGGCTCAATTCCCGCCATCTCCACCATATTAAAAATTCCCCTCATGGGGATTTTTTTAATATGGTGGAGCGGAGAAAGCAAACTGCTTTGCTTTCGTCGGGAATTGAGGAGCGCAGCGATGCCGGAGGCGAGCGAGCTGGGGTCGAGAACACTTAGTAGATTTGGAACGAAGTGAATAAATATACTTAGTGATTCGTGACCAATTCCGCCACTTCCAAACAAAACTGTCTTATAAGTGATACTTAACCTTAGTTAACGTATTTCAATTCAGCGCGACTAATTCTAAAGACTTTAGCAAACACTCTATGTCGTCTATATTGCTAGGTGGTGTATGGCTAGTAAAGCAATGAGTGTCCAGGACGAGAAATATAAGAGGCGATTTTATGTTGAATGTCCATCACAATATGTGCTCGAAGTTTTTCACTAACTACGCCAGAATCCACATCCTTTATGTCAGTACTATAAGATCTTAAATTAAAAGACATTCGACAAATTTTTCCGCTATATATAAAGCTGTCTTTAAACGTATAGCCTGACACATTTGTTGCACGAATTTCATCCTTACTAGTTCTTACTTTTCTGAACTGAGGATGAATCACCCCTTGAATGACATAGCGAAGACCGTTAGATTGAGCGCTTCCACAAATCGGTGTTACTTCTACCACAAAACATCTCATTGATTTATATGCTTCACAATTCATTTCGTCACCAAAAACGTCTTTAATAAATTTTTTGTTTTTTCTTAAAAAAATAATTTGACCACTATCAGAAACCTTATCGGGCGAAAAAATTAAATGATAATTTAATTCTGCACACTGACGGGGATTTAGCTCTTCCTCATTTAATTTAGAATGTAAATCTCCAAAATCATGAGCTAAGACTTCTCTAGCTATAGAGTCTTCAATGAGTCCATTGAAATTGAGTAGAGCACTATTTGCAACTAGTTCACGTGGACGTGGCGCACTGGCTTTAGCTAAAGAATTAATAACTTTTGACAAAGTTTGATCACTACGTCGCTTCGAAATTGAGACCATTGTTTTAGCGATTGCATTGCCGAAAATCCTCTCTCCTTCTGAAAAGACTGAGAAGGCGGGAAGGCTTTCTAAACCAGAATTAATTCCTTTCTTAATTTTTGATAAGTTATAACTTCCTGAGGTATTTTTACAAGTATTTTTTCCTAAACTTATAATTTTTATAGGATTTGCCACTGTTTTTGTTCTCTTCAGTTGACGCTTAAACTCACGAGCTATTGGCCTCGTGGTTTTTGCAGACCATAATACTAAAACATAATGACTACTCTTATCTACGACCCTCGAAAGGGTAGCCAATGTTATTGAGGCACCTTGAGTTGGGTTCTCTTGCACGCCTAGGTGGTCTAGGTCTAAATCTAAGAATACTAAGCGTACATTTTTATAAGGACCTTTAGGTTCAGGTTGACTAGACGATATATGAAAAAAAGCCGATGAAATACCCGCACCGAGTAGTGCTTTCCGAACTTCATTACCTTCATTGTAGTCATCATCAATGATTACAACTTTAGTAAAATCGCTATAATCATTTAGTTTCATTCTTCTTAAAGATTAACTCTACGATGGCACCTTGCTCAAACTCCTTAGGTAAAGATTTAAATTCTTTAAAATTCCTTATTACAAGGCGCCCTTTATGGATCTTCATCATTTCATCGGCAATGTGTAACCCTAAGCCTGTACCTCCATTTTTCATTGAAATAAAGGGTTTAATTGCATCCTCTGCCGATAATAAAAACCCCTTACCGTTATCTGCCACCAAGACTCCAATCTCATCTTTGTAGTCATTAAAGTCAATCAATATTTTTTTATCTTTAATATCATAAGCATTTAACCAATAGAGCGAGTTATCAAAAATATTGAGAAGAGCTCCAACAATAATATTTGTGGCACAATTTATTTTGACTAACTTATGCTTTTTATATAGCTGGGATACAGAAACTTTATGAGCCTCAAACCTAAATGAGCAGTTATATATTGAATCTTCAACCACTTTAGAAAGTTGTACTTTTTCTTTAGTGGTATTACTTAGTAACACAGAATAATTACCAACTAATTTAGAAATTGATAAAACTATTTCTTTTACCTTCTTTACATTAAAATCAACAACATCTATCACTCTTCTGAGTTCTTTAATTCTTTTTTCAATTTCATGAATTACCACCCCAAGACTTAAACCAGCACCAGCACTTTTAATAAGAATATCGTGGCTTTTAATATATTGTTCTTTGATGACTTCTAAGCCTTCAATAATTTCATCTCTAAATTTATTGACCTCATTTTTCTTTTCTTCAGTTAATCCTTCAGAAAAATCTGCGATCTTCTCAGTTGTTATGTCCTTCAATAAATCTACATCATGCAAAACTGGCTCAGTCTGTGCTGATCCTTCATATATTTCTTTAATTTGTAACTTATCTATATTTCTCAAATGATTGACAATGGCAATGACTTGCAAAAGCGACTGCTTGAATGCTTTATATGAATCGTTCTCCACAAAACCCTCTCTGTTTGTTTTTTCAATTAGCCCAAGACTTTTGCGTCTTTCTAGTGAAATGGAACCTAGAATAAGCTTATTTCCTATGCTCCCTCCCACATTACTTATTCTCTTCTGATCTAAGTTTAGCCAGTCATCTTCTGGTTCCCCGTAGTCATAAACGCGCATTCCTCCCCTATAAACCCTAACCCCACCGTTCTCTTTCATAAAATCATTAAGCAACCTAGGATCTGATGTGCTTAGTTTTAGAACCTTCGAGCCAAGATAAAAGAGAAAAAGCTCAACTTCAATCGGACCAATCTCATGTGATGACAAATCAAATGGTAAATTATTGCTGTCTCTTAGTTGATTATAATACTTGGTGAAAATAGCATTTTTCTCAGTAACCACTTTCTTAGAAAGCTTGTCCATTCCAGCATATGGTAAAAATTCATAGTGAAATTTCTTTATTTTATTACCTTCGATAGTGCATCTTACTTTCCATAAAGATAAATTTTTTACCTGTTCGACTGTCAGCATTGTTTCTTGCCACTCTAACTGTTGATCTTTATTCTTTAAACTAAGATTCAGAGTAGCTGAAAAACTATCTTTAGTCTTTTCTGCAAAAGGTGTATTGAGCGACAGAACAGTTCTGATCAGTTCCTTAAACATAGTTTTATCCCATGAGGTACGTAGTTTTCGTATAGTCATTACAGTACCAGTCTGCTTGCCTGTAAAAATCACAGGCTTCCTCTCTGCGACATCAAAAGTTGCATCCTCTAAATAGATGACATCATGAAAATCCAGCCAGTTAATTTTTACTACTATTTCCTTCTCAGAATCTGCGTCTTTAGTAACCAGCTCCACTTCATCACCTAATTTATGTACACCAAACCTACCAATCCCTTTCTCGCCAATTGGAGTACGCTTAGCTGCATAAATCAAGTTCAGTGGCAATTGTTTGCCTTTGAGTACAAGGTCTTTAAAGTCCGCTCCTGGCTCTAACCATATCTGTTCAATCACCTGTAGAGACATACCAACGCCGTCATCTTTAATGATGATTTCTCCATTCTCTTTAGAATCAATGTTGATTAACTCAATTTTGCACTCTTTTGCATCCGCATCATGAGAGTTTTTAATTAATTCAACTAGAGCTATATTTTCATTTTTTATAAGCTGATTTCCTAACTGTAATAGTAGTCTGGCTCGTGGCTTAAATACTTTCTTCATATATTTTAAAGATGTTTGATTAGCTCTTTTGCAATCATTGTTGAAAATAAAGGCGGAACAGCGTTCCCAATTTGTTTAAACTGAGCAGTTCGAGCTCCCTCAAACTTATAACTATCCGGGAATGTTTGCAAGCGGGCAGCCTCTCTCACTGAAATAGACCTATTTTGCTTAACATCAGGATGAATGTAATGGTGACCGTCTTTTCCAATATGAGCGACTATTGTATGTGACCCTTTTGCAGCTGGATCGACAACTTTAAACCTATCTAGAAAACCGTGCTCATTTTTATGAGTTTTAAGCTCCTTGGGTAGCTCATTATACTTAAGCTCAACACCTTTCCTTTTAGCCAGAGCCACATGTCTGTATATCTCTAAATCTTGATCGTTGTTCGGCCGAGTCATGTGCGACATCAAAATATCAAAGTCACTAATCATCAACTGGCTTGGGACACTACTACCTTGCTGAAAATCTCTTACATGCAAAGATCCATCATCTGCCTTCAATTTAGGTAAGTTAGAAAAAACATCCGAGACAACATACGAACGAACCAGCTTAAGTTTATCAAAATCTGGGTACTCCTTCATTTTTGATTCTTTGCTCCAACCAATCAAGATGACTCTCTTTCTATTTTGCGGGACACCAAAATCTACAGTATTAAGGACGCTCAATTCCGTCTCGTATCCAGCCTCCAACATTAGCGCCCTCATATCCGCAAGATGCTTGCCGCCTGCAGCAGTTTTTAACCCTGGGACATTTTCAAAAACAAAGATTTTTGGCAGTAATTCTTTTAAAAACTCAACATAAAATTTATACAAAAAATTACGCTCGTCAGAAGCCATTTTATTTTTATCACGTGCTCGACCAATATGTGAATAAGCCTGACAAGGTGGACCTCCGATGATTAAGTCCAGTTTTTTACCCCCCAGTTTCTCTTTGATTGTAGCTATTAAATTTCTGTAGTTATCTACTCCTATAGATGCACATATTACTGAGTCCCGCTCTTTTTGTAGTTTATATTTTTCAATCAACTCCTCTCTGGTAACTTCTCCTAGCACATATTTTTTATATTCATCAATTTTTCCCTTTTTGAGGAGTGCGTGGTAAACCATTCTTGTGATAAGAGTCTCACAAGCATTTTTATCCATTTCGATATGACCTACAATATTACAGCCAGCTCTGACAAAGCCCTCAGAGAGACCTCCTGCTCCAGCAAATAAATCTAAAACCCTAGGTTTTTTATTTGTTGACTTTAACATCTTCTTATTATGCCAGGGTTTATCAATTCACGATATAGTCACTCCTGGGATATTTAAGTTTTACTACTATAATTGCACCAAAATACTTTATAGATTTATTTGATACTGTACTCGCTTATTTATAACTTTGTCTTCCAATTCAATTGCCGACACAAGGGAATAGCCTAGCGATTCTGGATGAAGACTGACGAAACAAAATTTATACTGCTCTCCAAGTTGCTCTGCTAGATCAAATTCATTTTGCGTCGCTCCGAAGAAAAATCCTTTTGGATTATTTGGTAGGTACTTTTGAGTTGTCTTAAGCTCAATCAAAATAACTTTTTTAACATCTTTGAATGTAATTTCTTGCTCATCACTGGTGTGACCGGACAAAACAAATAAATCAAAGGTGCGCGCGTATTTCTTATCTAAACCGAGAACGTTTAGAAGTTGCTTCCTACCCTCTTTTGTTGGAAGCAAAAACCGTTTATCGATTGACAATAAGTAGTCAATCGCTTGCTTTTCAGTCTTGTTGTTGGAAAGGGTTATTTTATAAGAGTGAGCCGATGCCATTCAAACAACTTAACCAGATCAGACAGAATAGATCAATAGCTGACCTACAAAAATAGGCCTGCATGGGATATAGACAACCGTAACTCATTTTAATACTCCACGTACATCTAGTTTCTATCAATCTTACAGACAAACACTCCTAGAATCTTGAAGTCGTCGTCAATAGTCACTTTTCTTATCTTATGCTCCGGATTGGTCGACTTTGGTATAAGTACCAAACCATCTTTTTCTACCTTAATCTGTTTAAGGGTTGCGTCGTCCCCTATTAGCACGACCGCATTACCACTAGTTGCATTCAGGTTCTTCTGACACAAGATAATGTCCCCATCATTAATAGCGAGTTGATTCATTGAGTCCCCTCGAGTGTGAAGCGCAAAATACTTTGCACCGGGTTTTATAAGCCAAGCTGGCACATCGACAGTTTCATCACTAACTGAATCAGCGAGCATCAGCTCCCCACAACCTATTGAGTCATACAGTGGAACCTTTACCACTTCTCCCTGATAAGGAGACGGCGTAACCTCTTCTTCTGACACCTCTTCTTGAGTTACTAAACTTTCTCCAGATAACACCTCCTTAAAATATTTTCTTAAGTTTTCGTCCACTATGTAAACGTACGTTCCAAGAATGCCGCGAGTCAGTAATGTTTTATAAATATTAATAACATAACGCCTGAGTTCTTCTGGATCTGTGACCCCTTTATGTCCATTTGAATCAAGGTACTTTGATTTATCAACCACAATCACTTTTTTGATTGGATCGTAGGACATTTCCGGACCGATAATTACACCAGTGTAATTTAGATCGTACCCTTGAATAGTATGTATACAACCAACTTCGTTAATGGCATTTGGTGAATTCACCCAGTCATGAATTCTACTATTCCAAAACAACTTTGTATCCCCAATAACAATATCTGGTACGGTAGGATTCTTTTTTGATAGCCACTTCCAAGCATAGCCAGCTACCATACGTGAGAGTGTATGGGCTTTCTCCTGCTCTTTGATAGCACTTACCATTTGCCCCAAATCATCATAGACCTTAAATTCGTAGTCAGTAAAATTTGCTTTCGTGTCGGCGCTATTTTCTAAGAGGTTATCTATAAAATGAAGATAATTTTCTCCCCCTTTAACACGCATTTGTGTTTTTAATTCAAAACTAATCGGGTTTGTTTCCAAAACCTTTTTAGCGGAAATATCAGAAGGTCGGACCGATTGGCGCTGATCATAAAAAAGTACTACCTGATTTGCTGAGGAGAGAATCCAGTCCAGCTCTGTTCCCTCGTTTCCTAAACCTAATTTTTTATTAGTAACATCAAAGGTTCCGTAATTAGGAATATTTCTTCTTTGGTGCAGTCGGTGAGTTTCATCCACTATTAAAATGTCATATTTTTGATCAACCGCTTCATTAGGTCCAATAACCATATTTGGACTGAGTCCAGGAATACCTCGAAAGACTTTCTTTAGTGTCTTTCGTAGAGAAACCATTGCAATGACTAGGGCAATGTCTTTTTTACCTTCATCAACTAGCTTTTTAATAAGGAAAGTAGCAAGTATTGTCTTTCCGGTTCCAGGACCTCCATGAATAACGTATGTTTGTTTTTTATTCTCTTTAAAATGCTCTACGAGTTGGGTAGCAATTAAATACTGATCGTCTGTGAGAGTTTTATAAGGTGAATATTTAAAAAGATCACTGTTACGGATTTGTAACAAATCATTCTTTGCAATCTTTAAGTCCTGCAGCTTCTTCCACAATAATTCAAATTTTCCTTGATAACGCTCGCGATCAAAATAATCATGGTTTTGTAAACCTCCATTTCCATTTTGAAGAGTATATACCCCATCAGCTACCAAATACTCAATCAATGAAGACTCGGTATCGAGAGTGGCAGACTTATTAAATTCATCGTCAGAAATTACATGAATCGTATTAAGCTGTCTTCGCTTTTCATTATCTAAATGCTGTCTTGTACGACCGTAAGCTCTAATTGTTTCACCTACGTAAAGCTCCTTCCCATTTTCAATCAAATAGACGACTGGCCAATCAGTGCCGTACTTGTAGTTTCTTATTTGTTCAACTCCTGGTTGACTAAATGGGAAGGTTTTAATCTCTGACATATCTATAGATCTGTATATTTCGCTGATGTGCCCTTAGCCTTTTCAACAGGATACTTTTGTTCGTTTTTATCCATCTTCTGACTAAGCGCCTCAACCAAATCTATATCGTAGTGATTTGCGAGCATAAGTAGCCAGTACATCACATCCGCGAGTTCATCTGCCACCTCCCCTTCTTTACCTTTGACGACCTGGTTATCTTTAGTCCACTGAAATAACTCCAATACCTCCGAAGCTTCGAGTTGCAGCGAAATGGCTAGATTTTTAGGGTCATGAAATTGCGACCAGTCTCGATCTGCACAAAATTGCTTTATTCGCTCCTGGAGTGTTTGCAGGTCTTGATTCATATCTTTAAGAGTATCACCTTACCCTTCCTCACTCAATTGAGGCATGTTTTGATATAATTCCACATATGAAAATACTCAAAGAAATCAGCGAAAAGAGCATGGGGCTGACTGATGAGGGCGAACAACTTGGCGAATCATATGAACTAAGAAAATCTGCCCGCGCAATACTTCTAAATGAGAAGGGCGAAATGTCCACCCAATATCTCAAAACCTATAGTTATCACAAACTACCTGGCGGAGGTGTTAATCAAGGAGAAAATATAGAAGATGCTCTAAAACGAGAAGTCCTTGAAGAGGTCGGTTGTAAATGTGAGATTGTAAGACCCCTTGGAGTTACCATCGAATACCGAAACAAGTACAAGCTGATTCAGATTTCTTATGGTTTTGTAGCAAAAGCAATAGGTGATATTGGAAAACGACAACTAGAAGCTGGAGAAATCGAAGAGGGTCACGAGACTTTATGGATGCAACCAATAGAAGTTCTTGAAAAAATGAAGAACGATACTCCGGGTAAATTTGAAGGTCACTTTATACTCGAGCGCGAAAAAGCATTCATAGAAGAATTTCTGAAATTATAGCTCGAATAGGTTTGTTACCCTGTTTGCTATACTTATTACATGCAAATTATTCTCCTTGATTCAGTTGAAACATTTCTTGAATCGCTCAATGAAAAAGAAATTGCTAAGGCAATTCGTACTATTGAATTACTTGAAGAATTTGGTAACGAATTAGGGATGCCGCACAGTAAACACCTGTCTGATGGGCTAATTGAACTACGCATCCATGGAACTAGAGAGATTAGAATATTTTACTGCTTCCATAAGAAACAGGCCGTTTTGTTGCACGTTTGTATTAAGAAAACTCAAAAAACGCTCGAAAAGGAATTAACAAGAGCACGTACTGCAAAAGAAGACTTGCGGTAATATAACTTATAAGTTATATTTGTTTTATGAGTACTGCATTTAAACAATTTAAAACCAAGGCCCTCAAGCACCCAGTTGTAAAAACTGAGTATGAAGCACTTGGAGCAGAATATGAGGTAGTAAAAACTATTATAAGAGAGCGTATTAAGCGTGGCTGGTCACAAACTGAACTAGCTGAAGCAATTGGTAGTCGTCAGCCCGTTATTTCTCGCCTTGAACAAGGTGACAGCAACCCTTCACTGCAAACACTTAGCCGCATTGCCAAAGCTCTTGATTTGTCACTCAAGGTGTCGATGCAGTAATTTGCAAGAGTTTACAGACTCTATATACAACCTACTTGCTTCACGTTACAAAAACTCTCTCGCGAGAGTTTTTGTTTTGCTATACTTCCCTTATGTCCCCTTTCTCGCAAATCGTGTACGAGCTCGCGCTGTCTATCCCGGAAGGGACCGTAGTCACCTACGGGGACTTGGCTCGCGCAGCTGGTGGTGGAGCGATGGCTTCGCGGAGCATCTCGAGTATCTTGAGTAAAGCTCCTAACCAGCGAGCAATACCGTGGCACCGGATTGTGTACGCTGGTGGGCGCGTATGGCTCGCGCATGAACACGAAAAGAAGCGTCGAACCCTGTATAAAAAAGAAGGAATACTTGTAAACGAAAAAGGACGGATCACGAACTTTGAAGACGTCCACCGCAGCTTTGATTAATAAATATGAAAAAGAGCGACTCTTGGAGTCGCTCTTTTGTTTCCCGCATTTTAATCCTGCGGGACTTCTTCGCTCTTGGCGATGGCGAAGCCACCGGTTTCACCTAGCTTTTTCTTGAAGACCACACTGCGGCGCTTGGGGGTATTTTCATACACCGTCATCCAGTTGACTGACTTACCGTGCACCTCGCCAAAGCCGGGCTTGATGTAGCTTTGCCACGTCACCCCAGGCAAACCTTGCACCAAAAGCTTGGCTTCGGTGTGTACGACCCTGCCATATACCGGAATCTCGACCGTGCCGATTGTGGTAACCGAGAGTGTGCCGTCGCGCCCACCACAAGCCAGAAGTGGAACGTAAAAACGAACCGTCTGCAGATAGGTCGTTCCGTCTTTCGGGGGATAGCAGACCGTCCAGTCACACTTGTTGGGAACCACCGGAGGTTCCAAAAGTTCAGGCGGAGTTGGGCAATCGCTTGTCCAAACTACAGCACCAGAAGCGGTCTCGGCCATGGAGCCTTCGTGGTTCCAGACCTTACCCGAAAAGATGGGACGTCCGTCCAAATGCTCGCGGACGAACATGACTTCTGGTGGACGGGTTTTGCCGTCACGAGTCAACTGCTTCACGGTTGTGGAACCGACCGCTGGCACGAGGACTTCTTTGGGAAACAAGATGATTCCCAGACTTGGCTTGGCAGGCTTGCTGGCGCAACCCAGAAGCAGTGAAATGAAAAGAACAGACAGAAAGGTACGCATGGCATATCTCCTATAAATGAGGGAACGGAACTGTTGCCTATTAGACTACTTTTATTGAAAAAAGCAACCTTGTTAGGGTTGCTTTTGAGGATGCTCTTATATGAGCTTGAGATCTGGACCAAGAAGGGCAGGCAAGAAGAGGATGTTGCCGGGCGGGCTACTGCCCCACATTTGGTAGCGCTCATTGCGATACTGCAGGATGTTCTGGAACGTATCGTCCTCCACAACACGCAGGCTGGCTGGCAAAGAGCTTTTGGCATCAAAACCATGGAGCACAAAGTAGCCCTCTTCTTCAACCACCTCGAATGGTGGTTTGGCAAAGTCAGACAACAAAGATACGGTGACGAACCACAAGTTGCGGACAATGACTTTCTCAGGGCTCGACTCAAGTAGCCACGGCAAGCGTGACACATCAAGATTGGTGGCGGGGACCAAGTCAGCAAGAACACTGTTTGACATGAGATTTCTCCTGTAAAAATCTACTTGGAATCTACCACACAGTTTTTAGTTTGGCGAGACTCGCGCGAATGTTTGATTCTACTTACCCTCCTTAGACACTTCCCACAAGGCCGCGAACTGTGCCGACATGAGAGCTGCGAAGTCTCGACTATGGACCACAAAGCCATACTGTTCACCAACTGAACTAAAGAAAGACACTCTGTCTCCATAGATGTTGTAGGCCATATCAGCATGATATTTTGCTGGCGCACTTTTGCGCTCTACCTTAAAGTCGCCGCCGCGCCAGAGATGCTGCTTTCCTGGCCGAGGTCCAGTCCAGATGGTCTTGAGTGCAATGTTTTGGCGAATACGTTTACGATTGAAAAGTTCAAGATCTTCAGGTGACAAAACTTTAAGCATCGCCTCGTATGGCCAGACCGTTTTGATTTCACTTTTGGTATCCCAGAGCATCTCCAAGAGAAGTGCGGCTATACCCGCTTTGCCTTCGACAAATTTTATCCGAGGCTCAGCATGAGACGTCTGCGCTTCAGCCAGAGTAGCTTTGGCTTTAGTGAACTCGGTGCGAAGCAGGGCGAGCGACTGCTCTTGCTTAGCGACTAACCGATCGAGGTTACTAATTTCCTCCACAACAAAAACTGCTTTGGTACCTGTCTTGAGCTCAGACACAAGGGCGAGATCAAGGAGCGGCTTCACGTGGTCGTAGAGTGACGAACGTGGGATACCGAGACGCAGCGCAATCGTACGCGCAGCAGAGGGGCCGTGCGCCAGTAGATCAACATAGACCGCACTTGAACGCGAAGGCAGGCCGAGCACAGTAAGCATTTGTATAATAGTGTCCATACTTTTAATTAGTTGTCGGTATTCGACGACACTATAACAAATATTCGTACCTATGACAAACTCTCTGGTAGATAGTTTTGTTCTTTTCATCCACCACAAAAGGAGGCCATCATGGCTGCACGTAAAAACCCCTTCTTCCCTGTCCCTGCCTCTCTTGCTGAAGTGAATACCCTTCTCTTCAAGATTGGCGAATGTGAGCGCGAGCTCGCAAACATCAAGACCACGCTCGAAGCAGAAGTGGCAGAAGCCAAAAGTGCTGCTGAGTTGGCCGCTGCGCCTCTAGAGGAGGAGTACAAGCGGTGCATGAAAGCACTCCAGACCTACGCAACTGCCAACCGCAAAACCTTGCTTGTCGGTGACAAGAAAAGTCTTGTGCTGACGGGTGGCGAATTTGGCTGGCGTCTGCCGCCCACCAAAGTGACTTTTGCCAAAGGTGGCGCAGAACAGGTCATCAAGAACCTGGAAGCCATGAAGCTCACGCAGTATCTGCGCTATATCACGGAAGTCGATCGCGAAGCACTGCTGCGCGACCGACCCGCGGTCTCTGGCGTGAAGTACTCGCAAAAAGAAGGTTTCTTTGTGAAGCCTGCTTCAAACAAGGTGCCTGAAAGCTTCCCTGGCGTAGCGTCGCTGGCCTAAGGCAAATCCCTTCCACCACCCTCAAACGGGGGTGGTTTTTTATAAAATATGTCATACTTATATAGTATGAATATCCAACAAAGCGCTGGTACCATCATCCCCCCTACTATTGCCGCAAGTGTGATTTTGAGTATTCTCGCTATCACGGGTATGTACCTCCTTCCAACCGAAACTGAAGAGACTGCTATCCTGCTCACGTCTGGCACATACGTAAGTGCTCCAGGTGAAACTTTTACCGTAAAAATTGAGACGACATCAGATATTCCTGTAAATGCATTTAAGGGAACAATTACTTTTAATGAAGGGGCGCTGGCGGTAGAAAGTATCGACTACAACATTTCCTTGGCCGACCTCTGGGCCGAAGCGCCGTGGTACGAAAATGGTGCTGGTACTATTAGCTTTGCTGGCGGCACCACAAGACCAGGCGGCTTTACTGGTACTGATACACTCCTTACGGTCACCTTCACTGCGCTAAACCCTGGAAACGGAAATCTTGTACTCAACGACACCCTCATCCTCATGCATGACGGGAAAGGAACAGAAGCGGTGTTAACAAACTACATCGATACTCTTTTTACCGTCAGTGCAAATGAGCCAGAAAAGATTATTGTTCATGAAGCCAAATCAGCCGCGGAAGTTGTTGTCCTCAACACTCTCCCGAACCCAGACCTTACAAACGACGGAAAAGTAAACACGGCTGACTTGAGTATTTTCCTACTGCTTCTCCCAACCAATAATCCGAAAGGTGACTTTAATGGTGACGGAAAAGTAAACACGGCTGACTTGAGTATCTTGCTTGACGCTCGTGACTAAAGCCCTCTACATTCCCTTACTTAAATACGCTACAATAGATACCTATGACACAAAAAAAGATTCTTGTTATTGAAGATTCTACCGAACTGGCTGATTCACTAGAAGACATGCTTATTTTTAAAGGCTACCAAGCTCTCAAATGTGCCAACGGTGAAGAAGGTCTTTCTCTTGCTCTGTCTGAAAGGCCAGACCTCATTCTCCTTGATCTTAAACTTCCAGATATTGAAGGCTACGATGTCTACCGAAAACTACGCGCAGACAGCTGGGGCAAGACGGCTCGAGTACTTATTCTCACAGCGTCAGATACCTCAGAAGCAGTACCAGCTGATATTGATATTCCAGAAGAAGATATCCTCCACAAATCACACTGGGGTATCGAAAACATTGCGACTCGAATTGAACAAGAGTTTGCAAGTTAACCCTACAACGAAGTTGGTATCACTACGGTAAAAGTAGTGCCCATATTTTCAGCAGACAAGAACGTTACCCTTCCCTGCAGAGTCTGGACTGCTTTCTGAACAATATAAAGACCAAGCCCAGTACCATCCGGAACTTCACGCACAGCATTTGAAGCGCGGAATATTTTTGAAAATACCCGAGGTTGTTCACCAAGTGGAATACCCATTCCCGTATCGCGCACTTCGATAATCAGCTCTTCTCCATTTTTGCGATATGCCAACGTAACGTCTCCTCCGACTCGTGAGTACTTTACGGCATTTACATACAAATTGGTGACAATCATTCGTAACAGTGCTTGATCAGTAGAAATTTGAGTGATTGAATCGTCATATTCTTTATTGATATGCAGATGTTTCACTGATATTTTTTCTACTTGTTCTGCAACCACATCATCAAACAAATCTCGAAGTACCACCGATTCTTCTTTTACCACGCGCGTACCAAGCTCAAAGCGTGATACTTGCAAGAAATCGTCCACCAGACCACTCATACGCTGAATACTGGAAAGTAGTCTGTCGATATAGCGTTTTTGTTGTTTGGTGAGCGACTCTACCCCGTCCATTAGAAGAAGCTCAGCGCTCCACCGCATACCTGAGATAGGGGTACGGAGTTGGTGTGAAGCCAGCGAAACGAATTCTGACTTGGCGATATCAATCTCTTTTTGTTTTGTAATATCCACAAACGTCACCAGTGTGAGTTTTTTTCCATCAGTAGACGAGAACTGAAAAATTGAAAAGGTGGTCCATGAAAAATCTTGTTCGCGCGATATCTTCACCTCTTCATCAGAGACAGTGATTCCCTCAGTGAACTTGTGTTTGAGGATAGATTGATGTTCCTCGTTGGCTGTCTCCATAAAGCTAAACAAGTCTCGCTTTACCAAATGTTCAGTAGACACCCCAAACAACCGAGCTGCGGCCGTATTGGCTGAAACAATGTCTCCATACTCCCCCACAATCAAATAGGCGACCGGGCTGTTGTTGTACACCTCAAGAAAGAGTTGCTGCGAAGAAGCGACAAGTTTGTTGGCGAGCTGTTCACCCTTCTTTTTGATTCGCACCTTATCAATTTCGATATCGTAGACACTTTTGGCCAAAAAGACGGCACAGACAAGCGCTAAGATAAACGTAAGTACGGGGATGTTGGTCTGAGAAAAGTCATAAAAAGTGGCTGCAGCGACAATGAGCCCAAAAAGAATAAGGAAGACAATAATCCCTTCTACTAAAGCGATAAGTGTTTGTTTGTTTTCTTCAAACCAAGACATAAATAACAAGAGGAACGTGTTATCTACAACTATAACAGACAGGACGACAAAACTTTACTAAAATAACTCACTGTTTTTAAGAACTTCTTCTGCTTCAGCCGTTTTTACTACCAAAACTTTCACTGCTGAGTCAGCAGCACTAATGATCGCGTCTCGATTAATTATTGCGTCGTTTTTTTCTATATCTAAAATTATTCCAAGATGCGCGAGCGGCTCAAGTAAAAGCTGTCGTAATTGTGGACTACGCTGACTCGCAGTAGCGGTGAGAATAATCGCATCAGCCCCGCCAAGGATAGCCAAGTAGCCGCCAATAGCCTTTTGAAGATGATATATAAATACATCAATAGCGGTAGTGGCTTTTTGATCACCTTGAGAACGACGGTCGAGCAAGATTCGAAGATCAGACTCTCCCGTCAAGCCCTTGAGTCCACTCTGAGTCTGTAGATACACCAGCGCATCAACTGGCTTAAGATTCTTTTGTTGCATGAGGGACAAAAGTGCTCCGGTAGGTAAATCTCCCGCTCGTGTCCCCATAAGCAGTCCACTTCCTGGAGCATAACCCATAGTTGTATCTATACTCTTGCCATCTTTAACGGCAGTAACGCTCACACCGCTACCAATATGACAAACAATGATTTTATGGAGCGGTGTATCAGCTACCACGGCAGCACGTCCTAACACTGACGCCACTGATAACCCGTGGTATCCGAAGTGATAAATATCAAATTGAGCAGCGTCATATTCTGGAATTGAATACCGCCTTGTTACATCTGGTAGACTGGCATGAAAAGCACTGTCGGAGATACCAATCAACTTAGCCTGAGGTAATATCTTTTCTGTCGCTACTATCTCTTGCTCTAGGTGTGGGATGTGGAGTGGCACAACCTTAGAGAGAGCTGATAGCTTACTTACATATTCCCCATCAATGAGACGATGCTGTTGAAAATACGTGCCAGGAGCAACTACTCGCAAGGCTACTTTAGCGACGTCGCTGTACGCAGTGAGCAGGCCGCGACTAATGGCTGTGTCGAGAAACTGTCTCACACTACCGTCGTATTCATCTCGATTCAGTAAGTCGCACTTCTGTTGCTCGTTCCCAATCGTGGTACACATTTCGTATCCTTCAGCCAATCGTTCTACGTACGCTTCAAGTAATAACGTTCGCTCGGAAAACAGAGCAAACTTTTTTGAGGAACTGCCAGGATTAATGATTAGCGTGAATGCCATACCCAGTTGGTAATATCTATAGGATCGTCGCCGTTTTCGACGATATATGCACGGTGCTCATCCAGCTTCTCTTGGAGTGACTTGGTAAGCCGTTTTGCTATCTTAGCATCTATCACGCCAGTCTTTTCAGCAAAAGAGAACGCCTCCATAGCAAGATGGTACCGGTCAACACGATTGCGAACCATCATATCAAAGGCAGTGGTAGTTGAGCCAACCTCCTCATATCCATGAATACTCACCCGTTTAGAATCACACCCATAATCAAACAACACCTGCTTCATCGTTTGTGGGTAGCCGTGGAAGTTGATGATGATTGGTTTGTCTTTTGTGAAATATTCAGCAAAATCATGTGCTAACACGCGACACTCAGAGTTACCCATTCCGAGCGCAGATAATGAAGTGATGTTCACAAAACGAATCCTGAGCTCAGGCAATTTGGTGCGAATAATACTCACTGCCGCCAATGCTTCTTGTGTTGGATAGTCACCGGCTGAAGCAATAACAATGTGTGGGTCTTCATCACTCGCAAAGTTCCAAATTGATAGTCCGTCACGCACATCTTTTTCTGCTTCTTCAAGCGTACGCCAAATTGGTAGCGGCCTCTTCTCGCACACCATCACGTTGATTTCACGAGTAGAACTCATCATCTTATGAAAGGTAGCCAGCGCAATGTTGGCATCAGCTGGAAAATACACATTTGTGAAGCATCCTTGTCGCTGAAGCACGCCATCTATGAAGCCTGGGTTCTGATGAGAGAAACCATTATGCTCTTGGCGCCAACCAGTTGAAGTCAAAATATAGTTCAATGATGAGATAGTTCCTCGCCAAGGAACCTCACGGGCAATTTTTAAGAATTTTGCGTATTGATCGGCCATACTGGCTACAATTTGCACAAAAGCTTCATAGGAAACAAACAGACCGTGACGGCCAGTAAGTATGTACCCCTGAATAAGACCCTGGAGACTATGTTCAGAAAGCATTTCCATTACTCTCCCGTCCCAAGCAAGGTCCTTATCCCATTCTCGATGCGGCCATACAAACGTCCGCTTAGTGTATTCAAAGACAGCCTGTAGTTTGTTGGAGTACGTTTCATCTGGTGAAAAGAGGCGAATATTTCTCTCGTCTTCATTCATGCGCATAATGTCGCGGAGATACTCACCAATCTTCTCCATACTACTCACTTCCCCACAAATAGGGTCGTCAAGATTGCAGGTGGCAGAAGTACTATAGTTTTGTAGGTCAGGTAGCTTGAGTGCACGATAGGTTGAACCACCATGTGCCCGAGGATTATCACCCATGCGTCTATCTAGTCGAGGAACCAGAGATTCGATGTCTTGGTCGAATTTCTCACCGTCAAAAAGCTCTTCAAAGCGGTATGAGCGAAGCCACTCTTCAAGTAGACGAAATTCTTCCTCATTATGGACAGCGCCTTCGGCAATTACTTGGTGAGAATAGTGATTATCTTCGATTCTCTTTTCGCGGATCTGTTTGATACTGTGCCACCCTTTTGGGGTACGCAAAATAATCATCGGCCAACGAGGGTTCTCTTTGAGAGTCATCTCACGCGCGCAGTGCTGGGTAAAGCGAATGTCAGTCACTGCTTTATCAAGTGCCGCTCGCATTTGATCATGCACGTCATCTCCTTCATAGGCATCCACAAAAATTGGGTCGTACCCGTAGCCAATAAAGAGGGATCTGAGCTCGTCGTTGTTCATTCGACCATATAATGTTGGCCCAGAAATCTTGTAGCCATTGAGATGAAGGATTGGCAACACCGCGCCATTTTTCCCAGGATCAACAAGCTTGCTCAGGTGCCACGCAGTGGCGGTTGGCCCAGTCTCCGCTTCTCCGTCACCGATGAGACAAGAGACGATCAGACTCGGGTTATCAAGTACTGCTCCATAGGAGGTAGCGAGCGCATACCCCAGCTCCCCACCTTCAAGAATCACTCCAGGAGCTTCTGGGTTACTGTGACTCGGGAAACCATACGGCCAGCTAAATAGCTTGGACATGTCAGCAATACCGTTTTTGTCACGAGAAATATTCTGGTAATATTTTGAAAGCGTACCCTCCAAAAATAGATTTGACTGCACTGCTGGGAAACCATGGCCTGGCCCAAGGACAAACATCATATCAAGATCATGCTCAATAATTGCGCGATTGAGATGAGCGTAGGTGAAGTTAACACCAGGACAGGTGCCCCAGTGACCGAGCAAGCGTGGCTTGATATGCTCTGGCTTCAGCGGCTCAGTTAGTAAAAAATTATCGCGTAGATAAATTTGAGCGGCAGACAAATAGTCTGCCGCTCGAATGAACTTGGAAAGGGACTGATTCATATATTGCTATGGTAACAAAATTTACAGAAACTTTCCCTCAGCTTGCTGTTCAAAACAAAATTTTATTCGTTATACTGGTACGATGAAAAATGTCACAGTTAAAAAAAGTAGTAGCGGTCTTGGTTTGTTTGCCGGAGAGACATTTAAGAAAGGTGACCTCGTGATTGAATACACTGGTGAAAAAATTACTGAAGAAGAAGCCAATCGTCGTGGTGGAAAATATCTCTTTGAACTTAATGACAATTGGACAATAGACGGCAAGGGTCGAGAAAACAAAGCACGTTACCTTAACCACTCCTGTCGGCCAAACTGTTACCCTGAACTAGACGAAAAGGAAGAGCATATCTTTATTTTTGCAAAACGTAATATAAAGGTAGGAGAAGAACTTACCTATGACTACGGAAAAATGTACTTCGATGACCTTATTGGTAAAGATGGCTGCGGCTGTGAGAAGTGTAGTGAGAAGCGGAAATAAAAAAAACGGTGCTTAAGCACCGCTTTTTTATGTACTACTATTTTATTGTGCCAGTGTCGCTTCTGCACTTTCTCCTTCAGCTGGTACTTCTTCACTCGCTGTTTCCTCTACTGGTGCCTCACCTTCTTCAGCAGCGGCGTCAGTTGTTTCTTCGGTGGTTGTAGCTGATTCGTCCACAACTGGGGCGGGCTGTTCTACTGCAGCAGTACCCACTCCCCGTCCTCGTAAACTAGAGACTGGTACCACCGGCGGAGTATTTTGGACAGGAATCTCAACACTGCGCGTTTCACCGTTTTGGTCAGTTTGATTTTCGCTGGCGTTTTGTGCAGCTCGTTCATTCATTTCAGTAATACGTGCGTCCACATCAATCACTCCGGCATCAGACACCCCGATCCAAGTTGCTGCGCCTGCTATAAAAACAGTAACCGCAAGACTGGCATAAAGCTTGTTACGATTTTTGCGCTCGGTACTAACCATTCTCGTAGGGGCGCGGCGGACTGAAGCAGTCTCAACAGCTTCTCTTGCTGGTGCAGTCACGCGTGTTCTCCGTACTGGAGCATCGTCACTTGAAACTACTCGACGAACGGCGCGCTTGCGAGGAGCACGTTTTGGAGCCTCAGTTGTCTCGGTACTGACTTTTGGCATATCAAGATTATTGTAACAGATGGTACACTATTTCTATAACTATGGAATCATTTCTTTTCAACATCAGTATTTTTAGTGGAGTTTTACTCGCCCTAGTAACCGGCGTTTTTCTATTGGCACTACTAAAAAAAGACAACAGCATCATGGACATTGCCTACGGGCCACTTTTCCTCGCAGCTAGTTTGAGCACTTTTATTATCATTGGCAGCAGGTCAACTGTTTCTCTCTATATTTTGGCTGCTATAGCACTCTGGTCACTACGACTTGGCTTCCGCATATACAAAAAGAATCATGGGATGCCAGAAGATGCTCGATATGCTGCTTGGCGAACTGCGTGGAGCCAAAAGGGCCAGTGGTACTTTTTGCTTCGCAGTTATCTCCAGATCAATATCCTGCAAGGCGTGATTATTGTTATTGTTTCACTCCCGTTCATTATTAGTCTGGGAGCGCCTGCGGTAAATGAGACGTTTTTGTATCTCGGTCTCTTGGTCTTTTTGCTTGGTCTTACTATTGAAAGTACCGCTGACTACCAACTGGATAGTTTTATTGCACGCAAAAAAGCGGGGACTGAACCAAACAATCTTATGGTGACAGGACTCTTCAGATATAGCCGCCGACCAAATTATTTTGGTGAAACACTGATCTGGTGGGGACTGGCTCTTATTGTATTGCCTCTTCCTTATGGACCACTAGCTCTTTTGAGCCCGCTTCTGATTACTTATATTGTTACCAAGGTCACGGGTCCAATGCTCGAAAATATTTTTATTGAAAAGTACGGCGAGGAGTACCGTGCCTATATGAGGAAGACAAGTTACTTCATTCCCCTACCGCCACGGAATTAGACTGTTTTACTTTTGCCGTTTTTGCAGCGGGTACTGCAGTACAGTACTTGCTCCCACTGGTTTCGAAGCTTCCAAGATTTTCTATTTGAAAACGGCTTTTTGCACGCGAGGCAGAGCTTCGTTTCTTTTGTAGCCATATCTGCTAGTATAAAGTATCAATGTCTTCTGCGACTCTTATCTACCCCCATCAACTATACGAAACAACCTTCGCTGGTTTTAACCTAGCACACCCTGTATATCTCGTAGAAGAATCTTTGTTCCTCACTGAATTTCTTGTCCATCGTCAAAAACTTCTGCTCCACCGTCTCTCGCTTCAGGCATACAAGCAAGAACTCGAGGCGTCTGGGTTTACGGTCAGATATTTTGATGTTCGTGAATACACTACAACAGAGGCTGTCTTCAAAAAATTAGCCGCTGACGGAATAACTGAAATACACTGCGCTGATACTACTGACGATTGGCTCGAACAACGAATTGAACTCTACTCGGCTCAATTCGGGATTACTCGTACCTTCTATCCCTCTGAACTTTTTATACTTAAGTCTGATTTTGCTGAGCGTTACCAGAAATCAGGGCGTCTGATGGCTCGCTTTTATAAAACACTGCGCCAAGATTATAAGATATTGCTTGAAATTGACGGTACGCCACGCGGTGGCAAATGGAGCTTTGATGATGAGAATAGACAGAAGATGCCAAAGACTGTTGAGATTCCCGTAGACATTACTTTCATCAAAGACGAGCGGGTCGCTGCCGCACAAGCGTGGCTGACTGAGCTTCCAGGTGAGCACTATGGAGTACCAAATGTTTGGATACCCTATACACGGAAAGACGCTAAGCTGTTCTTGGTTGATTTTCTAGAAACCCGCTTTTCACAATTTGGACCATATGAAGATGCCCTAGTGACTTCACAGGTACGACTATTTCACTCAGCCATCTCTCCCCTCCTCAATATCGGACTCTTAAACCCAACTGAAGTTATCAATGAAGCAATCACCTACGCACAAAAGCATGACGTCCCCATGAACTCACTTGAGGGTTTTGTGCGCCAGATACTAGGCTGGCGCGAGTTTATTCGCGCCGCCTACGCGGTAGATGGACGAAAGATGCGTAGTACAAATTTCTTTAAACACAAACGCTCACTACCACCTAGTTTTTGGACTGGCACAACCAACATCTTCCCCATTGATACCGCCATTACTAAGGCTCTCAAATATGGGTACAATCACCATATCGATAGACTGATGGTGCTCGGGAACTTCATGCTTCTCTCAAAAACTGACCCCGACCAAGTCTACCGGTGGTTTATGGCAATGTATGTAGACGCCTATGATTGGGTAATGGTGCCAAACGTCTATGGCATGAGCCAGTTTGCTGATGGCGGACTCTTTGCCACCAAGCCATATATTAGTGGTAGCAACTATCTCAAAAAAATGTCTGACTTTCCCACTGGGAACTGGGAGGAAGTATGGACGAGCTTGTATTGGAACTTCATCAATGACCAACAACATTTCTTTCTCTCAAACCACCGCCTCTCAATGATGCCAAGACTGTTGGCCAAAATGGATCCGGCTAAAAAAGAAGTGTACCAAAAAGTCGCTTTGCAGTACCTAAACGGGTAAATACCCCAGAAAAAGCACTTCATTGTAGTTGCTAAAAGCCAGCAATATGGTAAATTCTTGGTACCAATAGTTGCCAAACGTTGGAAGCCTCGTATCTCTACGAGGTTCACAGGCATCACTCAACTAAGACCGAGCCGACTTTTATCACATAAGCACCATTTTCTTGTTAAAGAACTATTCAAGCCAAACCAATATTAAGACTCGTATCAATCACGCTATCAAGGCGACAGAGCTTCGTGTGGTTGGACCAGAAGGTGAAAACCTTGGTCTCCTCACTATCGCTGATGCCCTTAAGGCAGCGGAGTCGTTTAACCTCGACTTGATTGAAATCTCACCTAAGGCGAAGCCGCCGGTGGCGAAGATTATGGACTTTGGTAAGTTCCGCTACCAAGCTGGCCGAAAAGCGAGTGAAATGAAAGCAAAGTCGCACGTGACCGAGACCAAGAACGTGCAGGTAAAGATCGGAACTGGTGACCATGACCAACAACTCAAGGCTCGTCGCACTGCTGAATGGCTCGAAGAGGGACACCGCGTAAAGGTAGACTTGTTCCTTTGGGGACGATACAAGTACATGGAAGAGGCGTTTCTTAAGGAGCGCCTAGACCGCTTTCTTCGGGTTATTCCGACCGAATATAAGATAGCTGATGAGATAAAACGCAGTCCTAAGGGCTTTACCATCACTTTGGAGCGTATTCCGGGCAGTAAAGGTACCTATACAGCCAAAATGCCTAAAAAGCATGAGGTGGTTGAAATACCAGCTGAAAAGCCCGTTTCTACCCCAGGCCAAAAGAGCAAGAAGAAAGACCTAGATGACCTCCTCGCAGGAGGCATGATTTAGGCCCTCGAAAATTTTGACAGAGACGCCCGTATACGCTATAGTTGCGGCACTTCGGCGGGAGCCTAGTAACATTAATTATGAAGACAAATAAATCATTTTCAAAGCGCATCAAGGTAACAAAGAATGGCAAGCTGGTTGCTCGCAAGGCTGGACAGAACCACTTCAATGCTCGCCAGACTGGACAACAGCGACTTCGCCGCAAGCGAACTCAGCTTCTTACCCTCAGCAAGCGTATTACCCGCCGCTTTCTTCCAAAGACCGGTGCTTAGTCCATTATCAGTAATTTCAATAATCAATAACATATGGCACGTGTAAAAGGAGGATTGATGGCGCAAAAGCGTCGTCGTAACATCCTCGACGAGGTTAAAGGATACCGACTCCAACGATCAAAGAAGAAGCGAGTAGCTCGAGAAGCGATTTATCACGCACAACTCTACGCTTTCGCTCACCGAAAGGACAAGAAGAACGACTTCCGTCGTCTCTGGACCGTTCGAATCAACGCCGCTCTCATGGGCTTTGGACTCAAGTACAGTCGATTCATCAATACTCTTAAGACTAAGAACATTGAGCTCGACCGAAAGGTTCTCGCTACACTAGCAAAAGACCGACCAGAAGCGTTTGCTCGATTGGTAGAAAGCACAAAGTAATACGTAATACTTTTAAAAAAACCGCACCCCTAGGGGTGCGGTTTTTTTATTTGTATTATTATGGTCATAGAAACAAATCATATTGCAAAGCAGAATGGACATATCTCTACATAGACTCTAACCCGTATCTTTTATGTATCATTAATGATACATAAAAGACCGCTTATTGTTTTTGATACCTTTCAACAAAAAGCTAAAAATCAATTTCCACTTCTTGGTTTGGTTCGGGAGCAATGGCATTGAGGTTCAGATAGTCTCGGAGGCGCTGGGTCAAGAAGAGCGAAGAACGTTCCTCCCCCATTACCACAAAGATGCCTTTGGCTTTGTCTGCACCGCCCGCTACCAAATTGATAAGTTGGTCTCTATCAGCATGTCCTGAGAAGCCACGAATCATGGCAATCTTCGCCCGCACCTTTACCTTATCACCATCAATCATGACGGTCTTGGCGCCATCCTGGAGAACCCGGCCAATACTGCCGACTGACTGATAACCAACCAAGAGTAATATTGTTGATTTGTCATCAAGGTATTCTTTTTCGTGTCGTCTAATGCGACCACCGTGACTCATACCTGAGCCAGCAATGATAATCTTTGCCCCTTTCTGCGCTTTGATAGCCTGCGACTCAGAGGTAGTACTCGTAAACTTAAGACCACTAAAATCAAAAATATCATCTCCCCCTTCTATCTGCGCTTGTACATCAGGACGTAAGTAACGGGTAAAGCTTCGATACACATTGGTAACAGTAATTGCGAGCGGAGAATCTAGAAATACTGGCAATGGCTTTATCTCCCCTCTTTCAATGAGATTATTAATTTCAAATAGTAATGCTTGGGTGCGCTCGAGAGAAAAAGCAGGGATAATAAGTGTACCGTTCTTCTGTTGCGTCTCTTCAATATAAGAACGCAGAAGTGCCGTGCGTTCGGCTACCTGCTCGTGCAGTCGGTCCCCATATACACTCTCCATCACCATGTAGTCATAGTCTTTTGGTATCACTGGTGCGCTTAAGAGTGGTTGCGGCACATTCCCGATATCACCGGTAAAGACTACCTTCTTTCCGTTACGAGTGAGATGAATCATGCCCGAGCCAAGAATATGCCCAGCGTCCGTGTACCACGCTTCGATATCATCTCCAGGACTAAACCGTTCTTCGTATTCAACTGTCTTCCAGTTGGCCATCGCGGTGGCGATATCTTCTACTTGATAGAGAGGTTCATAACCATAGCGCTGCGCTTCGTACTCCATCACCTTAAGTGCATCGTGGAGCATGGTCTGCGAAAGTTCTTTGGTAGCGGTGGTGCTGTAGATGGGACCTTTAAAACCATCCTTCACGAGCTTAGGGATTCGGCCGATATGATCGGCATGGGCATGGGTCACTAGGAGCACATCAACTTCAGCTGGGTTATAGACAAACGGAACTGAGTTTAATGTCGCAGCAAACTTATCTCCCTGAATAAGACCGCAGTCGACTAATATAGCCACCTTCCCGGTATCAAGCATAAAGTTAGCACCAGTAACTGATCCGACTCCGCCGTAAAAGCCTAAGGTTGTTTTCATGTACTTTATTGTACCTTAGCTGAGAGAGTCAAAATGCTCTACTCCACGACTACTTCTTCCTAAAAGCCACTTGTCTCACTTCGTTTTGTACATCTTGAGTCGACGCTTTTCCAATAAATGCTTCATCAAAAACAATCTCCCAACCATCATATAATTCATTCAGATTCTTAAAATCATCGTAGTATCCTCTACCTTCAGACTGCTTATAAAATGTGCTGTTAGTAGTAAATAGTCTATACAAATGAATACCTTCTTTCTCAGTATTTTGCTGCAGGTTTTTTATAACTGAAAACATGCTCTCTTTTGGTATATGATGAATCACCAAAGCTATATTAACTAAGCTGTATGTGTACTTGATTTCAAAATCAGTTATTGAGATATGGTGAAGAAAAATGTTTTTATCTGACTCAACAGACTTAAATGCTTCGTCTGATAAATCAACCGCATCAACAACAAAACCGACGCTAGCTAAATAAGCACTTGTCCGACCCTCACCAGCCCCAATATCGAGCGCTCGACCCTGCTTCATTATATTCTTCTCTAAAACACTTTTTAAAAACACTAAGCTCCCCTCCCCAAAAATGGTCGGGTTATCTTTATATAGTTTGTCGTATATTAATTTAATTCTATTACTCATTTGTATTTAGTTTAATCACAAACATTCCATTACACAACAAAAAAATTTCCAAAAATTAAAAGATATGAAAAAGCGCCTTCTAAAGAAGACGCCGTTTCAAAGGGAACCACCAACGTATGTTCCTGGAAAAAGACCAGGTGGGCACCATATCTAGTCGAGGTCTGAAATCCCAAAGGGTTCTCATATTCTTCTACGAATTCCGGCAGCCCTGAACAATAGTTTAAAGGGAACATACGTAAATGTGGTTCCATCTGTAAGTATACATGGAAAAAATAAGTTGACGAGTGATAACAAAAAAGCCAGTCCTATGACTGGCTTTTTTGTTATTTTTATTATTCAGCTGAACCGTCGAGATTTACGTCGTACATGATTCGTTCTTGAGCAGTACTGTACTTCATAACATCGTCTTCTTTAAACCAGATAGCAATTTCTCGTTCAGCTTCTGAGACTGCATCAGAGCAGTGTACGAGGTTTCGAACGGCCCGATTTTCAAACGAAGCGTGTCCATATGAATCGATAGTGTAATCGCCGCGGAGTGTACCTACATCTGACGTAGCTGGCTCAGTAGTACCAACAATCTTAGTAACTACATTTACTGCCTGATTACCTTCCCAAACCATAGCAATAACTGGAGCAGCTGTCATGTATTTTACAATGGTGCGGATAATGTCTTTCCCGTATTCCATTGGCTCTTTATCAATTGGCAGGCCTTGGGCCATCAAGTCGTTGACGACGTTTGTTCCCTTCTTAAGGAACCATTCATCACTCTTGTTGTAGTGCTGAATTAGTCGTTCCTCATCTGGCACAAACATCTTCATCGCTGTGCATTTAAGACCAGTCTTCTCAAAGCGCTTAATGACTTCGCCAATAAGACTGCGCTGTACGGTATCAGGCTTTAGAATAACAAAAGTTCGTTCTTGGTGTGGGTATTTTTTCATATGGAATTATTACGTATGCCGCAGTATAGCGTTTAGAAGCGCTTTATTCAAGGCTTTTATCTATTTAGTGAGTATTACTGCTCCTTGGGGTGTAATCGCTACAGTATGCTCAAAATGAGCTGACCAAGACTTGTCTTTGGTATAAACACTATATCCGTCCCCTTCATCGTCAAAATAGACGTCTTTTTTGCCGAGATTTACAATTGGCTCAATGGCATACACATGTCCGACCTCAATCAGCGGTCCTGTGCCCGCTCTACCAAAGTTGGGAATAGTTGGCTCTTCGTGTACTTGGTATCCGACACCGTGCCCGCACAAGACCTCAACGACTGAGAGTCCACGGCCTTCTACAAATGTTTGGATAGCGGCACTTATGTCGCCAATATGATTGCCTGGCTTTGCTGCCTTAATACCATGAGCGAGTGCTTCTTGTGTGACCGCCAGTAGCTTCTTCGCTTCATCCGAAATCTGTCCAACGCCAACAGTGATGCCAGAATCGACCACAAACCCTTTATAGCCAATGACCATGTCTATATTGACCACATCTCCTTCTTTGAGAGTAATAGTGTCATCAGGAATACCATGCTGCACACAGTCGTTGACTGACACACAGACAGACGCTGGAAAAGGATACTCAGCAAAACTAGGGTGATAGCCGAGAAGCGCTGGTTCAACACCAAAATCTTCAACGAGCTCCATGGCTCGGTCGTCGATATCTAGTGTGGTATTACCAGGAACCGCTTCCTTAGCCAACTCTTTTAAGATCTTAGCCAAAATAGCACCCCCTTCTTTAAGGATTTCAATTTCTTCTGGTGTTTTTTTGGTAATCATAATTAATGTAGTTTAAGAGCTTTAAGGATTTGTTCGTGTACTCCATCAATCGTATCAGTTCCATCGATATTGTGCACAATCGTGTTAGCGCGAGTACGATAATACTCAACCACAGGGAGCGTATCTTCACGATACCAACGCAAACGCTCTTCAATAGACTCTACCGTATCGTCAGCTCGAGCACGGCCTTGCATACGTGCACGCACCACCTCTTCTGGGGTCACGAGGTTCATTACCTCAACCTGTCCACGCTCAAAAAAATGAAAGGCGTCTTCCAGATCCGGAATCTGAGCTACCGTGCGCGGGAAACCGTCGATAAGAAGATGACTCTTCGGATCAAGCTGGTCAACCATCGCCTGACCCCACAACACCGCAGATAAAAAGTCTGGCTGCAAAGAACCGACATTAAGGGTCTCTGCCACCTTATCTTCCGCAAAGGTTTCTTGCTTGGCAGCGAGCGAACGGAAGCGACGTCCGGTCTGGATGTCTACCACTCGTCTACGTTCATCACTCGCCTCAAGCACGGTTTTAAGCTTCTCAATCTGAGTTCCTTTTCCACTTCCCTGTGGACCGATAAATATAACTGTGTACGGATTTTGCATAACGCCTACTGTAAAAAATTAAATAAGGTACGTAAAGATTTTTTCTTGTACTACTTCAGGACTGGCACTGCCGTCGATATCTATGAGCGTACCTTGCTTGCGGAAAAATTCAACTGAACGCTCCGTGTACGTATGGTATTCCTCTAAGCGCTTCTCAACTGACTTTGGAGCATCCACGACATCCCGAGCTCGAGCAGCGCTGCGAGAACGGACTTCTTCATCGCTAATCTCTAGATTAAAGACTACGTACGGTCGGCCAATCCATTCGTGTATTTCGTGAAATAACTCCGCTTCATTTGGTTTTTTGGCCACCGCCTCAAACACCACTCGCTCTTGCTCAAACTGACTCACAAGGGCGTGCGTCATCCAGTACGAGGCAATCCATTCTGGAATAAGATATCCGCCTTCATACATCTCTTTCATCTTCTTTCCAAACACTGACGGCATCTGGGCTGTCTCGCGCACCTTATTTCCGTTTGAATACATCACACCACCAAAGTGGCTCAAAATTGCGTTTGCTTGTGTACCTTTACCTGACGCTATCTTGCCCATCAGTACGATACTCTGAAATTTTGTCTTATAGTCCATATCGATACGAGGGTAACAGTTTTTACTAGCGCGCGCAACCAATATGCTATGCTACAGGGTATGGAAAAAAAGCACATTATTACTATTTCTGGCAAACCAGGTAGTGGTAAATCTTCGACCGCAGATAAGGTAGCGGAGCTCTTAAACTACACCCGCTACTCTTCTGGAGACATGGTTCGAAATATGCTCGCGCGCGAACACCTCACCCTAGCTGAATACAACAAACAGGCTGTGGACGACCACGCCCTTGATGAGAAGATAGACACCTTTTTGCGTAATCTTCGCACCAAAAATGACATTGTTATTGACTCTCGCCTCGGCTTTTATTGGATACCTGAATCTTTTAAGGTGTACTTGGACCTTAATATGCAGGTAGCGACTGTTCGTATCTTTAAAGACGCCATGAGCAACAACATGCGCACCAAAGGCGGAGAATTAGCTGATTCACTTGATTTGGTAGCTAAGCAGGTGCAAAGTCGCATGGAGACAGAACAGGGCCGTTTTAAGAACCTTTACGGTGTTGATCCATACAACTCAGAACACTTTGACCTTGTTATCGACACCTCTCGTCACAGCCCTCAAACTGTAGCGCTTACTATCTTTGATACCTACCGCCGTTGGCTTAAGACCACAACCTGGAAGCGCGAGACGAGTTCGGTACCTTTGGGCTTTTCTTTCAAGAACCAATATTAAAACCACTACGAACAGCAGCTACTTTGTCGCCTTACGAAAAAAGACCCTCGTCGTACGATTAGTACGTCTCGGGTCTTTTTTCTTAAGCTTCGCGTATCTGCTTGCCCGTAGTGGTTTTCAAAATTTAAGTCAGGCAAACAAAAAGCGCGGTCCCTAGGGACCGCGCTTTTTGTTTAATTTTTGAAAAATTATTGTAGATGCGAGGCCAAGCAAGGAAAATATTTTGAGTCGTACAAGACGTACGATGAGGAATATTTTACCGAAGCTTAACGAAGCAGATGCAATGATTTTACTAAAATTTTAGTACTCGCGGAGTGAAAGCTGTGCGTCGATACGTCGTATCAAATCAAGCACCACTGACACCACAATTAGTACCGCTGTTCCTCCGATTGCCAGAGCGGCAATACCGGTTGCTATTTGCATACCAATCGGTAAGACCGCAATGAGTCCAAGGAAACCCGCACCCACAAGCGTCAAACGGGTGATGAGACTACCAAGATACTCTGAAGTGTGTGCTCCTGGTCTAATACCTGGAATAAACGCTCCATTTCGCTGCAAGTTCTTTGCAATTGCATCTGGGTCAAATGTTACCGCGGTATAGAAGAAGGTAAAGAGGAATACGAGCGTGAAGTACACGGCTCCGTAGAGAACCTGGTTACTCAAGAGAGCTGTTACCGTCTCATTTGCTCCTGCTACCCATGGTAAATCAAAGGCCGTAAGGATATTGAGGACCATCTGTGGCAGCAAAAGAATAGAGAGAGCAAAGATGATTGGAATCACACCAGCCTGATTAAGGCGGAGTGGCAAGTATGAAGAACTTCCACCATAGGTAGTTGTCCCCCGACTTTGCTTTGCATACGTAATCGGCACTGGACGCTCTGCTTCAGTCATAATGATAACTGCGTAAATGATAGCGAGTGCTACAAACGCAAATCCGATATACAACGGAAGTTGTGAGGCGTCAAACGTAAAGAGGAGCTGACTGAGGGTTGCTGGAAGAGTGGCCACGATTCCGGCGAAGATAAGGATAGAAACACCATTACCAATACCGTATTCTGTTACGAGCTCTCCAATCCACATCAGTAGGATTGATCCAGCTACAATCAGTACAACGTTTACAATAAACTCAAAGGTTGAAAGCCCCGTGATAACACCCTGACTCTGCAGTAAGGTAAGGAAACCAAACCCTTGTAGAATCGCGAGTGGAAGTGTGAGCATTCGTCCGTACTGAGTAAATTTAGCTCTTCCCGCTTCACCGTCTTCGGTATACATCGTCTTTAGTCTACTCGACATCACGGTCATGAGCTGCATGATGATAGAAGCCGTAATGAACGGCCCTACACCAAGCATCACAATCGAAAGATTAGCGAGTCCACCCCCTGAGAAAATGTTGAGTAGTCCGAGGAATTGGTTGTTACTAAAGAATTGTTGAAGAACGGTCTGATCTACTCCCGGAATCGGAATTGTAGCGAGCAATCGGAAAATAACGAGAGCCCCGAGTACAAAGAGGATACGGTTTCGAATCGCCGGTTCAGTGAAGATAAGAGTCAGCTTGTGAAAGAATTTTTGCATATAGTGACTCAATACTACCTATTTTGAGACCGTTCCGCCAGCTTGCTCAATTTTAGCTTGAGCAGACTTTGAAACCTGGCATCCCTCAATAGTCAGTTTCTTAGTAATTTCGCCAGTAGCGAGGATTTTTACCAATGGTGCTCGTTTTGCAACTGAGCTGATAACACCCTTAAGTACCAATGTCTTTGGAGACACAGTTTCACCAGCAGTGTACGCTACCTCAATTTTGTTGAGGTTAACTGCTACTGCAAGCACACGTTCGCCGTTTACAGTTCGTGAACGGTTTACACCGTGACCACGAAGCTTTGGAAGCTTCTTGATGAAGTCTCGCATTTCTGGACGAGTACTGTTACCCGTTCGAGCTGTCTGACCCTTTCCTCCACGACCAGATGTCTTACCACGCTTACCACCGCGACCGATGCGCTTTGCTGTCTTTTTGACAGCAGTTGGTTTTAGTTCATGTAGCTGCATACTAGTTTTTCTTTAGAAGTTTAAGCGCTTCGACGGCAGCGCGGGCATTATTAAGTTTGTTCTTACTGCGAGAGAAAATCTTTGCAGTAACGTCTTTTACTCCAGCGTGTTCAAGTACGGTACGTACAGATGAACCGGCCACAAGTCCACGACCTGGTGCTGGCATCATCATTACTTCACTTGAAGCGTACTTGGTGTGAACATCGTGTGGCAAGTGACCTTCCTTGTTCATTGAAACAGTGATCATGTGCTTCTTTGCATCACGGACGGCCTTTTCAATCGCAAGTTGTGTATCACCAGCCTTTCCAATACCAACACCTACCTTTCCACGTCTATCTCCAATCACCATGGCAACTGAGAAACTGAAACGACGGCCTCCGGCCATAACACGAGTTACGCGACGGATAGAGATAATCTTCTGGTCGAATTCAGGTCGAACTCGTTCTGGACGACCACCACGACGTGGACGTCGTTGATTTCGCCGATCATTCCCCCCCTGACTTCGTGTTCCGCGACCGCGTCCGTCAGTTGCTCCTGCTGCTCCCGCAGCTGCTCCTGATTCAGACACAGCGGGTGCATCGGTAGAAGGTGTCGCTGTCGACACTTCTGGCTCTGGCGTTACGCCAGTTGTAGCTTCCTGCTGTTTTGTTTCTGACATTATTATTTTCTTATGAAGGTAGCGAATGCTTCACTACCTTCTAACTGCTTTTAAATAAACTTTCCTTAGAACTTAAGTCCACCACTTCGGGCACCGTCAGCCAAAGCTGCGATAGTACCCTGGTAACGGAATCCACCGCGGTCAAAGACTACTTCTGTAACCCCAGCGGCAACTGCCTTCTTGGCCATTTCTGTCCCGACTGCAGCTGAACGTTCACTAAGTGTTCCTCCCTTTTGAGACCTTGTATCTACCGCTGCAAGAGTCTTCCCTGCCACATCGTCAATAAGCTGCGCATACACGAAGCGGTTACTACGAAAGATAGCAAGACGAGGTCGCGTAGCGGTACCTGAAACTTTTGCTCGAATACGATTGTGTCGAGCAACTCGTTTAGTTGATTTGTACTGTGTTTTTTCCATATTTCAATTCGAATTACGGGCCTACGCAGCCTTCTTACCTTGTTTGCGAATAATAAACTCTCCTCGGTAACGAATACCCTTACCCTTGTATGGTTCTGGCTTCTTTACCTTTCGAACGTTAGCAGCAAACTGACCGAGCAAATCTTTGTCGGCACCAGTGAGCGTCACCACACTCTTTTCTACCAATGCGGTAATACCGGCTGGTACTTCAAGTAGAACTGGGTGTGAAAATCCAACACTGAGTGTTAGGTTTGTACCCTTAAGCTCTGCACGGTAACCAACTCCTTCGATTTCCAAAATCTTGGTAAATCCTTCAGTAACTCCCTTAATCATGTTTCGAACATGGGCTGCATATGTTCCCCAAAGCGCTGGTGCGTCTGGAGTAGTTCCTGGAGTCAAAGTTACTTGACCGTCAGCAACGAGAATAGCCACATCTGATTTAATGACACGGGTCAGTGTTCCTTTTGGACCAACTACTGTAAGTAGTCCGTCTTCAAAAGTAACAGTGACGCCGGCTGGAATTGTTACTGGTTGTTTTCCTAAACGACTCATATTACCAAATGATAAAGAGCTGCTCTCCACCTACATTTTGCGCTCGCGCTTCCTCATTGGTGAGGATGCCAGCTGGTGTAGAAAGGATCATGTGCCCGTTACCAAACTTAACTCGATGAATATCTGCGACCTTTGTGTACAAACGACGTCCTGGCTTTGAAACACGCTTCACACCGTTGATACGATGCTTTCCAGCTTCGTACTTAAGGGTTACCGCAAGTGTCTTTTGAACCTTATCCTTCTTTCCTTGTTGCTCTGCTTTTTCGATGTATCCAGCGAGAACGAGCTTGTCAGCAATTGCGTGACGGAGCTTTGAGTATGGAAGAGAAACTTCTTTCTTTCCAACCATACCTGCGTTCTTCAAACGGATAATGAAATCGCCAATTGTATCGCCTACCATGATGATTTCTTTATTCCTGGTATATGTCCTTCATGTGCTAGTTCGCGGAAACAGATACGGCAGAGATCAAAGTCTCGCATATATCCTCGCTTTCGAGCACACAGCTTGCAGCGTCTTACGACTTGGCAAGCATACTTTGGTTCGCGCACTGAGCGCAGTATTACTGATTTACGTGCCACAAATATGTGTTTTATGAGATGGTATTGCGTAGTTATTCGCAACTCATCCCCTGATAATCGCCTAGCCTACGGCCAAGCAGCGGACACTAAGATATTTTGAGATTTCTAAGTGCCTCGCCTTGCCCGCAAGAGTACCAAAAAATGGCTTAAAGTCAAGAGAAACTGCTTTACCTTTACTTACAAACAAAAAGAAACACTCGCCGAAGCGAGTGTTTGTCTAAGAGCGCTGTTTTTTGTCTTTTGCAAAGCCATGACGGTGAACAGGAAGAAAATTGAGTCGCGTAAGCACATCAACATCAAGTGGGTGGTCACCCAATTTAAACCGAGGCGCACCACTTTCAGCTGAAGACAGCGTTTCTTCTCCCCCTTTGCGGCCATTTTTCTTGTGCCAGTCGGGAGGAAACACCACCTTGTAGCCGCCGCCACTAAGCAAAATCCGCTCAGTAAGCGCCTCATCTCGCTTGGGTGGAGTCGAAAAAGCATTCGCTTTTGACGCGGCAGCTGAATGCCCGCCTGCCTTTGCGTGATCGTCAGTGATTTTAGGCATAACACCTCCAGAAGTTAGTAAGGACAGGTTCCTTACTTATAAAACCAACTTATCTTTGCTATGTCAACAACAAAACCCCGCGCCTGAGGCGCGGGGTTTTGTTGTTTTGCTTTACTAAGGTTACTTAGCTTCAGCTGGTTTCTGCAAAGGTAGGGTCAAGTTTCTAAGTTCGCTGCGCTCACTAAGAACTTCCTTCTTACAGAAGCTGTCCACTTCTTGGATATTTTCATTCTTCAAATATCTCAAGAAGTCTTGCGGAAGAGTTTTGACTCTTCCTCACCCCGGACTCGACTGTTTGGCATTAGTCATAGCCAAACATGTCTCCGTCTCGTTCCTCTTCCGAAAGCAAAACTCTTTGCTTTCTAAAAATAAGCAGAGCTTATTTTTGAAGCGGAACGCCGATGTGACGCAAGAAAGCTTCTGCTTCCGGCTTTGTTTTCGCTGTAGTTACCAGTGTAACTGCAAATGAAAATACATCTTTGGTGTCTTCGTCACCACATTCTGGGAAAATAGAGTGTTCTTTGATACCCATAGTGTAGTTACCCATTTCATCAATTGCTGAGACCTTAAGCCCACGAAAGTCGCGAGTTTGCGGTAGAGCAATGTGAGTGAGCTTGTCCATGAAGTGAATCATACGCTTACCTCGCAGCGTGATTTGATATCCTACGATATCTCCTTCACGAAGCTTGAATGAAGCGATTGATTGCTTAGCTGGACGAGCTGAGGCTTTTTGACCAGTGATACGAGCGAGACGATCTTGGATAAGAGCAATCTTTGCCTTATCTTGAACGCGACCAGTACCAACTGAAATCACTATCTTTTCTAACTTCGGGGCCTGCATCACATTCTTGTAACCGAAGTCACTTTTGAGTGCTGTATAGACGCTCCCGAGTCGAGTTATTGTCGTTTCCATACTATTATAATTTCTTACCACTAGGACGAGCGACGCGAACCTTCTTTCGCTTGTCGCCTTCGCCTTCAAAGGCGTACCCTACTCGTACCGGCTTGTCCCCTTCAAGAAGAGAAACGTTTGATACGTGGATTGGTGCACTCTTTTCAATAATCTGACCTTGTGAACGAGTTCGCTTACTCTTCTGGTGTCGCTTTGCAATATTAAGCCCCTCTACTACTACTTGTTCTGACTTAGCAAGAACAACAAGGACTGTCCCCTTCTTGCCTTTATCTTTTCCAGTAGTTACCTGTACGGTGTCTCCTTTTCTGATTTTCATAGTGAAATAGTTAGTTGTCTCATTACACCACTTCTGGCGCCAATGAAACTATTTTCTGATAACCAGCTTCAGAGATTTCACGCGGAATCGGACCAAAGACGCGGTTTGCGCGAGGCTCCTTCTTTGCTTTATCAATAAGCACTACTGCATTGTCGTCAAAACTGACGTACGATCCATCCTTTCGTCGAAACGGCTTTCGTTGTCGTACTACTACACCGTATACCACGTCCTTCTTCTTCACTTGCTTTCGTGGCTCTGCTGTTTGTACTGACAATACCACCATCTCTCCTAACTCTGCATAACGCTTCTTAGAGCCGCCGAGCACCTTAAATACTCGTCCGACTTTAGCGCCAGAGTTGTCAGTGATTTTCACTATTGTTTGTGGCTGAATCATACTATTTTGTGTTGATTACTAGCTCAAAATGCTTTCGCTTTGACATTGGGCGAATCTCCCTTATGTCTACTACTGCTCCGACCTTTGCTGTGTTGCCTGCGTCATGTACCAAGAATTTTTTCGTGCGGCGCATAAACTTCTTGTACTTTGGATGCTTCACGTATCGCTCGACTGCTACCGTAATAGTGTCTTGCATTTTTGAAGCGATCACAGTTCCACGAAGGGTACGACGGCTTGATACTGTTGTGTTTTCAGTTGTCATACTTATTGTGCGTCTTTATTATTTCGTCGTGCTGAGAGCAGTGTAAGCGCGCGGGCAATTTCTCGCTTTGCACCAGTGATAACGCTCGCCTTTCGGCTGAACTTATCCTTGAAACGTTCAGCACGAAGTGTCTCCCGAGTGGTGTTCACCAACTCTACGAGTTCGGCTTCAGTTTTCTTTCTGATTTCTGACATGTTTGTCATATAGCTAGAATATTACGCGCGTGTGTCTTCACGACGCACGAGGTTACCTTTTAATGGAAGCTTAGCAGTAGCCTTACGGAAAGCTTCTTTCGCCAAATCTTCTGTGACTCCTTCTACCTCAAAGATAATTCTTCCTGGCTTCACTTCAAATACGAAGTGATCTGGATCTCCTTTTCCTTTACCCATCGGTAGTTCAGCAGCTTTCTTTGTAATTGGTCTGTCTGGGAAAATACGAATCCAAATTTTTCCAGTCTTACCGAGTGTTCTTGAGATTACTCGACGAGCCGCTTCGATTTGGTTTGAACGTACTCGTGAAGCTGAGGTAGCTTTTAGTCCATATGAACCAAAAGACACAGTGATGCCTCGAGTGTCTGGCGTAGAACGCTTTTCTTCACTCATTCGGCCATTTTGCCACTTTCGGTGTTTTACTTTTTTAGGAAATAACATACTGATTCAATTATGCGTTGCGAGTAGGTCGTGGTGTTCGTGGTGCGGCCTCAGCTGGGTTAGCTTTTCGGTCTGCAAACACTTGTCCTCGATAGATCCAAACCTTGATACCAATTGCGCCGTATGGGAGACGAGCCGTTACTCGTGCAAAATCAATATCAGCGCGTAGGGTTTGTAGTGGGATTCGTCCTTTCTTTAGTTCTTCTTTTCGAGCCATATCAGCTCCTCCAAGACGACCTGAAAGAATAATACGTACTCCTTCTACATCTCGGTTAGCCATTACTTTTTCAATAGTTTGCTTCATCACTCGACGGAAAGTAAGACGCTTCTCAAGTCCTTCGGCAATCATCTGACCAACGATGTTGGCACTAGATTCTGGAGAACGAACTTCTTCAACATCAAGCTTGATTTCTGCCTTGTCAGTGAGCTTAAGTGTTCGCAGGAGCATATCAATCTCTTTCTTGAGCTTGGTTGCACCTTCTCCACTGCGGCCAATAACGAGACCTGGTCGTGCTGTCTTTACGATAATGCGAAGTTCTTTTTGACTTCGTTCAATCTCTACCGTATCAACTGACATTCCCTTAAGTTTCTTTTCAAGAAGCTTTCGAACTGCTGCGTCTGCGCGAATGTACTCGCGGAACTTCTTTGGATCAGTTGTGAACCATCGACTCTTCCAGTCGCGGTTTACACCAATGCGCTGTACATATGGATGTGCTACGTGTGTCATAGGTATTATTTCTCGCCGAGTTCGACTGAGATGTGACTATTTCGCTTGTTAATACGTGATGCTGAACCGCGGGCACGTGGCATAAAGCGCTTGATAATGGTTCCTTTGTCGACTGAAACTTTCTTGATGAAAAGACGTTCAGGTTGCTTTCCAGCGTGGATAGCGTTTGCAAGTGCAGATTCAACTACCTTAGCAAATGGACCTGATGCGCGCTTATCTACAAACTTCAACATCGCGAGGGCTTCTCCTACCTTCTTTCCGCGAACAACGTCAGCAATTAAGCGGACTTTTCGAGGTGATTGGCGGTAATTTTTTAGAATTGCTTTCATAATGTATATACCCTACTTCTTAGTTGCTGAAGTTGTCTTAGCTGCTTTTGCGGCTGAGATTTCTGCTTCCTTCTTCTTCTGCTCTAGTTCCTTCTGCATCTTTCCTCCGTGTCGGTGGAACTTCTTAGTTGGAGAGAACTCCCCTAATCGGTGACCTACCATTTCTTCGGCGACGGTAACTGGAATATGATCCTTACCGTTGTGTACGCCAAATGTGAATCCCACCATTTCTGGAGCGATAACACTATCGCGTGACCAGGTCTTGATGACTACACTCTCTCCGGCTTTCTTGCCGGCGATCTTCTTCAGTAGCTTTTCGTCTATGTATGGTCCTTTATAGAGTGAACGTGACATGTTTTTCTAACAACGAATAAATAAGCGCTTGTGGCGCCTCTGTGAGAATCTCTTGTAAAGAAAGGTAACGGCCGTCCTTAACAGAGATTCCCAACCCTTAATAACCTGTGCTTCTGCTACTTTTGTGCGGGTGACACTTCAATCCCGCGTGAGGTTGGAACCCGCCTACAGTACCAAATGGTGAGGAAAAGTCAACCTTTTGGGGTCTTTTAGACAAAACAAAACCGCCTTAGACAGTCTTGTCTGAAGGCGGTCATTTTGAAAGCAAGATTTCAAACGTCATCTCCTTCCCATACATACACATGAGCTCATACCTCACGCCATCTTGGATATACATGCCTCCAATGGAGAGAATGCCACCATATTTTTCACAGAGAAGCTGTGCTTTATCAAGCCCATTTCTGTGAACATATCGGGACGGTTCGAACTTTTCAGTTTTGACGATAGCTTTCTCTCTCGAGAAGCCTTCAACACCGAGATTAATCAGCGTGATGGCGCCAATTGCAGCAAGGGTGGCAGCAACAAGGTTCAGGACAAATTTCATGGGAACTCCTTTAGTCTCGGAATGAGACTGTACTGCTAATATAATAGCATAATTTATGGGTAAAGTCAATAATTATGCTCAATCGAGTCTTATTTTGCATAGCAGGAGCTGCTTTTAGACAAAACAAAACCGCCCGAAGACAGGTTTTGTCTTAAAGGCGGTAAATCTTTCACTGGAAGGTCAAGAGATGTGCTTCGAGCGCGGCGAGGTCCTTTTCGGAATCAGCGACTTCGCGCTGCTCTTCCAGAATTTTGTAGTAGTCACCTTCATCGACGGCATCTGCAAGAGCCTCCTTGTCGAAAACGAGTGTCGACTTCACAATTTCGATCATTGTGAGTGTTTCTTCCTTGGTAGCGGGCAAGTTTTTTGCTTCGGGGTGCAACATGACGAACTCCTTTAGTCTCGGGATGAGACTGTACTGCTAGTATAATAGCATAATTTATGAGTAAAGTCAATAATTATGCTCAATCGAGTCTTATTTTGCATAGTAAAAGCCGCAAATCCATAGGATTTGCGGCTTTTACGTTTTACCTAGGGTTCTCCTTTGCAATTATTCTAAGGCAGAGGCTGGTTTTCGTCCAATAAGGCGGTCGAGGAACATAAACCTGAGGCCAAGAAACTCAAAGCCCACGAAGAGGAAGAGTATAGCTCCTGGTGTCAATGGCGTGATAAGAGCCACAAAGCCAATCAGCACCAACACTCCACCAACTATCTTTTTGAGAAGTGGTTTTGAAAGTGTAAATGTTTTAGCTTTTTCGTACATAGTGTTTGTTATTTACGTTGACGGAGCATCCTGCAATATCTTACCGATTGGGTCTATTTGACTATGAAGTCCAGACTTTTCGAGCGAATGAGTAGGCAAAGCGAGCTACAAAGAGTAGTACGATACCGTAAAGTGAATATTTCACTACCATAAACAAGAGTGCTACAAACCCAAGACTTACCTCTTGTGCGAAGGTGTTGATCTCTCGCACCAATTCTTTAACCGCTTCTATCCACGAAGTCTTAATCTCTTCACCGTTTACGAAGGTGTTTTCGTAAATATTTACGTAGAAGTTTGTGTACACGAGCTGGTCAAGCGCTTCAGCTTTCGCTCGAGCTAGTCTATCGAGTTGTCCGACAGTATCAATACGAGTGATAGTTAGGCGCTCAATAAGGGTTATCTTACTTTCAGTAATCTGAGCGAGCGTTGCTACGTCGCCTCGAGCAGTTGCTTGTGCACTTAGGGTGTCATAACTGGCGAGCGATTGGGTCAGAGTCTGGTCTAGCGTAGCGAGCTTCTTCTCGAGAATTTCAATCTCTCCCGTGTAATCAGCCACTTCACGCTTAATGGTGTAGGAGTTTTCACTAAGATCTTTTGGATCAAGCGCTTCTAAGATAGCTAGCACTTCCTCAACGCTCTCCTTCTCTACCTTAAAACTATATGAACATCCTTGTTCGTATTCATTTTTATTTTGAAAGATAACATCTTCGCGCTCCATGAGTGAACGTACAGTAGAACAATCCTCTTCTAGGTTTCTAGTTTCGATAGTAGCTGAGTACTGCTTTACCTCATACGCTTCAGCGTCATTGCCTGGGGCAAAATCTGGCATTGGTGGCATGATGCTTCCTTCTACATTACGAAGAGAAAGTTCTTGTCCATATCCCATGCCCATATCTGACGAAACCGCATAGCCATCGCCATAATACATCGCTTCTTCACTGTCCTTAGAGAATGAAGGCATTGGGTTTTGAATACTGGTACCCGACAATACTATAAAAGCGAATACGCCAAACAGACCCACAAACGCGAGCTGTATTCCTGGCTTACTCCAATCAATCTTTTTGATAAATTCCATATGATTATTACTATTATTTTTATTAAGAAAATATGCTCATTTAGAAAATTGCTTATGTCCCAAGGACATAAGCAATTTCTTTCCTCTTTTGTACTACGCAGTTGTAGCTTAAGGGTAACACTATTATGGGAGTGGAGCCGGTGTAGTTGAGAACATTTGTGAGAACGGTACCGTACCACTTTGGTCATAGACCATCATGTCTGCTTCAAGTGAGAACAACCCATCGCCATCGTCTCGATATAGGACCGCAAAGAAGGTTTGGTCAGGCTCTGTGGTTAAATTCAAGACAATTTGAACCTGCTCTATCATACCGGCAGCCAAGAGCGGACTAGTACCAAGGATTTCTCCTGGACCTTCTTCTGTATAAGCTTGAATAACTAAGTACCCCGCTTGTTCAAGGGAGGCAAAGTCTACTACGACCGTGTCTCCAGGCGCTTGGGTACTGATTTGGAAGGTGTCTCCAGACACCGGAGCTGACATCATCATAGTATCTGCTTCCATCATCATTGACTCGGCAGCGCCACTGGCGGGAGCTGAACGCTTAGTCTCTTGCGCCCCATCCGAAGACTCAAGATACATATCTGCTTCTCTTACTGGCGAAGGGGCAATGGTTGGAACTTCATTGCGCATAGGCTCCGTCTTCGGTATAAGCATAATCAGCAAGAGTGCCAGAACCCCAACTGGTGCTCCATATACCATCCACCAAGCTGACGGTGTTGGGGCAACAACAGGCATCACCCGAGCAGGTTTCACTAAGTCAGCGCGCAAAGATTGCACAAAAGCAGCATCTATCACGACTACTGGTTTCTGCTCCGAAAGAGCACTCACCAAAGCCCGTACCTCACCGTCTTGCTCTACGAGCGACGGATCAAGGGTATAGATGTCTTTAATAATTAATTCAAGCGAATCCTTCATATACTATGTATTACGTAAAATCATGAAAAAGTAACGCCTGCTCTGAAAACCCAACCGCCACAAAGAGAAGTAGGGGTGAAATGGGTCCACACTTTTCACGCAATTCACGGATACTGCGAGAAAAAGCCATCTTTACACTATCTTCCGTACCGCCCACAATCTCGGCAATTTCGAGGTAAGGCAGCTCTTCCCAAACCCGAAGGGTGATGATCTCCCGCTGCTTACTACTCAAAGTCTCAAGATACACATTCACTTTATCAAGGGCCGCAATGGCGTCGAGCGATTCGGGAGTACGTTCATCAAACCCAACGTCAAATACATCCTCAAGCGGTACGTCTCCTTTCTGACTGCGGTAATAATCAATCACATTATTGCGGGCGATACGATATATCCAAGCGCTAAATACGCCCCTGTCAGCTTCGTAAGAATTAATCTTTTGCAGTGCCTTATGAAATACATCACTTGTGATATCTTCCGCCACTTCTTTAACAAACGTTTTATAAAAAACAAATCGATAGATTTTATCTATGTACCGATCGTACAATACGCCAAAAGCTTCTGTGTCACCAGCTTTACATCTATTTACATATAGCACATCGTCTTCCATTACCCTCTAGTATGTCATTTGTTAAGAAAAAGGTTAAGGGGCTAAACTGGAATACATAAGCAAAGACAGTCCATTTTTGCTACACTTAAGTAATGAAGAACATTCGTGGTGGTACCCACTCAACTCTGACCGAGACCGCCGAGGAAGTAGTTGTTCTCCTTGAAAAAATACCTGGAGTAACTCTTGTTTCACCAGGTATTATTACGCAAGGAAAAAGCAAGAGCGGCAAGAGAAGGGTCACTGCTGTTTTTACTAACGCTGGGATGGAACTTTTGATATCAGGGCAAGGCGTTCAAAAAGTGGCAGTGCACTGCAACCCAGATATTGCGCCCCATATATTTCATGCGCTTGGAGAGCAGAAAAAATTATCGGCGTACATTTTCAAAAAGCGGGAGCGTCGTCCAGGTATTTAAATACCCCCTACTATTTCGAGAGTAATACCTCATTAAGTTTCGGTATGTCTTTGCTCCAAGTCCAACAAACTTTTGTTCAAGTACATTGTTTTTATAAACATAAAACGAAGGAGTCTGCGTAACGCCAGCAATACTATCAAGCGTAAAATTACTACTGATAGTATCTTTTATTGCTTGGTTGTTTTCTAAACAATTGTATAAAGCGTCCTTGTCAGTCACAAGATTTTCCGCAATCTTAGTTGCCCAAGTAAGGTCATTTTTATTACCCCAGGTCTTAAAGTACAAATCAATAAAGGCTAAGTACCCTGCGTCTCCACTTTGGTCATATATACATTCAGCAATTAAGGCTTTTTTTGAATACAAGACTACGCCTGTGCTTGGAAAACTTCTGATGATATAGGTAATTTTAGAATAATCGACTCCTCCTTTGTCTAATTCCAGATGTAACCGCCTGCAAAAAACGCAGTCAAAGTCTAGGTATTCAACAACAGTGTATTCTGAATCCTCTGCAAAGCTAAGATAATGTTCGTTCTCACGGATAGTCAGTGTCTCACTTAGGTTTATTTCTTGTTCTGGTACTCTTTCCTCATTTGTATAAAGAAATAAACCCGATCCTATAAAAAATACGACGAGGAGAAAAAGAATTAAGCCCTTATTCTTGAACATACGGTCTATCGAGCTCACCCTCTGTCGCAGTATTAAAATCTACTTCTGTCCCAGAAAAGAGGGACTTGGTTATAATCGGGAGCCCACTTTTTGCCCAGTTTGCAATACCTCCTTCGATTCGTTTAATGTTTCGATAGCCATGGTGTTCAAGATATCCATAGGCTACACCCGCCAATCTACCTCCAGTACATAAAAGGTATATCTCCTGATCGGTATTTTTTGGTACAGGAACACGTAGTTCATTAGGCAAACCGTGCATATCATCATAGAGATAATGTATCGGTAAGTTTACCGAACCTGTAGCGTGGGCGTTTTGGTACTCAGAACCAGAGCGAACATCTATGAGAATGTATTTTTCGGGATTACCAAGAATGTTTTCATACGCCTCAACGGGGCTTATGTCGACTATCTGTGGGGGCAAGAGGTCTGTATAGCGAACAATACGAAAACTGAGCGCTACTAATATCCCTAAAACGAGAGTTAGGGCAATAAGCGCGTACACTTTACTGTTGGGGAACTGGAACATATTGGGAGAAGAATGTAACGTATGCTTCATTTACTCGTGCAATAGCAATAATCCCTGGCCACTCGTAGACAACCTCTTCTCGTCCCAAGTGATTGACGACCATTTCAGTTAGTTTCTCTGCTTCAAAGATTGCGAGGGCTTCATCGATAAGTACCGTATTTTCTTCAACATTTTTACCCAAGTAGTTCATGTACTGGAGCATGGCAAACTGAGCAGTAGTTGCCTGAAGCTTTTCTTTAGCGGTAGTAATTGCGTCTTTATAAGCTTTAATTACTTCACGCCGATCTTCAAACCCAAGGCCTTCTGCTTTAGCCATCAGATTTGCTTTTGCAATCATTATATTCGGTACAAGATAATTACTTTCTAGGCCCTTGTTTTGAAAAATGATGTCTGCGTCAATCTTCTCAATTGCCTCTTGATACGTGATTTCAGCTTTATCCGCAAATCTATCCATATCGATTCTTGCTAGGTATGCGACTGACAGACCCATTGGAAAGAGGGTAACGATTTGTCTGTGTGCTCCCTGTAGTAAATAGCTGGTGTTAAATTCTTCAGTGTCTCCAAAGACTTTGAGAAGTGAGATGTCTTTTGTGGCATTATACTGCTGCACAATTGTCGTCAGTGCAAAAGCACGAGTAGAGCTAGGATACGATGGCTCGTTGGCAACACGCAATAAGTTTTCAGCGGCTAACTCAGGCTGATTATCCCTAAAGTAAGTACTTGCGAATGTCAGGTCAGCCACTGATTTGGTATTTGGGTCAGTTTCTGTTTCTACCGCTTTTTGTAAATAAACTCGAGCGTCGGCAAATCTACCATTTTCTATAAGTCGAATACCTTCCTGTAAATCAGAGTTTGTCTCAACTGCCTGTTTAGTAATATCTACAAAACCATCGTTGTTCCCTTCTTCGGTTTGAGCAGGAGGCACAGCTTGCATTGTGATTTCTCGATCAAGAAGAAACAATCTCGCCGCAAAGACAACAACTGCTATTAGAACGAGGACAATGGCAATAAAAACAGGGCTTTTCATATATTAAGTTTTAGAACAATCAACTAGCAGAGCAACAGTCAGCTCCAGCGGCGTCGCCGCAAGCAGCAGCAGCGTCGCCACCGCTGTCAGTGTAATAATAAAATCCAATTGAATAACAATATTCTGACATGTATCCAGGACCACCAACGCCACAATAGTCGGCATTTGTCATAGCTACGTCAGCGGTCGCTTTTTGCCCCGCCGGAATTAGAGATAAAATAAACCCTAAAGCAGTTACTGCTAAAGCTAGCAATAGATACCCTATTTTCTTTGGAATACTATTTATCATTACCTTAATGGTATCACAATGATTTTAGCGGATAGCAAAATTATGCACTTATGTAGTTAAATACTATTTTTTAATACTGGAAGACTCGTATCTTGAATGTCGGTTTTTAGCCAGTCATTGTGTGAAAAAGCCTTATATTCAGTTATGACACAAGCATTTGGAACATCAACCAGAGTATAGAAGTAGGACCCATTGATACTTACGTTAAAAATCCACTCTATTCGAGAAACGGTATCTTGCTTACACGCTTGCTGAATCCTGAACCAATCTTCATAGGGGTCACAGCGTCTCATCCCCTTTCTGTCTTCGTAGGTATTTTCAGCGCTCGTGCCATCTTTGTAATGTACATTTATCGTTCTGATACACTGTCGATTAGCGGTATACATATAAAAACCGTATTTTTCACCTTCACTGGTGATTCTTTCATCACCGGCAATTATAATAGGTAGACTTTGCCCTAAAATAATCAGACTAATCAGAATGAAGGAAAAAACATCTGTCCGTATTTTCTTGAAAGAGAATTTTTCATAATCAGATAGTATAAAAAGTATAAACAATATTGGTATACAAAGAGCCGCAAAACGAAACCCTACGAGGGTAATACTATACACATGAAACGCTGCCAAAATACTCACAGCCATAATACGTACTCGTAATTCAGCCGACCAGAGGAAAAAGGGTACCGCTACAACTATAAGTATGAAGACGAGGCCGTAATACGGTAACAAACTATTCGGGAAAATTGGCACGCCGAGCGCTAAGGAAGAAAAGATTGAGCCTGAAATATAGCCAGCGTTAATTTTGAGGGCGGCAGCACAAAAATAAAAAACGGTTACTGCAACCTTTAGTGCGAATAATTTGTGCTTAGCAAATAGGAGGAGGAGTACAAATACCAATCCGAGTACATGGTAATTACCAATTGGCAGATAGGAGAACACGTACAACATCAAAAACTTAAACAGAGCTGGTATTGCTAAAAAAAGCAGTGCCTTGTCCCACTTTTCTCTGTAGGAAAAATATAGCGAGGTAAACAGGAAACCTCCTATTACCATGTACAGAATACCCAAACTATAGCCTTGCGGTATGGCTTGAAAAACATACAGATCCAAACAATTCTGAAAATATGGCCAGCAGATTGCGTCATTTTCTTTTACACTTTGTACTGTTAGGTATCCTTGTGAAGTCCAGCTGTTGAACGTAAAGACAAGATCAAAAAACAAGATGACGTATAGCGCTTGGATACTTCTTTGGGTAAAAAGTTCTGAATGGTGAAATATTTTTTCTAGCCAGTTCATAATTGTCTTAGACGCAGTGTACCATCAAATTTGGACAAGAAAAAACCGCCAACTGGGTTGGCGGTTTGCTCGGCTCGAGCCTGTTCACATGGGAACCTGCACGAGTTCGGTGACGCGAGTGACCTTATTTTGTTTTTTCTTGGACAACCCAAAGAAGTAGAAGGTCTCCCCAGCCTCACTTCTGGCCATGGACATACAACTCCCCTTTTTCTGCTTGTCGTAGTCACGACAGATCATGCGACGAGGCTCGGACTCGTGGTCCTTGAAGTACCACTTGCCGGTGTCGTAGTACTTGTTGTTGCTGCCGTTGCACTCGAAAGTGAACGTACCGTCAGCCTTGAAGTCATTCCGGCAGAGGCCCCACTGGCCAGCTTCCCAAGTGACCGACTTGTCGGTGACGAGGGCGCGGACCTCGGCTTCCGTCAGCACCACTTGTGCCATGGGATCGCTGTTGGTCGAAACGGCCTTGACACCAGATTCCTGCGCGAAAGCGGACGTGCCGATGAGGCACAGGAACGAGATGGCGAGAGATGCAAAGAGTCCTTTGCATGCAGATTGACGCTTCATGAAAATCTCCTAAAAGAACTCTTTTATGATTCCCCACCTAAGGTACCTTACCCCAAGTGTTATAAAAGATGGTTATATTCTACCTTACTATCTGTAAATGTCAAAGATTACAAGAGACTTCGTATAAACAAAATAACTTCTTTATTGATAAAAATGAGTGAAAGAACAATGTGGATATAAATCGCCACGTGGTACCAGCGCACCGTTGTAATAAAAATGAGTGAAAATATAATCGATAACACAACAGCATATTTTATAAAGAAGTATTCCGAATGGTTTACCACAAAATATTGAGCCTGAAAGCTTATAAGCCATATTAAGACACAGACAACGAGAGCTAATGTCTTGCCATATCTGTTTGGAATAGTTGAAACATTTCCAGCCCTATCAGACTCAATGTCACGTATGTCCCACAAAATTTCATAGATAAGATGAAAAGCAAACATCGAAATACTGCGAATAAGCAGGCCTTCGGAAAACGGAATGACCAGCAGCACTCCAATCATAGTGCCCAAGTATTTTGAAAAAGCGGCAAATAAATTTTTTGTTACAAAATAATTCTTAAGCGGGTATTTAAAAATCGTCTTCACACTATAAAAAATCCCCAGACAGGTTCCCAATATAATTGGGAAAAGATACTGAGGATACACATAGACCAAAACGAGTCCGCAAACAAAAAAACAAGCTGACAATACTAAATATACTTTTGGAGATACTTTTGCTAGTCCTCTATCAACAATCACATCGTAGCTATAGTCTGTATAGCGATTGAGTAAATAGCTAAACCCTGCCAAACAAGCCATAAGCGCGGCGTAACTAACCGAGCGAGAGGCCGAAAGTCCAGACGCATACAAAAACCACGAAACGACGAGAAAATAGTTAAAGATTACATGCAGACGGAGATCATTAATAAGATCAAAACAAAGTAATGTATATGTTTTAAATTTCAGGAGAGCTGCGTACCAACTTTCTAACATAGAGATAAGTATACCAAAAGGTAACTACAGCCTTTTAATATAACCTTTTGTGTGCAAATGTACTTTTGTGTAAATGAATACTTTAATCAGCAAAAGACGAAGGAGCTTTGCATACCTTAAATCACCTCGTACACATTTCCATATATACTTACCTGGCTTGAAATCAGCCCATTGCCACACACTAAGCCCATCTTTTTCTAGATAAATCGCACGGTTTGATAATTTACTAAACATCCTCTCAGGATCAGGGTTTGTATGTACTTGAAAGAAGTTTGGCATCACGTAAAAAGGCATAGCCTGCAAACGATATATTTCTATACAATAGGCGCTTATCTGTTCAAAAGAAATGTTCTTGAAATCAATACGCGGCTGCGCTCGCAGTGTTTCAACCCCAATAAGTACGGCACACTTCTCTAAAGATTTAACTTGAGCATAGGAAACATCAAGCAATATATCCCGCCAAACAGTTTCGTAGTTCAATATTTCATTTTTTAGCAAGAGGCTTACATCAAGTGTCTGTGACACTTGAGATGGTTTTGCGCTACCATTTTCTGCAAAAAACAAAGCTTCTTTGGCATTTACTTGCTTAAATACTGTCGCAGCACTGAGATTTTTAAGTAAGGTATTTGGTGTCGTAATACAAAGATCAGCTTCTAGAGAGAGGGTCTCATAGAGAGCCTTTAATACCTCATCATGGGTCATCTCATGCACTTTTTCACTATCTCCGAAAATTTTCCGCGGAAAACCGCTGACATATACCTGACTGACGGTAGGATTCCCTAAGGCGGAATATACTGTTGCCTGCAACTCTTTTTCTTCGGTCTTAGTTGTGGCAATAATCCAGACAATCAGATCTTTGCCCGAAGCATTCAATCTTTCGTCCTCTTCTTTTTTGTTTACAAGCGTACGGTATAGTCTGTTTCCAAACGCCTGATACGCATGGTGGAGAATTCCTGGAGTGTAATTGCGAGGTTCAACATATACCTCATTAATTATTTTCACCGCTCTATCAGATGAATGTCCGTCCGTATAAGCAAAATTTTCGCGCACAATTTCTGCTTGCTTAGTTGTATATTTTGCATTGATGGCAGCAATATCTTTCAGTAAAGTTTCCAACTCTTCAGGCTTTTTGATAACAGCCACTAAATCATTGTCCTTAATTTCTTGTTCAATACTTTTTGAATAGGTTGAAGCACCAATGAGTCCTCGCTTTGAAAAGCGTAAATTTTTATGAAGTGTATCTAAGAAGTGTGGCGACAAAAAGTCAGACACGATGATATCCTTACCTGCCTGCATAGCGTCAAATATGACACTAGAATTGTCACTTAGTACAACATCAACAGCTGCTATGGCGTCAAAGGTATCGACGGTATCGTCAACTACAAGTACCTCAGGTATGTCTCTGTACTTCCCGACAAGAGCCGCGTCTTCACGCAGTGTGTAGTAATGGGGTTTAACTATTATGTTATACCTTGGAGCAAGACTAGCTATTGTCTCCCTCATAGTCGAGAGAGAGCTCAGGTCACCGTGTGTTGGTACATATAACACTGAGGGTTTGCCTCCGGCAATAAAAGTATTAATAGCTGCGATATCAGGCGTGACATGCTTTTCACCTAGGTAAAACGCATCCGCTCTTGGGTTACCGATAGCAATGGATTTTGTCATCAACTCAAACAGCTTCTTGTCGCGCTCGCCGTAAGCAAGTATGACGTCGTATATTGAACGAGTTGGCCGAAGTAACGTTAGTTCCTTGGCAATGCCATAGGTCATACCCACTTTCTTAATATGCTCCGTTTGTGGAATCGCCACCGAGGAGGCTTCCCAACAAGACACAATGACCTCAACATTTGAGAAAAAATCTTCTAAGTATTTCTCTCGTACAAAATCAATATGCTGTAAAGTTCGAAATGTGACATTGTTCTCAGTCAGTAAAGCAACGATACTTTGTTCGAGATCTTTATTCTGTAGCAGCGGCTGGAAGCCTAGATCGACAATAATTTCTCTTTTAGTTGGATCGAGTTTATTGTAAACATTTTTATAAATAAACCACTGGTAGGGATAATAAACGATAAATGATATTTTTTTCATAGAGACCAGTACTTAAACAGCGGCATGTCTATTTGATGCGTAATTTTAATATTGAAACGTGACCCTAGTACATAAGATAGTTGGTACCCAGAAGACTCCATCAATTTTGCGTTCTCTACTTTCTTACGAGTTGACGCAAAGGTCGCAGCAAGTGTTTTGTATTTATAAAGATGTGGCGTCTGGGTAGCTCGCAATTTAGTATTATCAAGGTGTACTATTTGATTTTTTTTAGTCCCAGAAGAAACAACGGAGTCAGTTATTGGCAAAAATAATACTGCGCCTTCGGTATTCTCTTTTGCCATTGCTTTGTGCAGGCTTAGAAAGTCTACCTTTCGAACAAATGGTCGTACCGCATCATGAATAAAAACGAACTGACATTTTTTTTCATGCAGGTAATCCAAAGCTATCTTGGTACTCTCAAAGCGACTTGTCCCGCCAGCTAACACTACAACTTCAGAATTGTTTTTATACAGCTGCTCTGCAGCCGATACATTGTCTTTTGGAACCACCAGAACTAGCGTTGAACTTAACTTATATCCCAGCAGTGTATCAACAACAATACACAAAAGGGTCTTTCCCTTAATTTTTGTAAACTGTTTAAGTGAACCAAAGCGTTCCCCTTTTCCACCTCCGAGCACAATGATTGCAGTGTCTTTTTTCTGCATACTTATATGACACCTCCATCAATACTTATGATCTGTCCGTTTATATAACCCCCAGTATCGGAGGAAAGAAAGAGAGCTAACTCAGCAACCTCCTCAGGTCTTCCTAGTCGCTTAAGTAATATTTTTTTTGTTCTCTCGGAATCACTCATCGAACTATTCAAGCTATATTGTTTTGTTTTTATATACCCAGGAGAAATTGCATTCACACGAGTATGCGGAGCAAGCTCACGAGACAAAGACTTTACCAGTCCTGTTATGGCAGCTTTAGAGCTACTGTAGGCAATTCGATGTTCTGATCCAATCTGTCCAGTAATAGAACCAAAAAAAATGATTGATGAATTTTTTTTAAGTTTCACTTTCAGAGGAACCATTAACCGTATTTGGGAAATAAGATTTGTATTGAATACTGCCTCAATTTCTGCAGAGACTCCCTCTAGTTTTGTAGTTTTGTTTTTTGCGGCGCAGACAATAACAGCATCTAGCTTTGGTAAGGAGTTTAGATAAACATCAGTTTGTGTACTATCAGTTATATCTACCTTTTGCCAAACAGCTCTCCTGTCACCTTCTCGGCTGTGCGATAAATACGTCGCAAAGACATTCCACTTATTCTGATGAAAAAGCGAAACACAGGAATAACCAATTCCCGATGACCCTCCGATAACAAGTACGTTCTTCATACAAAAGTCGTCTTATTATACAAATATTCATATTTTTTATCAGCTTTGTAGTAAACTAGACCACTAGTTTTTGATTGTACCTATTTTTATAGTTGGTACACTATACACACATGAAAGCCTTCTTAAAAAGCCTTCGCGTAGTAGCCCAGAAAAAGGACAGTCGTATGGTACTTATGGGGTCTACCCTGTTTTTTCTTCTTACTATTCTTTTAGTTGAAAAAAGCGAAACTTTGCTTAGTATTTCAAAGCTGAGCTTTTCTTGGGTGGAAAAAACTACCCTTATTTTTAGTTACCTTTTTGACATTGGAAGTTCATTCACGCTAGGAAGTCTTATTTTGGTTATTCTTGGTTCAGTACTAAGCGGAATAAACCTCGCTTTTGCATACACCTATTTTACAACCCGTGCAAAAGTACTTATGAAAACCAACTTATATAGTGGAATAGGGCTATTTTTTGCCCTTCTTGGTGTTGGCTGTGCCGCTTGTGGAACGGCACTTTTAAGTACACTCCTTGGACTCGTTGGATTCTCATCTATTCTTGGATTTCTGCCCTACCAAGGACTCGAGGTTGGATATATAGGACTAGCAATACTCATGCTCGCTACCATTTCACTAGCCAAGAAAGTTATTGCGCCAAATATTTGTTGAAATGAAAAAGCCCCCGTTGCGGGGGCTTTTGAGCAACTCTTACCACTTAGGACGCTCATTCCGACTGGCAAGTCCATGGACTGGTAGTCCTTTGCCAAGCACGCATCATGTCGCTGAAACCAGATTGACCATACTGGTGTGCGGGGTGGCTATTTGCGAGTCTTTGAATTCGGTCACTCTGATAATTCAATTCCTTTCTCATGGACTTAATTTGTTCACACAGCTGGTCTAACTGTGGAACCAATCCTGTTTTAGGGTCGTTCAACAAGGCCATAATTTCTGCTTTTTCAGATACCATGGGAACCTCCAAAATTTGGTTAGGAAAACTAGCTACTCGTACTGTATTACAAATATTTTGTTTTGTATACTACGGGTCGCAAAACATGTCTGCGTTTCGGTAATAGGAAAGAGAAGAAAACATGCCTGCGACTCGGTAAAAGGTATGTACTGTGCGCAGACACAGTACTAAAACAAAAGACCTACGCTTAACGCGTAGGTCTTTTGTTTTACCTTTTACCGCCCATCAACCGGCCTGGTTTTCGTCGCTCTACAATGAAGACATTTGAGTACTTCTTTGGTGAACGAGTCTTTTGCCCCTTTCCAGTAGGACGACCTTGCTTGGTACGAGCGCGACGGTGTCCACGTGGTGAACGACCCTCTCCTCCTCCGTGCGGGTGGTCTACTGCGTTTCGAGCAGAACCACGGTTCTTTGGACGAAGACCTCGATGGCGTGCTCGACCAGCTTTACCTAGGTCAACCAATCGATTTTCTTCGTTTGATACAGCTCCAACTGATGCCCAACTAGTTGAAATCACTTTTCGAATTTCAGATGAAGGCATCTTGATAAGGGTGTATCCGTTGTCATGCGCCACTACTTCAGCGTAGTTACCAGCAGAACGAGCGATTTTTGCTCCTGCTCCTGGCTTGATTTCAATGTTGTACACAAAGGTACCAATTGGAATTGCGCTGAGTGGTAGACGATTTCCTGGTTTAATCTTAGCTGTCTCAGATACCAGCACTTCGTCATGTTGTGCGAGAGTCTGTGGAGCAAGAATGTATCGTCGTTCTCCGTCAGCAAAGAGAAGCAATGCAATAAATCCAGTTCGATTTGGATCGTATTCAATTGTTTCTACTCGGGCTGGGATATTTTTCTTATCGTATTTGAAGTCCACAAGACGGTACGTTTGTTTGTTACCACCACCTCGGTAGAGGTTAGTTGTACGCCCAAAACTGTTTCGTCCTCCAGTACTTCGCTTGCCAACTGTCAGAGACTTAAGTGGCTTACTTGCTGTTGATGTTAGTTTTTTCTTGTACTCAATGACCGATCCATCACGTCGGCCAGCAGAAGTAGGTTTATACTTTTTCATAGGCTAGACGAGATTAATTGTGTCACCTTTTTTAAGATATACATACGCCTTTTTTTGACCAGACACTTTCACCATACGGTTGCGTGATCCAGAAAGACGAGTAGCAGGTTTTTTGTTCACGATGTTTATTTTCACCGGCGTCACACCGTAGAGAGCCTTTACTGCATCAGCAATGAGGAACTTTGTAGCGTTAGCACGAACAGTGAATGTGTATACATTCTTGTCGCCTAAACTTACTGCCTTCTCAGTGATACGTGGACCAGTGATTACACTGGTCAGGTCTCGGTCGGTGGAAAGTGCCTTTGGGGCAACTTTGCCAACAGCTGGAGCAATTTGCTCAGCGTCAGCTTTTTTCTTGCGACTAAAGAGAGCCATACGTTAATTATTATTTAGCAGCAGCAACTGTTCCAGTAACACGCTTTCCGATTACTTCGAGCGTACTTTGTGGCTCAGTCATCACTACATACTTGTAAGTAAGAAGATCAACTGGGTTGATGTCCTTTGCTTGCATTACTTCAATATTTCCAAAATTACGGAAACTTTTTTCAATTGCTTCATTTCGACTTGGAAGTACCAAGACAGCAGCATTTTTTCGCTTGGTAGCGAGCTGAGTCTGACCTGACCCCTTTGCAATTGCTGTAAGGATAGTCTTCCCCATAGCAGCCTTTGGTTCTGTAAGCGCGAGTGAATCAACAAAAATGATTTCTGCGTCAACAAACTTCTTTGAGAGCACTACGGCCAAAGCCTTAGCGCGCACTTTCTTGTTTATCTTTACAGAGTAATTCTTTTCACTCGTTGGTCCATGAGATACTCCACCACCAACCCAAATCGGTGAACGACTTGAACCGTGACGAGCTCGTCCTGTTCCCTTCTGCTTCCATGGCTTCTTTCCTCCTCCCCGTACATCACCGCGTCCCTTAGTATGAGCTGATGATTCGCGAGCGTTTGCTTGCATACCAATCACCACTTCGTGCACTAAGTCAGCGTTCCATGGGAGACCGAACACAGCGTCTGGAAGAGAGATCTTTCCGACTTCATTCCCTTCATGAGAATATATTTTTGAGTCCATATATGTATGCTAACTTAGGTACCACGTACCTCTACTAATGTTCCTTTCCGACCTGGAATTGCGCCTGAAACAAGAAGAACGTTCTCTGTTGGATTTACCTGAAGAACACGGAGGTTCTTAATAGTAATCGCATCAGATCCCATTCGACCAGCCATACGCTGACCCTTCATAACTCGATTGAGACCAGTTGCTCCAATAGATCCTGGTTCTCGTTCAGAGTGCTTCTGTCCGTGAGTACGACGTCCTCCAGCAAAGCCGTGACGCTTAACTACACCTTGGAAGCCCTTACCTTTTGAGATTGCTGAGACAGCAATCAAATCTCCTGGAGTAAAGACTGAAGCGTCAAAAGTAGTATCTTTTACCATACTATCTAGAGTTGCTTCATCTCCCACCTTCGGACGGAACTCCTTCACAAAGCGTACGCCTGTGCCGAAATGTCCTTTTTGAGCTTTTGCCACTCGGTGCTCTTTTTGTTCACCGGTAGCGATTTGTACCGCAACATATCCATCAGTTTCAACGTTTTTTACTTGTGAAACTTTGGCTGTAGACACCTTGAGAATGGTGGCTGCTGTACAGACACCGTTTTCATCGAAAACTTGTGTCATTCCAGCTTTGGTTCCAATAATGAATTTCATTACGTGTGAACTATACTTATAATTTAGCTAAATACTGAAGCTGAGAAAAGTCCGAGGAAAAACAAAGATTTTGACTGAGCTGTACAAGAGTACAGTGAGGAAAAATCTGCTGTTTTGACAAAGGAATTTGCCAGCTGCAAAATTTAGCCTTGTTCTAAGAGGACCGATACAACAAACCGCGCATATATACGCGAACACAAGGTCCAAGCATAGATGCGCGGTTTGTGCCCATTGGTCTAGCTGGCTTACACCAGCTGTACGTAGGTCTTTAGAAACTGGGGTTAGTATACTGATTTTTCAGGGTTTGGCAAGTATTTAAACCAAGCAAAAAGCCGCTTTAGGCGGCTTTTTGCTTGGTTCTCAATGAGAATTAGATCTCTTGGATGGTTGGTACGACGTTTACCCGTACATCAGCGTCGCCGTTAACTGCTGGATACGTTGGCGAAACACAGCTGACACTTACTACCTGGGCTGAGTTGAGCGGACGAGTTGTTCGGCTGTAAGTCTGTGATGAAGGGGTACCATCGTGAGTAAACACTTGTGAAGCACCACCGTCGTTTAGAGTACAAGTAAGCTCATAACCAGCGTCAATCTCAATCTCAAGCGGAGCAGTTGCACCACTGCGAATCACGTTTGGATCAGCAGTGATATCGATTTCAGGTAATGGCACGCAACTACCTCCCACTCCGGTCCAGACACTGTTAGCAGCACAACTTACCGAGGCGCTGTAGGTAGTGACAAAAGACCCACCACTATCCCGTAGTGTGAAGACTGCGTCATTTGGGTTAATTGAGCGTACTGTTCCAGCATTTACAGTGTCGGAGCTAAACTGGATATCGCCTTGCAAAACTTCGCTCGTAGAAAAGAAGTTGTATGACTGCCAAATAATATTTACATCACAACTAGATGCTCCGGTTGGAATCGTACAATTTGTGCCAGTTATATATCCAGAAGGAACAAGGACTGTAGCGGAATTTGAGACTGTCCCTCCAGGGCCAGTACAGGTCAGAGTGTAGGTAGTATTAGCGGTTGGATTAAAGTTTTCTGAATCAGATCCAGCCGTCTTCGCGCCCAACCATCCACCAGAAGCCGTGCAGCTCGTTGCGCCAGTAACGTTCCAGTTGATAGTAGTTGAATTTCCAGCATCAACTTGAGATGGTGAGGCACTTATGCCTACCACAACTGGAGATGGGCAATTAAAATTAACCGCTTGGTGAGCTGAACATCCACTGACGTTACAAGCATGCACCCACGTTGTGTAGTTGGTATCAAGAGTAGGGGTAAAGGTAAATGAAGTAGCTCCATAATTATCATTTTGTACTAGGTACGGAGCTGGGTCGCCAACATAATCAAGACGAACCATATAGTATGATGCACGTGCTGAAGCTGGCCAACTAATTGTCTTTGGACCAGCTGGACTAACCGGGACCCCACAAGCTACAGTAATCGTAGAGGGAGTGGGCGGAACAGCACAATCTCCTGCAAAATGGTTAGTCGGCGGAGCACTTTCACAGCTGGCCGGGACCACAGAGCCGATAATGTCTTTATCAATCGAGCGTTCAGCAAAAGCAAGCTCTGCTGCATGTGGATTTTGTTCAGCGGTAACAAAAAATAAAGCTATCAGGACGACAGGGAGAAGAAATAGGGCCAGAAGTAGCCGAGGGAGAGATGACTCAAGTACTTTTTGTAGGAAAAATGAGTTATTCATAGATAAAATGATAAAAAGAATTAAAATAATCTAACTCAATAATACCACGCGTCAGCAGAGGCCTACTCTGAGCTCTCCTTGTTTGGGGATAATAAGCGGTCTTCAACAATCTGTAGATTTTCTTCAATTGAAGTCCGCATTCCCGTTAAACCTGTTTCATAGATCCGTGGATCGTTACCAGGATAGGCGCTCCCCCAGTCATCAGCGGTAATTTTTTGGACAACGGCTTCAGCATGTAAAAAAACCTCTTTCGCCTCAAGTAACCTATCTGAATTAAGAAGGAGCGTTCCGTAGGTATTTAATACCCAGGGATTTTCTAGGTGTGTCACCGGTGCCATGGTCAGAAGCGCCCCTTCTATATCACCAATCCTAAACTGTAACCAAGCCTTGTCGTTGCGAGCCGCCCATGATTCTGGATAAGCCTCGATAAAACTTGAAAAAGCCTCAATTGCTTCTTCTTCCTGACCGAGGTACCCGTACGTTAAACCTAAAATGTAATAGGTCCTTTTATTTTGCGGGTACAGCTCTAATTCTTTTTTTGCCTCAAATAATGAAGTGTACAATTCTCCTTTAATAAAGTAGGTACGAGATAATTGATAGTGGGCAAACTGTGGCGCTGCCCCTATAATTGGATAAGAAGCATGGGTAAAAAGTACCTGAGCGATTGTCAGATTATAGAGAGCTGGCACTTCTCCAAAAAAAATGTTTCCGGCTCGATATTGAGTCTGAGGAAAAAGGAACGCTACTATAACAATCACCCAGAACAAACTGATGACAAGCAGTGCCAGTTTCAGAAATTTTGATTTTTTTGTTGGGGTGACAATCGACTCATCGCTCATAGTACGTATATTGTACAGGACAGAAATACTCAATTTTATGAATTGCCTACAGTGTACTTGAGAGCTATGATGAGGTTGATGCCCTACTCATACGTACTTTATGATGGACTATGTCTCTCCTGTGGTCGAGCTAGAAATATTATTGTTTCACTAGACTGGTTTGGGGTTATTAAAACAGTTAACGTTTACGACGAAAAATCCCTTTCTCAAATCCCAGCAGAAATCTCAAACCTAAACTCCCTGCTTTCTGAAATTCATCTTATTGATAGAAACGGTACTGTTTATAGGGGTTTTAAGGCAGTCAGAAAAATTGGATTAAAGCTACCACTTACTGCCCCGTTTGCACTACTTCTCTACCTGCCCGGAATAAACATTTTAGGCGAGAAAATATACGAGTTTATCGCAAAAAATAGGCGACGTTCTCCTGGTTAAAACAAAAACCCACTCAAATGAGTGGGTTTTTGTTTTAATGGCGGATGATACTACATCATCTTTACATCAATATTTACTCCAGACGGGAGCGAGAGGTTCGTTAGAGCCTCTACTACCTTTGGTCCTGGGTTAAGAATATCAACTACTCGCTTATGCATTCGCATCTCGAATTGTTCTCGCGCATCTTTATAAACGAACGTCGAACGATTGACTGTATACTTTTTGATTTCAGTCGGAAGTGGGATCGGACCAACTACCTTCGCGTCAAAGCGAAGTGCAGTGTCAATAATTTGCTTGATACTCGCATCAAGAATCTTGTGCTCGTAAGCACGGACGCGAATACGAAGTTTATTAATTTCGCCTGAAGCAGCCTTTGGAGCTTTTGCTTCTTTGGCTTTGGTCTCTTTTTTTGTAGTATCTGTGGCCATAGTGTGTAAGTTACCGTGAGGTGAATAAGGTTAGGCAACAATCTTTGTTACAACACCCGCACCAACTGTCTTACCTCCTTCGCGAATCGCAAAGTTTTGTTGATCTTCAAGTGCAACTGGAGCTACAAGCTTTACCTTAAAGGTTGCTGTATCACCTGGCATAATCATTTCAACTCCTTCAGAGAGTGTTACGTCTCCGGTAACGTCAGTTGTTCGAATATAGAACTGTGGCTTGTAACCAGAGAAGAATGGTGTGTGACGACCTCCTTCATCTTTTGAAAGTACGTATACTTCAGCTTCAAATTCTGTGTGTGGAGTTACTGAACCCTTCTTAGCAAGAACCTGTCCTCGGTGTACGTCTTCCTTCTTAGTACCTCGCAGTAGAATACCGGCGTTGTCTCCAGCTTGTGCTCGGTCGAGTTGCTTGTTGAACATTTCAACTCCTGTAACAGTAGTCACCGCAGTATCCTTGATACCAACGATTTCAACATCTTCTCCAACCTTAACAGCACCTCGTTCTACACGACCTGTAACTACAGTACCGCGTCCTTCAATTGAGAAAATGTCTTCAATTGGCATAAGGAAAGGCTTGTCGAGATCTCGAACTGGTGTTGGGAAGTATGAGTCCATTGCGTTTGCAAGCTCAATAATCTTGTCTCCCCATTCTGAAGTTGGATTTTCAAGCGCTTGTAGACCAGAACCCTTGATGACTGGAGCGTTAGCACCGTCAAAGCCGTTCTTAGTAAGAAGTTCTCGAAGTTCCTCTTCCACGAGCATAATCATTTCCTCATCGTCGACCATGTCGCACTTGTTAAGGAAAACAATGATGTTAGGTACACCAACTTGCTTAGCAAGAAGAACGTGCTCACGTGTTTGTGGCATCGCACCGTCTGTAGCAGCAACCACGAGTACAGCACCGTCCATCTGTGCAGCACCAGTAATCATGTTCTTAATGTAGTCCGCGTGACCTGGCGCATCGATGTGTGCGTAGTGTCGAGTTGGAGTTTCGTACTCAGAGTGTGAGAGAGAAATAGTAATACCTCGTGCTTTTTCTTCTGGGGCCTTGTCGATTTCGTCAACGCCCTTTGTTGTAGCACTATAACCACCACCTCTTTGGTTAAGTACTGTAAGAATCGCAGCTGTAAGCGTGGTCTTACCATGGTCAACGTGACCAATGGTTCCTACGTTAATGTGCGGCTTTGAACGATCAAATGTTTCTGCCATATTAATGAAAGATACTATTTTAATAATCCGCACACAGCTACTAAAAAGCTATGTCCGAGCGTACATTCTAAGCGGCGAGAACAATCGCGCTGAGAATGAACACTCGAAACGTGTGAAAGAGCAATACTATGTTCGCTCCACGCACAGACATAATCTGTGTGCGGTTCGGCAATAGTACCAGAGTCGAAAACTTTTGCAAGTTCAAACAAGAAGTTAAAAGAAGGCTTAAAATAGTACTTTGATAAGCAAAAGCCCGTGAACTGGCGTTCACGGGCTTTTTTGGTTTATGCAAGCAAATTAAAAAGCGCACGGACTTTGTCCATGCGCTTTATTCGGCTATTTCCCCTTCAGGGAATTAGGCCGCCTGCAGAACCTGTTCTTCAGGCATCTCGTGTGCGTCACCCCAACCGAGCAGCCGCGGCACAAACGTGGCCATGGGGTTCGAGACCCAAAAGCCGCGCAACATCAGTGCCGAATCGACACATTCCATCGAAGCAGCCGATCCCGAGACTTGGGCATACGGCACCACCACCAAAACATTGAAAATACCGGTCTTTTCGAGCACCTGCTGAACGGTTGGTTTGCCGACACCAGACACCGCGATGCCGACCTTTCGCAGCTCGGTGTACATCTTTGCCAGAACCCCATCGAGGCTGCCTGTCTTCTCCAGAGGCAGCTGCATCATCACATAGTTCCAGCGAGTCGGCTTGACCAGCAGCAGTCGCCTGCCGTCGGTCAGAGCAAAGCTCACTTGAACACCCCCTGGGTACTTTGCCCAGTTGAACCCTGTCCACGAAGCACCCATATCGCACGGGCACAGGGCCGAAAATTTGTTATCTTCGTTTTTCACGAAAACTCCTCGGTAGTATATGATTGAAAGAACTTAGACCTGTTTTGGACAACGAATTGCCCACCGTTTTATACCACAGAAAATATTAATTTCAAAGAAAATACATACAAAAAGCCCAGCACGTACGTGCTGGGCTTTTTGGATCAGAGAAGGTAGAAAACTACGCTTCTTCATTCACATCCTTCACACCTCTCGTCTTCTTGATCTCATTAGCAACGTTTGGCGGAACCACGTCATAATGATGGAATTCCATCATCATTGAAGCACGACCTTGAGTCATAGAACGGAGCATGTTGGTGTAACCAAACATTTCTGAAAGTGGAACCTTAGCAGTAATCACCTTCTTATCTCCGATATCATCCATACCCTCTACTTGTCCTCGTTTACTTGAAATGTTTCCGTTTACGTCACCCATGAATTGTTCTGGAGTACGAACTTCAACCTTCATCACTGGTTCAAGGAGAACCGCTCCAGCCTTAGCTGCAGCTTCCTTAAACGCATAGATAGCAGCGAGTTTGAAAGCAATTTCTGAAGAGTCAACATCATGGAATGAACCGTCAAAAAGCTCTACTGAAACGTCTTCCATCTTGTATCCAGCCACAAATCCTCGTGCCATTGCTTCTTTACATCCCTTCATAACAGCTGGAATAAATTCTCCTGGAATTACTCCTCCCTTGATACTGTTGATGAATTCGTAATGGTCTTCACGGGTAATGTTCTTAGCAAGTGACTTTCCTTCAGCAAGTTCTAGCGGCTTCATTGGACGGATACGAATCTTCACGTGACCATACTGTCCACGACCTCCTGACTGCTTTACGTACTTGTATTCAGCTTCAGCTTCTCGTTGAATTGTTTCTCGGTACGCTACTTGTGGAGCACCAACGTTAGCTTCTACGTTAAACTCACGCTTCATTCGGTCGACGAGAATTTCCAAGTGAAGTTCTCCCATACCAGCGATAATTGTTTCCATAGTCTCTTCGTCAGTTGAAACCTTGAAAGTTGGATCTTCATCAGATAGCTTCTTCAAAGCAACACCCATACGTTCTTGGTCACCCTTAGTCTTTGGTTCTACGCGTAGCGCCACCACTGGCTCTGGGAATTTAATTTGTTCGAGGATAATTGGGTTTGCTTCATCACAAAGTGTGTGTGAAGTCTTTACTTCTTTGAGCCCTACTCCGGCAGCAATTTCTCCAGCGTACACTTCTTCAATTTCTGTTCGCTTGTCTGCTTGGAGTCGTACAATACGGCCTAATCGTTCCTTTTCTCCAGTAGTTGAGTTGTAGATGTAACTACCAGCCTTAACTACTCCTGAGTACACGCGGAAGAAGGTAAGTTGTCCCACAAATGGGTCAGTCTGAAGTTTGAAGGCAAGCGCACAAAATGGCTGATTGTCGTCTGGAAGACGAGTGATGTCAGTTTCATCTTTAGGGTTGATACCCTTAATTGGTGGAAGGTCTGTTGGTGCTGGCAGGTAATCAACTACACCATCGAGCACAAGCTGTACACCAATGTTCTTAAGCGCAGATCCAGTCATAACTGGGAAGAGTTGGTTTGCAAGCACTGCCTTTCGGAGAGTGGTTTTTAGTTGTTCGTCGGTTGGGAGAGTTCCAGAGAGGTAGGCTTCCATGAGAGTATCATCATGTTCAACCACCCGTTCAATGAGCTCTGCTCGATACTTTTCAGCATCTGCCTTGAGCTCTTCTGGAATCTCTACTTGTTTAACAAGAGTACCCATTTCACCTTCAAAGACGAAAGCCTTCATGCGAAGCAGGTCAACCACTCCTTGGAATTGGTCTTCAGCACCCCATGGAAGTTGGATTCGAACTGCTTTCTTAGAAAGACGGTCGAGAATTGACTGGTATGATTTTTCAAAAGAAGCGCCGAGTCGGTCCATCTTGTTGATGAAACAAATACGTGGCACACCAGCTTCGTCAGCATAACCCCAGTTAGTTTCTGATTGTGGTTCTACACCCGCTACCGAGTCAAATACCACGACAGCACCGTCGAGCACACGCATTGAACGCTTTACTTCAGCGGTAAAGTCGATGTGGCCTGGAGTGTCGATAATGTTGAAGCTGTACATCTGTGACTTGTCCTTTCGATCAAGTACGTCAGTCTTAGACCAGTTACATGAAATAGCCGCCGCTGTAATAGTAATACCTCGTTCTCGTTCCTGTTCCATCCAGTCAGTGACAGTAGCACCATCGTGCACCTCACCAATCTTGTGACTCATGCCAGTATAGAAAAGTACCCGCTCTGAAGTCGTGGTTTTACCCGCATCTACGTGCGCTACGATACCGAAGTTTCGCATGCGATCTACTGGAAATTCTCGTGCCATAAATTGTTCTACTTACTTATATATGTATTTAATAATGTGATACTCCTTTCATCAAGGCGTCCCAAAAAAGGGCTTGGAGAAAAGAAAAAAGCCGATTAAGGCTTAACGCCGATACTATACGGTATTTACTGGCAATCAGCAACACGACAGCCTACCCGCTCGCCCGCTTCTAGTTTTAGAAATTACGTATCACCAAAGTCCTGTATGTAAAGCTTACTTTACATTAATTACTTTGCTATTATAGACCGATATGCAAGCACATACATTTGATGCGGTCGTCATCGGAGCAGGCTCAGGTGGACTCACTACAGCAGTTGGTCTCACCAAAGTGGGAAAGAAAGTACTTTTGGTAGAAAGAGAACATATCGGCGGAGAATGTACAAACTCGGGATGTATCCCAAGTAAAGCTCTCCTTCATCATGCCAAACAATACGCCCTTGCGGCAAAAATCTCAGGTCTCACTGAAAAAAATGAACAGTACCGCCAAAAAGCTTTTTCGTACGTTGCGACCAAGATACAAGAAATCTTAGCTGATGAAACGGCAGACCATTTTGCCAAGCTCGGTATCACAGTCGTGATGGGAGAGGCTGTTTTTACAGGAAAGCGCGTGATTCGGGTTGGGGAAACGACCTATCACTTTAAAAAGGCCATTATTGCCACAGGCTCAAGCCCTCGCCAGCTACCTATTGAAGGATTACATACCGACCGTATTCTCACTAACCAAAATTTATTTTCACAAACTGAGATTCCTGCTCGCACGCTCATTATTGGCGCTGGACCGATTGGAATGGAAATGGGGCAAGCGCTCGCCCTGCTTGGTAGTCAAGTAACTCTCATCAATAATCACTCTCGCTTTGCAAAACTCGAAGATGAAGCAGTGAGCTCAATCATTACAAAAATATTCCTGGATATTGGCATAACTATTCTCAATAATGCTGAGGTAAAAAAAGTAACCGGCCAAAATGCTCTGATTGAACTAAAAAATGAAACTGGCGCGGTACTAAAAACTGAGGTGGTCACTTTTGATAAAGTACTTATTGCTGTCGGACGCGTAGCAAATATTCCTCGCGGCCTAGATACCGTAGGCGTTAAGACAACTCCCTTCGGCATCACGATTGATGGAAACTGGCGAACAACCAACAAAGACATCTATGCTCTTGGAGACGTTTCGGCCCGTATGAAGTTCACCCACGTCGCAGACGATATCGGCAGACAAGTAGTTACCCACATTGCCAGCAAGGGACTCATTTCTGTAAAAGAGAAGGCTATCCCTAAAGTCACCTACACCGAGCCAGAAATCGCGCAGGTAGGACTGTCATGGGAGGAGGCACAAGAGCAGTACAGCGAAAAATCAGTGCGTCGGATTGAAGTTTCCTTTGCTGCTAATGACCGTGCTCGAACTGATGACGATACGTCTGGTCTTTTAATCATTATTGCTAAGCGACTATCCGGCACAATCCTCGGGGCGCACATTGTCGGCCCGCGAGCAGGTGAGCTCATAAGCACCCTCACGCTCGCGATGGAAAATAACATTTCACTCTATCGTCTTCGCTCAACTATTTTTGCCTACCCTACCTATTCACTCATTCTCAAAAAAGCGGGTGATTATTTTCTGGCTACCCAAATTGCTTCGCTTAAAGAAGACCTTTTAAATCTTGGTAAGAAAGCAGCTCCAAAAATATGTGCCGCTAGTATCTGGATAGGTGCGCTCTTGTGGCTGTATCAAGTAAAAGTAGTAAGCGGACTTTCTTTTAGTGAAATAGCCCTTAGCCTGTTCACTTTTATCACGAGTACTGCTTGGGGGCCGCTCTTATACATTCTCGCGTACACAATTCGCCCACTAACTTTTTTTCCAGGCACAGCTCTCACTATCCTCTCCGGTGTTTTCTTTGGCTTATGGGGAATTCTCTACACCATTATTGGAGCGAATTTTTCGGCTACTTTAGCATACACGGTTGGAAGATTTTTCAGTACAAACACCAAAAACACTGGACTCTTGAAGGGTTCAATTGAGCTCCTTCAAAAGAATCCTTTTATGGCCATACTCACGATGCGGCTCACATTTTTTCCGTATGATGTCGTTAACTATGGCGCGGGTCTAGTACGGGTCCCTTTTACTCCCTTCATCCTAGCGACAATTGTTGGCACGCTTCTTGGTATAGCCACCTTTGTCGCGATTGGCGCAGCGATCAGTGTCGAGGAGTTTATAAAAAATGGCATCACTGCTGATGCTATCGATACTAGATTTATTATTTTCTCGGTTATTATCTTTATAGCTTCACACGTAGCGGCAAAACTACCAAAGAAAGTCTAAATGAGTTTTATAGTGTAGGTAATCTTTTCTCCTGCCTCAATCTCTTCTTTTTTCCGTACCGCTGCTTTGATTGGAAGGATGTAACTCCCTGAATACTTGTCGGGAAACATGGAGGTCTGCCATACCGTGCCACCAATAGTCACCTCTACCTTTACCGCTCCAAAACCACGCGCTGACTTGCCGTAGGTAGTTCTTATTTCCTGTCCAATCTTTTTTGTGATTGGTACAAAATGCCAATTGGCAGATTCTCCCGGATAGAGATATACCTGCTCAGTCATGCTGTAGCTATTTCTTTTCATAACCTAGACTAAAATGAATATATGCTTACCAAAACTTTGACCGTTTATTTGTATCTCGAGCATGTGTTCCCCTGAATAGAGCGTTCGAGTGGTCATGGGCTTTAGTTGGTGTACTTTTTTTAAAGTGAGCGATTGAGCAGAAGAAAGTTTAGCAGTAGTGAGTTTAAATACTTTTGGTGATAATGTGCCATTCGCTTTCTTAAAATGAATAAGATAATCAATAAGCACTGTTTGTTCTTTTGAAGCGACAGACTCAACGGTAAACGTAAACGTGAGTGCTCCACCGACCTTCACCCGCATAGGTAGGAGTGCCAAATTAAAGAGTTCAACTGCGGGACTTTCAAAGCCCAAAAGCTTAAGGGCTTCTGTATCTCCTTTCTTCACGGCAGTACGAAGCGCATGCTTAGTAATAAACGTAAGTTCAGAAGCCGTTTGCTTCCCTTCTTTCTGCCAACGCTTCAAAGTAGCAACGACAAGTGCGGGGTTTGTTTTAGAGATGTCATTTAAGTGGTTAGCGACTGAACGGGTCACGTACCGCGTCTTATCACTATAGAGCTTATCTAAAAGCGGCAGCATCATTTCAGGCGTTGTGTGTATCTTTTTTGCCCAAGGCAGATTTGGTCTGGTTCCTTCACTGGCCAGTCTACGCACATGGTAGTTTTTGTGTCGAGTCCAAGCTGTTGCTGCCCGCATGGTCTTATCTGGAAAAGCATTTATAAAGTCTCGAAGTGAAGCTTCCGCTGAAAAACGTTTAGTAATCTCTTCAAGCGCTTTAAGTGAAATATCAACACACTCGGGACGAGAACCATACTTAGCCACAAAGTATGAGTACGGTGCATAGATAAAATCACCAAAATCATTGTCTTCTTTTTCATGATCCAACTCAGGCGGTAAGGCACGCAAAATAATCGTCAATGCATTTTTGTAATCACTGGGCAAAAATTCGCGTAGTGTATCTCGGATATTGGCAATTCGTTCCATGAGCTCTTCTTCGGGAAACGCTGAAACAACTTTTTTCTCAAAGGCTGACCGCTTGAAGTCGGGGTAAACTGCTTTAATTTCTTTGGCCAGCTTAGCTACTTTTTTTGCATTAAAGAGCATATCTTTAAGCAAAAATTGTTTCTCCGTCTTTTGGTGTTTCGACATACCACTATTGTGACGGGTTGATAAGAATATGCAACTATACGCACAAGGCGTATACTTTTCACATGAAAACATATCAAGGAAGCTGTCACTGCGGAGCGGTGACATATGAGGTAGAAGCAGATTTTACTGAAGGAATGACCTGCAACTGTAGTCATTGCAAACGTAAGGGAATGCTCTTAACGTTTGTACCAAAAACACAGTTTACGCTTAAAAGCGGAGAGGATGCACTAACGACATATCATTTTAATAAAAAACAAATTGATCATGTGTTTTGCAAAACCTGTGGCGTACAATCATTTGCGCAAAGCGGTGACATGGTGGCGATAAACCTCAACTGTATTCACGACCTCGATACCGACGCACTTGAAATTAAGAAGGTGGATGGAAAGAATTTTTAAACGAAAAGCGTGACAACCCAAAAGGGTTGTCACGCTTTTTTCAAAGTGACTAACCTCAAGGCGTTAAAATTTAATATTATATAATTAAGCCATGAATTATTTACGCCTGTTTTACATTGCCATCATCGGCTACTTCGCTTCTTTTCTTGGCGATGCGGCTGCTATTGGAATAACTGGGTTTCTTATCCCAAGTATCCTGATGGGAATTGGAGTGGGAATGGATGTATTTATCGCCACTATTGCCAAATACCGTGATAAAGCCCTCTCGTGGAAAACCTGGACTATCCCAGTGGTTATTACCCATGTCTCATTCCCAGCTTTGGGTTATTTTATGTTCTGGGCACTTTCAACTTCCCTGCCGGTTGCACAGATCATCCTTGGTGTTATCGGCTTTGTGCTCGTTACCCTATTTGTATATGAAGTTATTTGTGAGTCTGCTGGGGTTGAACCAATATTTGGTATATCAGACTGGATTGGTAAAAAGTTTGGTTTCAAGGAAGAAGACTCTCGCCTGTTTATTACCGTCCTCGCGGTAAGTTGGGATGCGCTTTGGAGTGGTCCAGCCAAAGCTGCACAGGCCACTGCGGGTAACTGGAGTACCTGGGAAGTAGTCTTCTCTTTTGCTATCGCCGGACTTGTGGTCGCAGTAGTGGCAGAACTCGCCCTCTTCCTTGCTTACTTCTTACGCAACCGAAACTTCAAAAACCCAGTCTCTGTGACCCGCTTTACCATTATTGGAAAATATCTTGAACTATCAGTCATTGGCGGGTTTGGTATTCTTTCTATCTGGAACGGCTTCTCTGATGAAGCCAACCTCTATTACTCAATTGCTATTTCAGGATTGATTATCCTCACTATCTTCCTTTTTATCATGCAGCCACTCTGGAAACAGCAAATCCGCGAAGCTCGCTTGAGCATCAAAAATACCTAAACTAAGCTTAATTTACCTCTGTTTAGCGGAGGGCCTGGATAGCACTCGGACTTTCGGTCATCACCATGGTGATTTACGCGTCCTTCGCCACCTACTTCGGCATGCCGTCTTTTCGCAACACGTGGAAAGAGTTCCTTTCCCTTCTGTTTGCACTTGTATGGCTACCCAATCTCGTGGCTGTCATCATGAGTGTACTCGCACTCCTCGTGGTTAAAGGCGAGAATAAGGCCTGACGCCAAAAGCCCCTGTACCCTAAATAGGTACTGGGGCCTTTTTTATTTTAGTCTGGTTTTATTATCGCTTCTTGGCAAGGTCGAGCACTTCGTCGATATGGATCTGTTCTACAAAGTCTGGAACGTGGGAAACGAGAATCATCGCTCCCTTGTAGTCATGAAGCGCTTTGGCAATCACTGGGATATGACGGAAGTTAATGTGGTTGGTTGGTTCGTCAAGAATCAAAAGTCCTGGGCGTTCCATTGAAAGCTTCGCGAAGGCAACTAAACCCTTCTGTCCTTCAGAAAGGTTGCCAACTTTTGTTTTCATTACATCTCCGAAGAGCAGGAAGCCAGCGGCGATACTGCGCATCTCTTCTTCCACCTTACGCTGCATTGAGTCCATGAGTGTTTCATGTACCGTCTTATCAAATTCAAGGTTAGAGAAGTCTTGACGGTAGTAGCCAATCTTTACCCCTGGAGCCACGTGCTCACCTTTGGCGTGTCCTGACGCCAGCTTCTCAAGGAGAGTAGTCTTGCCAATACCGTTTGGGCCAATGATTTGTAGGTGCATGCCGCGTTTGAGCACTACTTCTACTTCTACTTCTTTTGGTTCGTGATTTTTAATCACCGTCACAGAAGAAAGTCGCACCACTTCAAGCGGAACATCTTCATGAGGCTCGATGGTAAATGGACGGATGGTTTTATCCTCTTTTCGAACATCTACTTTGTTGTCTTCCGCCTCTTCAATTTCATCACGCATACGCTTAGCCACCAGACGCATCTTTCCTCCCTTGTTAGCAAAGTAGTTAATCTTGTCTTTGTCGGCTTGAATTTGCTTGGCAAGGCGAGCGTTTTCGCGTTGCTCTTTTTCTACCTGGGCCGCAATATCTTTTACTACTGCATGGTAGTTTCCATTGTACTGTTCGACTTGTCGCTTTTGCGTATTGAGATACAAAACCCCTTGAGTAAACGAGTTTAGGAACTCTGCATCATGAGAAATCACCAGTACTGTCTTTGGGTACTCTTTGAGAAACGCAGTGAGATGCGCAATACCCGCCACATCAAGATTGTTGGTTGGCTCATCTAGAAGAAGTACATCTGGATTTTGAATGAGCGCTTGCGCAAGAAGAAGCCTGGCTTGTTGTCCACCAGAAAAACTCCCAACGATACGTTCTTTGAATGTCTCACGCTGCTTCTCGGTCGGGGTAAGATTTACCACTTCAAGCACCGCATCAATTTTAGGATCGATGTCGTACACCTTCTCAGAGAAACACTTCTCAAAGAATTCACGGACGGTGAGTGTCAGTTCAGCGCGCGGAATAATCTGGCGAGAGATAGCAATAGTGGTACGTGGCTCAAGATTGATATCCCCTTCATCAGGGTGACGGTCTTTGGTAATAAGTGAGAAGATAGTACTTTTCCCAGCACCGTTTTGACCCATCAGCGTTAGTTTTGCACCGCGGCGCACCACAAAGTTCGCCTCACGCAAAATAGGCCGAGTGGCATCGTACTCATACGACACATCTTTAAAGACAATAATTCCATCACTTCGTGACATAGGACAGTACCATACACTATTTTGCTAGAATATGAAATATGTTTCATAATACCAACATGAATAAAGAACTCTCTTTAGTTGCAGAATTTCACAAAAAATTTGGTAGTCCGGTCCTTAAAACACCGACCCTAATTCCACAAGACCGCACTAACTTCAGACACCGCCTAATGGCAGAAGAAGTGGAAGAGTATCAAGAAGGGGTCGAGAAAGGAGACCTTGAAAATATTGCCAAAGAATTGGCCGATATTCTCTACGCTACCTATGGCAGCATCCTCGAACACGGCTTACAAGATCTAATGCCAGAGATATTTGCTGAAGTGCACCGGTCTAATATGAGCAAAGAATATAATGAGTACAAAGCCACCAAAGGCGAGAACTACTCCCCGGCTGACATCGGAAGTATCTTAAAAAAGAAATAAATAAAGCGGTCCATATGGACCGCTTTATTTATTTCTTTACTTCCTTATCCTTCTTTGGCTTCTTCTTCTCCTTTCGCATGTCATTTCCTTTGGCCATATGATTTTGGTTAGCTTGGTAATTAACTCACTACTATTATATCAAGAATGCTGTTTACGGTGCAAAATAGATGGGTATTTCAAGAGCGTTATCGTTTTCTGGTAAACCAGATGGATTATCCTTTTTCAAAATAAGAAATCCGCGCTTCATAAAGTCTGGCTGCCCTTCTACGTATGGATTCTCAAACTCTATCGTGGCTGTAAACGGTACAAACTCTTCAGTCATCCAATCGCCATCGGCGGTTGCATATCCTTCACCAATAATCAGCCCGTCCCAGTTAGTGATGGTAATTGGGAAACTGGCTTCAAAATACCAGTAGCCCCGGGCTTGTCCACTAAGCATGAGTGGATTTGAAACAACACCATTTGGCACAGGAGAAGATAAGACAATGAAATCTGCCTTCTCATCAATATGAGCTTGGATGTCCGCTGGAACTTCGGGTGCCGCAGGACACACAAACTCGCAATTAGGACCACTTCGCCCTACATATGAACCGTCCGGACACATCATGGCATCCATCGTACACGCAACAGCCCCCTCTTCTGTGACAGGCGCTTCGGTTTTAGGAATAAGAAGTTGTGCGAGTCCGGCAACAACAGCGATAGCTATCAAAATATATATTGCTCTTATCATGTATACAGTATAACAAAACAAAAAGACCCAGATGGCGTCTCCGTCTTTTTGTTACGCACCTACCTTTAAGTCCTTCACTTTCTTCATAGCAACGACATACATACTCTCTGACCAACCAAGCGGCGTATTGCCGTTTGGGGTATTAGTGTGTGAATAGTACAGCTCTGGCACCAACCCTTCTTTGGTGACCGTCTTCTCTGCTTGGCGTAAGTAGTAAAAGGCTTTGTCTGTATCGCCACGCTCTGCATATATAATTGCCAGCCACGATAATCCAAAACACCACTCTGCTTCTTCACTATAGCCATCGTCGTTTTCATTATAGTAACGATCAAGTTTGTAGCGAATCACGCCCTTATCGCGCGTCAGGTGATACTCAACATTGCGTAAAATTTCTGTCGTCTCTTCTTCAGTAGTAACCGCAAACGGATAGATGAGAGAAAGGAGTGCCAAGTCCGCAAACTTATTTTTTGACTCCCGCGGCAAGAGAGCACGCAGAGCCTGCTCACCCATTGCTATAGCATCATCCGGAACCTGAAGCCACGAGAGCTGTTTGGCTTTCTTCAGAGCCGCCACACATGAACCAATTGATGAAGCATGGACTTCCATGTTCTCTTCCCAAATACCGTTGTCTTCGTCCTGCCAGTATTCTACCGAGACCAAATAATCAATTATTTTCTGTACCATTTCACGCTCTTCGTCTGTTTCAATCACACTTGCACCTCGCAGCTCAAGCTCAACTAAAATATTTAAAACTTCACCCACGGCATCATTCTGACTATTCCCCCATTCTTCCCAATACTCTTCAAAGGTTTCGGGATTAAAGCGGGCATGGATGTACTGCCAGGCTTCGTGTGGCTTATTTTGGATAGCCCAATTGATTTTATCCTTATGCTTCACAAACATGGTAAGGAGAGCCTTGGCCGCTTTTTGTACCACGGAAAGTTCTCCTGTCTCCAAAAAACCAAGTGTCATAAAATAGATGTCACGGAGCCACGCCTTGTCGTAGCCAGTCTTTACGTCGTGGGCAGAGGCGGTAAAGACACCAGATGGTTTCTGGAGTGAACGCACCACGTCGAGATGCTTGGCGATTTCTACATCAAAATCAAATGAGGACATGAGGAACAAAAGAACGAGATGGGCTAGTAAGGTTAGGCGAGTTCTGGGTGACGAGCTAAGACTGACTCAAATTCTAGTCGTGACTCTTCTACTCGCAAGAGCCGAGCGAGCGACTCAACGACATGCCGATGCTCATTGTGAAGTGGAATGTCTGTCCCTTCTACTGTAGCACCTAACTCGGTAATTAATTCTTTAAGAACGGGGATTTTTTCGGCTGTTGGCATACTGATTACTCCCGGAAATCTCTCTTCGAGACGATCAAGAGCTTCTTCCATAGCCATCATCTGTACTGCCTCGCGATTGTACGTTGTTGTCTCTCCTTCAATACCTGAAAACTTTTCCATACACACAACATTACCTAAATAATATCTATTGTATCACGCATCGGAAAGCTCTATATTTATTGACACATAAGGGTATCTGTAGTTCTATAGCTTCAGCCTAGTCCTTTGTAAACAACTCTTTTAGGAGAACGTGATGTCCAGATACCCCTACCGCTCCCCCGAAGGCCTCCTCCAACCATTTGTGAAGAATCGGTGGATAGCGATGGTTTTGTTCCTCGCTTACTGCGGTCTCGCGGTTTACCAGTCTGTGACCGGTGATTTTCCAGCTGCCACTTGGGGAATCGTGCAAGTAATTTTTCTGTTCGGTTTATTCATGTGGTTTTGTCACATACTGTTCACCGACGTGAATCCCAAACATGTGAACAGCTTAATCAACGACAAAGCCCGCTATGAAGCCGCTCTTTACCGTCTCCTCGCTGCTGTGGTCGACGAAGAAGCTCAAGAGGAAAAAGTGCGCCTCATTGAGGCATACCTTAAACATCTTCGTGCTGAAGGCCTGGACAACGAGGAGCATCTCCGGAATCTTCCCTCAAAGGTAGCCGAGACTGTGTATGAGATATGTCATGGACTCATCAAGAAAGAGAAGGCGGAACTTGCCCAGAAATTGCAAAACGACATCGGCGGTTCCTCAATTGAAAATCACGGAAATGACATTTCGCGACTCGAGGCAATAGCCAATTGCGTCAGGCCGATGCCAAAAATTTCGGCATACAACGTGCCTTCACTTTTCCCTGACGCGACAGGGATGAGCATCGAGGCATAAGAACAAGTTCAACAAAAGCCGTACATACGAAAGTATGTACGGCTTTTCTATATCTATATTAACCATCTTTGGTAATTCCATTTTGAAATGAAGTACGAGGCAGGTAGCAAAAAAGCCGCGAGGCGTACCTAGATGTACGTCGAGCGGCTTTTTTGTGTACCTAACGAAGTAACTCGTTCAAAATGGAATTACCAAGCGAAGTGAGCAAACGCGCGGTTGGCCTCAGCCATCTTGTGCGTATCTTCCTTCTTCTTCACAGCATTTCCTTCCTCCTTAGCTGCAAGCTTGAGCTCAGCGGCTAGAGCTTTGTGCATAGGCACTCCCTTCTGACCACGTGCTCCTGCAATAATCCAACGGAGAGCGAGAGCCATTCGGCGCTCTGGACGCACTTCTCGTGGGACCTGATAGTTTGCTCCACCCACACGACGTGAGCGAACTTCCATCATTGGACCAGCGTTTCGTACGGCTGTGTTGAACACTTCTAGTGGATCTTGTGCCTCCTTAGCATTCTTGATTTCTTCAAACGCTGCGTAGACAATCTTGCGCGCAGTCTCTTTTTGACCGCGGAGCATGATGTAGTTGATGAGTCGCTCAACGTCAACTGACTTGTATATCACGTCAGGATTGACGACTGGACGCTTCTTAATTGGTCGTCGCATGACTTATTTTCTTAAATACTTTCTTAATAACTTCTGTGTTGCTACACATATATTAAGAATGAGGAGTGTTATGACATTCTTCATTCTTCGCATAATTTGATTCCGAAGTCTTTCAACTTGAATCGCGGCCGTTATCTGTAGCGAATATAAACTATTTGTAATCGTCTTTTTAAAAATTAATTAATGACGTTAGCTACGAGGCGTGACTAACTTTTGGAGGAAGCGGTAGATATCCTACCGTGACCGACAAAAGTGACGTCACAACAAAGTAGATAGCGTTAGAAATTAATTTTTTGGACTAAGCCTTGGGTTTCTTGGCTCCGTAACGAGACCGTCCCATTCGTCGCTCAGCAACTCCAGTCGCGTCGTACTTACCACGGACAATAGTGTATTGAACACCGATGTCCTTCACGCGTCCACCTCGTACAAGTACCACTGAGTGTTCCTGCAAGCTGTGCTTGATACCAGGAATGTACGCAGTGATTTCTTGTCCGTTACTTAGACGAACTCGAGCAATCTTTCGAATCGCAGAGTTCGGCTTTCGCGGAGTCTTAGTGGTCACGCGAGTACATACGCCACGTTTAAACGGAGAGTTATAGTAGTTTGGATGATTCTCGATTTTGTTAAATCCAGAATGCAACGCACCAGTCTTACTCTTTCGTACCGGGTCGACTCGCTTCTTTCTTGTTAATTGTTGTATTGTTGCCATAAAGCCCGAGTACAATACTATATCTAGCTTTTTTTGCAACCCAAATGGAGAAGTCCTACCCTCCTATAAATAGCATAGTGATGGTACGAGTGAGGACAGCCAGTGGCTCGCCAAGGAAGAGGACAAAAGCAATAATCACGATACCGAAAGAGAGAGCGATGTTTTGCTCCATAAAATGGCGAAATTGGCTGTATTTCATAGCCAAACCAAACGGAAGGAACTTTGGCAGAATCTTTGACCCATCAAGCGGTGGGATTGGTACAAGATTGAAGAAAGCGAGGAAAATATTGAGGAAAATGATGCTGATCGCAAGCTGAATAAAGGTGTCAGAAAGCTGCAATAAATCTGATAAGCGAATCAAAATAGCAAAAACAAGGGCAATGAAGACATTGGCAGCTGGGCCAGCGGCAGCTACTATTGCCTCCCCCCACTTTTGATTTGTGAAGTTATAAGGGTTGTACGGAACAGGCTTGGCCGCCCCAAAGAGGATTGGTGAACCAGTAAGAACCAGTAATCCAGGCAAGATAACTGACATTAGTGGGTCGATGTGGACGAGCGGGTTCGCTGAAAGACGACCCTGTAAACGGGCAGTAGGGTCACCCAGCCAGTTGGCAGCGTACCCATGTGCCATCTCGTGAATAACCACCGAGAAGATGAGGGCAACGATCATAGCAATTTGAAATGGATCCATATGAGCCAATAGTACTTACGAAAGCTTGCAATATCAAGTATGCATGCTAGTATAGCGGGACTTAAATCAACGATATGGCAAAACAATGCGACATTACCGGTAAGAAGACTCAAGTGGGCGGAAAGTACAGTAATCGTACCCGTGCAACTCAGTTTAATCCTTCTGGAAAAACAAAACGAGCACCAAACCTTCAAAAGAAGCGTATTTATGTAGCGGAACTCGGAAAGTCAGTGACTCTCAAGGTTTCAACCAAAGGACTACGTACTATCGCAAAGAACGGTGCCTACAAGACTCTCAGAGAAGCAAAGCTCGTCTAATAAAAAAGCCCGACACCAATTGGTGTCGGGCTTTTTTTATTATTCCTCTCTCCATACGTTTCGTCCATCACTTTTAAATACAACCGTTCCAACACTCGCAGTTTCAAGCATTTCTATTCCGCGGTCGTTAAGATTTTCCACCACTTCACGGTGTGGGTGCCCATAACTGTTATCTGCCGCGGCTGAAACTATTCCATATTGTGGAGACACTGTGTCTAAAAACATCTCTCCACTTGAAGTACGCGAACCATGATGCCCGAGCTTCAAGACATCGCTCTGCAGTAACTCTCCATATGTTTGTGAAAGATACTCTTCAATATTTACCCCAGCGTCTCCAGTGAGCATAAACGTGCTCTCACCATACTGAAGTTGCGCCACGATTGAGGCGGTGTTACTTTCCCAATCAGTAGGATCCCCTTCAGGCGACAAGATGAGTAATGTAGTTGAAGCACCCAACTGAAGTAGCTGCCCACCTCGCGCAAAATGAACCGCTGCATCTTCTGTATTTTGAAATGTATCAAACAAAGCCGCGACCTCGGTATCATTTTTATTTTCTGTTCTAATGATGGTCTCTACTTCATACCGCTCTAACACTTCAATAAGCCCTCCGATATGATCTTTGTCTGAATGAGTGGCCAAAACTACATCCAGCGTTCGGTCAAAAAATGGCATGTGCTTTGACAGTTCACGCACCACACTACCGTCCGGACCACCATCAATGAGTACTTGCGCACCGTCTGGCGTTTCGATAAAAATAGCATCTCCTTGTCCAACATCAAGAAAAGCCACCGTGAGTAATCCATCTACTTCACCAAGAGCAGCTGGTAAGACTGAAGACGAAACAAGTTGCGAAGCGGTTGAGAAAATAATGACCAGTATCAAAAAAATAATAGTTACGATTCTAATGGAAAATGTAGAGAGGGACACTCGTATAGTATAGCGAAAAAATCTCCCGTCTTTTAACTTTCTGGTATACTACATACGTTATTGTTTTAATATTCTCTATGTACTACACTCCAAAAACATTCGAGATTCCTGAACTGGCAGGAATTTCAAAATCTACTATTGAAGAACACCTTGGTCTTTATAACGGCTATGTTAAACACGTAAACCTTATCCAAGACAAAATTGCTGCTTTTTCTCATGATATGGAAAACAACGCGTATGCTATTTCTGAAATGCAGCGACGCTTTGGCTTTGAGTTTGGCGGGATGCGAAACCACGAATACTACTTTGCACAATTTGAAGGCGGGGCAAAAACCCTTCCCGAAGGAACCTTGAAGGAACTTATTGTAAGTGGCTGGGGTAGTGTTGAAGCGTGGCACGAGAGCTTTTTGCGTATTGCGCTCACCCGTGGCGTAGGCTGGGCCATACTTTATATTGATCGAAAAACAAACCAGCTTGTACAAACCTGGGTGGATGAACAGCACTTAGGTCAGTTGGCTGATCTGGATATTGTACTTGCCCTTGATATGTGGGAACACTCATACATGCTTGATGTTCCACCAAGTAAAAAGAAAAATTATATTGACGCTTTTTTCCAAAACCTTAATTGGGAAGTAGTGGCAGCGCGAGTAGCTTAGGTAAGATGAGAAGAGCCCTCTATTCTTTAGAAACAGTTGTCCTTGTGACAACTGTTTCTTTTTGAAGTGGCAGATCAAATTCCTCTTCAATAGTCCAACCAGCGAGTGTTTCATTAATATCATCTGAGATTTTCTTTTGAGTAAGAAGGTGCTCATGCAGTTCCCCTACATTACCCATGAGTATCGGTTCATATTTTTTATATAAGACATAAATCATTAACGCGTACGCGAGTACCACTACCCAAAACGGAAACGGTGGCACTACCACCGATGCAAATGGAAGCTCAGCAAACATCTCAGCTGTTTTTGTTATGTATGACAAAGAGAGAAAAGTTGGGTATGAAGCTAGGCTGGCTAATGTGACTGAGATATACCCTAGCGTACCCGTACAAAATGTTAAGAGCATAGCCACAGGTACCATTGGAAGTACGAGCACATTTACCAAAACAGAGACAATAGAAAGTTCTCCAATCTGATACAGGAGTAATGGCAAGACAGCGAGTTGTGTTCCCAGTGTAGCCACCAAGAAAGAACGTACTCCAGCTACTTCAGTCACACGTGCACATAAACGAGCAAAGTGAGGAGTAATGAAAATGAGTCCTAAGGTAGCTAAAAATGAAAGTTGAAAACCAATGTCATAGGCAATTAAATATGGGTTTAGTACAACCATAATTAAGGCAGCGAGAACAAGTCCCCTGACTACCAAATATGTGCGACTGGTGACCTGCGTCATAAGAAGTAGACAGGCCATGATACTTGCCCGAACTACAGTCGAAGATAGTCCGACCATGAGCGCAAAGGCGATGATTCCCAAGACGCCAAAAAATACACTTATCTTTTTAGAAAAGAAATAACCTAAAATTGCCATCACAAAAATAACCACGAGCATAATGTTGTATCCCGAGAGAACAACAATATGGATAATCCCAGTCTTACGAAAGGCTGACTCTAAATCCTCTCCTAGACCTTCTTTGACCCCCAAAAGTAGCCCTTTACCTAGACCAGCTGCTGGTTCAGCTAAATAAACCTCAATCTGTGTAAGGAATGTTTGTTTAAAGGTAAGTAGCTTTGAAACAACATAATTGCCTTTCCCTTTCCTAGTAATCTGCACATCAGCAAATGGTATCTGATACAAAATGCCTTTTGCTTTTAAATACGTAGCGTAGTTAAAAGAGCGGCCCAGGTCGGTTTCAAATGTCTCAGGAATTGTGAGGGTACCAGATACAATTATCTGATCACCGTACTCAACGGCATGGAACCTGTCGACACTAACAAGTACTTTATCTTCTCCTGTCTTAACAGTAATCTGCGTCGTTCGCTCACGCACATCTGGCTCTCTCACCACTACACCTTCAAGCAAAACTTTTTCTCCAACTTTTTCAGCTAAAATGTTTTTAGAAAAACTCCATTCAGAAATCTCAACTCGAAGCGCACCAAGCGCAAAAAATATAATCGCAATACTACAAAGAAATAATGTCGGGAGGACATTTCTCGCTTTTGCTTGCTTTGCAAAAATGAGGGTAAGTACTACCCCAATGCCGATAAGCCATGTGATGGTAGGCAGCGACAGTGGGTAAAACGTTGTTATGAAAACACCGGTAAAGAAACTTATTGTCGCAACGTAAAAGTACGCTATGTTCATCGCAGGACACTTACTCTTTTAGTATAGCAATCACTACCCCCTAAAATAACAAAACCACGATTGCTAGTCGTGGTTTTTGTGTGCCTTTTGCGCTTGTCAGCTTTCAGTAGCTGTCTCTTTTTTTAGCTCCATCTCGCGAGTTTTCAGTGCAACCTTGAAGCGTTTAAGCATGTCCAAGTGACGATTGTATGGTTCTTTCACCGTCAGATCGTCAACCACCTGATGCAGCTTTTTGCGCAACGCCTTGACTTCATCAAGAGTCGCTGGCTCCAAACGGTTTCTTGCCAACAAATGGCTGGCCTGGTCAACGAGCGATGCCAGCTGTTGGTTTGAGGGTTTACCCATGAAATCTCCTTGTTTTACAACACCAATGGGTGTGCTTCTGAAAAAGATAGTACTATGAATATTCAATTTGTCAACTATTCTAAAGACGGAATAAAGGCCACAAACGTGTGTTTGCGACCTTTAGGTTTTGGATAGAGCTTCTTTCGCTTCAATGCGACAGCAGCACGCCAGACGCCATGATTTTAGTTCTGCTAGGACAAACTGGTTATTCCATGAAGAAGCTTCACCTAGTTCAACCGCTTCACATAAACACTCGTGCAGTCTTTGTATCTCTACTAAACTGGCTTGAGCAAAATTAAAATCTTGAGCAGACTGGAGGACGGAAAACATTTTTTGTTGTCGTTCTTCTGATGAAAGGGCGGGAACTAATATTGCTTTTTGTAGCATACTCTACTCCTTATAAGGTACAAACTATCTCTCCTAGTTAAAACTACAGATTAGTTTAAAAAGTTGTGAGTCTACTTATCGCCAAGAGCTTCATTGGCCAGCCTGTCTGCTTCTTTATTATTCTCTCTTGAAATGTAGGTAAAAAAGATGTGAGGAAAACTCTCCACGCGCATGTTATGGATTTCAATAAACATCGGGACGAGCCCTGGTTCTTTAATTTGGTACTCATTACTTAACTGCTTTTTAACTAATTCACTATCAAGCCTAATTTCAAATTGCATCTCATTACTCTTTTTTCCGTATAGTTGCTTAAGTGTTTGTAGCGCGAGCATGACGCCGTAGTATTCGGCAAAATTGTTGGTGGCGTTACCAATAGCTTCTTTTACTTCACGCACCACCTCTCCAGTACTGGTTGTGATATATACCCCAGAAGCAGAGGGTCCAGGGTTTCCTCGCGAACCACCAGCAGTATAGGCAATAATTGTCTCCATATAAGCTGAGTGTAGCAAAAAATCAGCTAAATGACGAAGTTAGATAATTTCAACAATCCGCAGTCTGGTTTGTAGACGATTCATAAAAAAGCTTTCTTCGAGGTGTACTAGTAAAGAAACAGTAGTTTCCGTCGTCGGCAAAATTGAAAATTGTTCTGGTGTCCGAAAAAAAGCAATTGCTTCTTTGGCAATGCCAGTAGTCGCAAACGTGAGTTTTGTATGCTCTTTAGCTTTTCCAAAAGAAACCACTTCTTTAGGCAATACGTTTGAAATAAGATACAGCGGTTTTGGGTTAGCAAGACCAAACGGACTACATTGTCGCTGTGCTCGAAGCAACTCTGAAGAGATAGCGTCAAGAGAAATTTGGAAATCTACCTTAAAGGGCACTATGACACTAGCGGCTTCACCGAGAGTTACATACGCACTTTGTAAAGCTTCAGGCAGAGTGTGAATCATTTCATCTTTAACTGAAAACCCTCCTGACATATGATGCCCGCCAAATTCGTAAAAGAACTCTGGAATAACTTCCATGAGCTTTACTACACTAATCCCGCCGCCAGACCGACACGAGCCTTTGCATACTCCATTACCGTCGCGTCCCCACAAAAATGCGGGTCGATTGTGTTCCTCTGCCAACTTATTTGCAGCCAGCCCAACCAGTGACGGTCTCCACTCTGGGTTGCCCATCACCAACACAGCTGGTAATTCTTCTTTTGCTTTGATCCGTACATGTACTTCTTTAGTCATCAAAGCCACTGCTGATTTCCTATCAGTATTTAGCTTTTCAAGATGCATCAAACGCTCCCCTGCTTCACTTTCGTCTTTGGTAGCAAGTAGATGGAACGCATCTTCTGGAGTATCCATACGTGAAGCAGCGTTGATACGAGGTCCAATAGTAAATCCAATATCATCTTCACTTAAATACTTTTGACTCGCTTTTTGTTTTCGAAGCAACTGCTGCAGACCTGGTCGCCTAGATTTGCGGAGGACGGTAAGTCCGTAGTGCGCGAGCACGCGATTCTCATCACGCAGTGGAACCATGTCAGCGATAGTCGCTAAGCCCACCATATCAAGCCACCATTTTTCCTGCCCCGGTGCTATCGGAAAACCTCCTTTAACAATAAGCGCTTGTACCATTTTAAAGATAACTGCCGCACCACAAATACCATCGAAGGGGTAGGTATCGCCAACTTTAGGATTTACTACCGCGACCGCTTCGGGTAGCGTTGCCTTTGGTTCATGGTGGTCAGTGATAATCACATCTATGCCAAGCTTATTGGCACAGGCAACTGCTTCTATGTCAGTGGTTCCACAATCAATAGTAATAATGAGTGAAGGGATTTGTTCTTCGTGCAGTTTCAAAACAGCCTTTTCGCTTAGGCCAAACCCATCATAATGTCGATGGGGAATATGATTAAAAAAGTTCGTAAATCCAATTGCTGTAAAAAAGTCGTGAAGGACTACTGCTCCTGGAATACCGTCACAGTCATAGTCACTATAAATAACTATCTTTTGATTTGAAGCAATCGCCTTAAGGATTCTTGTTACTGCTTTTTCCATGTCGTGCAGCAAGAACGGATCATGGAGATGTGTCTCGTAAGACGGATGCAGGTAGTCTTCTGCCTCTTCTCTAGAGGAAATGTTTCGGTTATATAGTAGCTGCTTGAGCCACGTATTGTACGAAGCAAGCTCTATTTCAGCATCTGTAGAAAGCTCAGGCAAAACCTCAAAAATCGACATAGTAATGGTATAGTATCACGCCACTAATTTGGGGTATACTAAGCGCCATATGGATACATTATTTGCAAAAATTATTACCCGTGAAATACCGGCACATATAGTCTACGAAGATGAGCTTGTACTCGCTTTTCTAGATATTAATCCAATAAACCTCGGACATACCCTTGTTGTTCCAAAGAAGCAGTTTATAAATATTTTTGATGGCGACAGTCAAACCCTTGGACACATGATGGTAGTCGGACAAAAGGTCGCACAGGCACTTGTTTCACTTAAACTAGCAGAGGGAGTAAATATTGTCATGAACAACGGCGCTGAAGCCAGTCAAGAAGTGTGGCACGCTCACCTGCATGTCATACCAAGAAAAGCAGGGGACCATTCCTTTTCTTCACCTACGCATGTCGCCTTACAAAGTGGAGATTTAGACAAGACTAAAGAACAATTATTGGGCGCGCTTAGTTCCTAAGAAAAAAGCCGAGGGTCACCCTCGGCTTTTTTCTGGTTATTTTTTGAGTGTGTCGAGCACTTTGGTACTGCCGTGTTCGAGAAACGTCAGCATTGAACCTCCACCAATTGAGATAAAACCGAATTTTTCGTTTAAGCCTAGTTTTTCTACAGCCGCCACGGTATCGCCACCACCCAGCACACAAAAGCCATCTGACTCTGAAATAATACGTGCCACTGCTTCTGTACTGTCTACAAAGCCAGCTTCATAATTTCCAAATGGGCCATTCCACAAAATAGTTTTAGCAGGAGCAATGAAGCGACTAAGCATTAAAACAGTTTCTGGTCCCATATCAAGAATTTTTTCATCTTTCGTTACAGCATCTACCGCTTTTGTTAAAACTCCATCAGGACCATCAACTATCACATCAATTGGAATGAGTAATTTTTCACTCCACAAAAACGCAGCGTGTTCTAAAGAAACATCAGAAACGAGCGAGGTACCGACTTCAAACCCGCGAGCTTTTAGTACATCATTGGTAAGTGCTCCACCCACAAAGACATGGTCATAAAGGTCTAGATATTTTTCAACCAGAGGCATCTTGGTCTCAAACTTTGCTCCACCGAGAAGAAACAGTGACGGATGTAGTGGTTCCATAACTTTTTGCAGCTCAGTTACTTCTTCATTGAGCGTAATCCCTGCATATGTCGGCAAGACAGAAGCTAAACCAAAAGTAGACGCGTGTTCACGATGCGCCTCGGCAAAAGCGTCATTTACAAAAATATCTCCATACTGTGCTATCAAAGCTACATACGCCGCATCATTTTCTTCTTCACGTTTGTCTTGACGTAAGTTTTCACAAAATACAATGTCACCATTTTTCATCTGCTCTTTAATACCAAGGAAAGCAGAGTCAGTAATAATACCGCCCCACATCAAAGGGAGTGTTTGGTTTAACTCTTCATACACAGGTTTTAATGTTTCATCCAAATTGCGTCCGATATGTGAAATGATGATAGTCCGAGCACCTTTTTCGCGTAAGTAGGTAAGTGTTGGCAAAGCTCGTTTTAGCCGAAAAGAATTTCGTACTTCACCATCTACCAAAGGCACGTTACAAGAAGCTCGTACAATTACGGTCTTTCCTTCTAAATCTGCCACCTCTGTAATAAGTCGTAGTTCCATAAAAATGATTAGCCGCGTTTGGTCGCTTTGATAATAGCCGCAAATTCTCCAGCCTGAAGACTAGCTCCTCCGACCAAAAATCCACTCATGCCTCCGTTTTGATACAAATCTTGGGCGTTGCTTTCTTTTACTGAGCCTCCGTAAATAAGCCTTATCTTTTCCGCTGTCTTCCTATCAAACAATTTTGTCAGCGTACTGACTATAAAAAGCTGCATTTCTTTTACATCTTCAGCCGTCGCAGTTGCCCCAGTGCCGATTGCCCAGATTGGTTCATACGCGATCACTACTTTTAGTAACTGCAGTGGTGTGAGTCCCTCAGAAAGGGCTTTGATCTGAGTTGCTATCTCATTATAAAACTGTCCTTGTGTGTCGCGTCTTTTTTCTCCAATACAGACGACTGGTACGAGCTTGCGCTTCAAACTAGCAACAATTTTTTTGTTAACTTGTTGATCAGTCTCTCCCATCGCTCGTCGTTCTGAGTGACCAATAATGACATACTCTACCCCAAATGAAGCGAGCATCGCCGGTCCAATTTCACCAGTAAGAGCTCCTCGCTCCTCAAACGCAACGTCTTGGGCTCCAAGCAGGGTGTTTTTGCTTTTTGCTTTTGCAAGCTCTGGAATAAAAAGAAACGGCGGAGCAATCACTACTTTTGCCTCTGTATCTTTTGGTATCGCCTTTCGTACCGCCGTAAATAAATTCTTTGCTTCAGTATTTGTTCCCGGGTTGAGCTTCCAGTTTCCTATCACAAGCGCATGTGGATATTTCATATAAAAAGATTGTACCATAAGCTCATTAGTACAATCTTTTTATAGGTTAACGGTAGTCTTTCCAGTCGGTAACCACAAACACATCGGAGGTATTTGGCACCAATGGTGGCGGACTGACCACAAGGTTTCGATCGTAACTATTGAGACGGTCTAAGAAGCCAGAAGTTGGTATTCCACCGCTTACCCACTGAGTTCCCTCTCGTCCGTTTGACACAATAGTGCCATTAACAGTCAATGAATCTCTGAAGAGATACGGGTCAAGCGTGCCAGGAAGACCATACGTCCCTGATGTATTGTAGTGATTTCTTCCAAAGCGACCATTTTGTGCAACAAAGATTCCATTTAAACTCATGTCGGTTGGTACCGAAATGCCAATGAGGACATCCTGCTCAGCAATTGCCAACAACCCTGAAGTTGAAGCAGCGGTGTAAGTAATATTATCGTTTAAAATAATACTTGGATTGATAGCCGCTGAAGCAACGTCAGCCGCGGCTAATGTAACTTTTTGATTAACGACTCCATCAAGCCAAACTTTATCTTGCACAAAAATGAGGGGACAACTAGCTGAAATTGGGTATGTACCGACAAACGCTGTGCTTGAGATTACATGTCGTTCTTGCAGCCAGCCATCTGCAGTAGTATAGCCCCAATATTGAGTAGTACCTGTTACCCGACGAACGGTGATAGTACCTGCCGCATTAAACGTAATGCGATACCCGTACCCTCCTGAAGGTGGGATGTAAACGCCGCCAGCATTTTGCGCCCTATCAAGCATTTGTGCCAAATCAACAGTAAGTCCAGTGAAATTTATTGGAGCTGATGGGAATGAGAAAAGAGCCGTGTTTGGATTTGCGGTCGTAGTAAACACCCCATTGCGCGTACCGCTTGGAGAGCACCCGAAGCTACTGTTGCACGTCCACGTAGTCTGTCCGCTGGTCACTGTAGAGTTATTTGTTCCATCCATGCGGATTCCGCCATTGGAGTGATATGGCCCGACAATCACACGGTCAGGTCCTGCCCAGACACTAGAATTTATAATGTAAGCATACTCAGCTACATTCGGCCTGGCATACCGAGCCGTGATAGTACGAAAGACACTTGGATCGTCATAGGTAAAGCCGGTAGAAGAAACTTCAATTGAAGAAATGTCTCCACAAAACGTACTACTCGCCACTTCAAGTGAAAACTCGCCAATTGCCGCTCCTTCTGGGTCGTTGTAGACGTGTACGTACGGACCAGGCAGACCAGTACCATTGGTAGTGTCCCCAGGAAAATGAGCGAGATACCACTTATAGTAGTTGAGGCCAGCTTCAGCAATATCAAGCGCGCGCTGCAACTCCACTTTTTGATCAATGAGATCACTCTGTGAAACGATGTATGTAAAAAACGAAGTGGTGATCAAGAAAAAAATAGAACCAAACACAAGCACCATCACCAGCAAATACCCAGCGATGGTATTTTTAAGTTTTTGAGGTACTTCTGTGTACGGTTTCATAAATTACAAATTGTCTTTGAGGTTTCTTGGAGCAACTCCACTACGAAGCAAAAATTCTCCTGGTGACTTTACTGGGTCGATATTAATTATAACGCGAGCTTCAATATATCTGATATCAGTTAAGAGTGAAGAAGTCGCGGTGAGTTGAAGGCCATTGGTGTCAAAATACAAAAAAGTAGACGTTGCTTGCACAATGTTTTGTACATACTCTGAAAGAATCTCTACTCGAACAGGTGTCACCAAATTATAGACGGGTGGCGAGCCGGCACTTTTATAAATGCGCTTGTAGAGTGTTGTTGTGGCAAGAAAGTACTCCACATACTCTACCGATGGTTCATTATCGATATCACTATAAAATCCAAACTGATTGCTTCCACGAACAGCAATTGGAAAAGTGCCATTATCGGCATAAGTCATCTCTCTTGTATCCCTGAGCCATGTCTGCATACCACGTCTCGCCTGATCAATCTCATATGACTGTCCAAGCGTGTAGCTATTGGCTTGGTATAAATTAAAAATACTGGTTGAGATGACTAAGAGTAAAATTGAATATAAACTCACAACCATGATGGTCTCAACGAGAGTAAAGCCTTTTTGTAGTGGGTATTGTTTCATACTAATAACTACGGAACCATAGTTACGTCCTGTACCGTTACACCTGAGACGGTAGTTGAACTGAGTGTCTGTCCAGGATACCCTGCAGCAGTAACATCAATAAAGTAATCTGAGCCTGTTGAAAGGGAGTCGAAATACACCTGACCACACCACCCCGTCACTTCGGTCCAAGTCGTACCCCCTTGGCTGAGCTCTACGGTTGCGCCAATAATTGGTGAATTATCAGCTGCTTTTACAGCCACCCGAAGATTATGGGAAGTCCCTGGAGTAACGAGCAAGTCTAGCTGATCATTACTATCAGGAGCTAAGAAGTAAGGATTTGCGTAACATGCCTCCTCTACAACGTATCCTCCACCTGGTGTCACTATATATGAATCCCATTCGATATCAGAAAGCTCTCGCTGACCTCCCGAATCTGTCGTTGTGCTGATTGTAGTCTTATAGACAGACTGGGCAGCAGCGTTAGATCCAATTACTTTACTTCCCCGAAGCGTAAGTGGTGTTGAAGCGAGCATGGTACGAGATTCAATATGCGAAACACTAATACTATTTACAGACGGTGAGACAGAAGTATCGGTTGAAGTAAGTTCTATCCCTACTACCAAACTTGGAAACACTGCAGCATCAAGATCCCGCAAATCGATATATCGTTCCGCAAACCCAACAGCGTTACCAGGCAAGTCAACATTTGGAATAAGTGAGGCTGTACTGGTACCTTCATAAAAACGCACTCGGACATCAGTCTGCGGAGGAGTCACCGATTCAATATCTATGACCCCCCAAGAAAGGAGTGGGGAAGGAGCTATTGGGGTAAGCAGCACGTACCCACTCCCACTATACACTCCCGCAATATCAGCGAGCTGAAGTGTCCCTGCACTCACCACCACGTCAGTTGAAGTAGCTACTCCTGAAAGATCACTAAAGGGTTCGAGTATGGTGTCGGTTACCTGTGAATCAAATAGGTTTATGGTTAAGTCGCTCAGCTCATCAATCTGAAAATTCATAGTTGAAACGTCGCTTTCGAGCACAGAGGCGGGAAGAGTTGAAGGGTTTTCAAGTGAGGTTGTTGCCTGTCTCGTCTGATCGGTTGAATAACCCGGAGCTGACACAAAGAACTCGTACCCTCCTCCCGCCGGCGCTCCGGTAAAAAGAGCTGCCCCTGTGGCGTCGGTCTTGCGGGTTACATCAATAGAGGTGGTGCCAGTAGTATTAAAGAGTCGAACATCAATACCAGAAAGTGGCTGCGCTTCAGCATCAAAGACATTTACTCGGAAAGTTCCTCCCCCAGCAGTTGTTTCAATTGAACGGGGCATTACCGAGCTGATTAAGCTAAAAGAATTGGGCACTCCGTAAATGTCCCACGTGTATTCGACTTTTATAGTTTTGTAGTCAGCCACAATTGAATTTGAATCAAGTACCCCAAGACCGTCCGCTGCGTCATCAACGTACTCAATCAGCACACGCTCATCAAATGGAATGCCGTTTAACGTCACGGTACGATTCTGTGGAATTGCACCGTTTGGAATACCTGAAACTGTACCAACGTCGTTGTACGGGAGCGAACGTATGTACTCAACTTTATCGGTCGCTAAAGAAAGGGCTGTCATTTTTGCCCGAGACTGAGCAATCAACTTGAGTGAATATTCAAAGGCAGCAAACAAACCGGCAAACACAATAACCATGAGTGCAATAACTACTATCGCTTCAATGAGTGAGAAGCCGGAGGTATTCTTTTTGCGTGCAAGAAACTGCATAGCTTTATGATAACCCGTCAGAAATAGAGTAAATTGGCGCAATCATTGCAAGTGCAAAGAAGCCTACGCCCGCACCAATCACCACCATCAAAAGTGGTTCAATGATAGTTGATAGATCTTTTGTCTTTCTTTCCACTTCTGTTTCGTAAAAAATAGCGAGTTCTCCGAGCATGCCAGATATTTGTCCTGTTTCTTCACCCACCAAAATCATCTCCCCTACCAAGATTGGATACAGATCGGTGCGTTCAATAAATACCTCAGACAATGCAGTTCCTTTCTCTACACGTACTCGTGCGTCTTGGAGAATTTTTTTATAAAAGACGTTTTGTACCACTTCCTCAGTGATTTCAATAGCCTGAATTACATCTACTCCAGAGTTGAGGAGGGACGAAAGGGTGCGCGCAGTTCTGGCAGAATTGGTCTCTTTTACCATAGTGCCGATTACTGGTAGACGAGTAGCTGTCCAGGAAGAAACAGTTCGACCAATTTTGGTTCGGAAAAAATACACGACCCCGACCACACTTCCAATCATGATTCCTAAGGCCATAAGGGTATGGGCGGCAAAGAAGTCACTGGTGTTAATCAGAAACTGAGTGGTAGCCGGCAGCTCCATGTCCATCCCCTTAAACACACCCGTGATTTGTGGCATCACATAAATCATCATCAAAATTCCAATGATAACCATCACCGTAATAACAATCGCCGGGTAAATCATCGCACCTTTAATTTTCTTCGTGAGGTTGCTGGCGCGCTCCATCTGGACAGAAAGCGTCTTTAAGGATTCGGCTAGGTTACCACTCTCCTCACCAGACTTAATCATCGCCACATACAAATCACTAAATACCTCAGGGTACTCTTTGAGAGCAACGAAAAACTGCTCACCGTTATTAATACGGTCAACCACTCGCTTCAACACTCCTTTTAATTTAGGGTTTTTACTTTGGCGCTCAATTACCGAAAGAGCTCGTGTGACGGTGAGTCCAGCATTGAGCATTGAACCGAGGTTGCGGGTCATCATCACCAGCTCGTCAGCTTTCACGCGACTCAGCATCATATTGATGCGCTCCATATCAAAACCACCACCAAACCCTCCCTTCTTACTTTCATCAATACTGGAGATTCGGTGTCCGTCTCGACGAGCTATGTCATACACGGCATAACGATCATCTGCAGTAACCGTTTGGGTTACTTTTTTCCCTTCTTGATCTTCGCCTGTGTATGTAAAAGTAGGCATATGATTATTCGTTAATCACGCGTAGTACCTCCTCAATACTGGTAAGTCCCTTAGCTGCTTTGTAGATTCCATCCTCAAGCATAGTGAGCATTCCCTCCTTACGCGCCTGAGCTTCAATCTCATCACCAGTCTTCCCAGCCATCACCATTTCTTTAAGAGTTGGTGATACTTCGAGCACTTCGTGAATACCCATTCGTCCCTTGTACCCATCTTCAGTCTCTCCTTTTTCTTTTGGATGGTAAAACGGAATATCATTCCAAGTAGCGTCGTCTTTGACAATTTTTTCTTCCTTGAGCGTTGCCATCACTGAGTCGAGATCTACATGTGATGCCAATTCGTCACGTTCTGCTTTAGTAAGAATATACGGAAGCTTGTCATCAGACAGTTTTCGTACCAAACGTTGACCAATAGCGACGCGTAGAGTGGATACAAGCAAGAAGGTTTCTACTCCCATATCCACCAAACGAGCCACCGTACCCGAAGCTGAATTAGTATGAACTGTTGCTAATACCAAGTGACCAGTCAAAGCGGCGTTAATAGCGAGACTTGCCGTTTCTTCATCACGTACCTCTCCCACCATAATAATGTCTGGGTCTTGACGCATAAGGGAACGTAGCCCAGCCGCAAAGGTGAAACCAATTTCTGGCTTTACCTGACTTTGATTTACCCGCGGCATCTGATATTCAATTGGGTCTTCAATGGTTGAGATGTTTACCTCAGGTGAGTTCAGCAAATCAAGGATGGTATAGAGAGTGGTTGATTTTCCAGACCCTGTTGGCCCAGTCACCAAAATAATACCGGTAGTTGCTCGGGTTGCTTTGTGAATACGCTCAAGGGTAGAGCCGTGGAAACCAATTCCCTCAAGGGAGAAACCTGCCCTACTTTCTCGCAAAAGACGCATCACAATCTTCTCACCAAAGAAGACTGGGAGCATCGACACACGAAAGGCTACTTTTTGTCCGTCCATCTCCATTTTGAAACGACCGTCCTGCGGCAAGCGCTTTTGGTCGAGTTTCAAATTTGAGAGAACTTTAATGCGGGCGACGAGCGTACTTGAAGCGTGCTTCGGAAGCTTCATCGCGTCGTTTAAAATCCCGTCAATTCGATAGCGAACAACCACCTCTTCTTCCAGTGGTTCAATATGAATGTCAGAAGCACCCTGAATAATCGCGTGGCGCAAAAGCGTATCAACAATGCGTACCACTGGTAAGTCCTCAGCCATTTTTTTGAGGTCTTTCTCACTCATCTCTTCACCGTTCTCATCAGCAATCACCTTGAGCGCTGAAGCATCTTTCATGATGATCTCACCGAACTCATCTTTGAGTGTCTTTTGGTATTGGCGAAGCGCGCTACGCATTGACTCAGTGTCGGTGAGACGCGGCAAAATCTTTAATCCAACTTTTTTCTTTACGAAGTCAATCGCTGGCAAATCAGCGGTATCAAGCATGGCCACCTCAAGCTCTTTGTCCGTCTTCTTGAAGGCAATAATATTGTGCGTCCGAGCTACCGGCTCAGGAATGAGAGTTAAAACCTCAAACTCAATTTTGGTATTTTTGAGAGAAACAAAAGGGATTCCCAGTACGTATGACTCAACTCGGCGCATGTCATCTTCGGTCATGTGACCCTGCGCAATAAGCGCTTCAGCGAGCGTACGGCGTTCTTCCTTAGCAATTTTTTCCACGGCGGCAATATCTGACTTTTTGATTAAGCCAGCATCAAGAACGAAACGTTTGAGTTGTTCATCTTGTATACGCACAACAATATGGAAATGAGCTAATAAGTACCTCTTACTTATATTGTATCACTAACTCTTTATTCAAGAAGCAACTCATTTCCCCACCGCGTTTATTAATTTCTGAAAAAGATGTGTGACTTTACTTTCAAAAAAATAAGTACTATAGTAGGTGGACTGAAAGACTGCTCGGCTTGCGCCGGGCTTTCTTTATAAACAGTGATATTGAGAAAATATTTAACACATTAATAGACACCTATGTTTGACTTAAAAGTAATAAACGCCGTTTTACTAGAAATGGAAGAAGAGCGTGGTATTCCACGTGAAAAAATGATTGATGCAATTGAACAATCGCTGGCTACTGCCTACAAAAAGGAGTTTGGAAAGCGTGGCCAAATCATTACTGCCAAATTTGATCTAAATGGCGGAACAACCAACTTCAATCAAATTAAGATTGTAGTGGATGAAAGTATGCTGAAGCCTGAGCTTGCTCCAGGTGAAGAAGCTGAGGAGGAAGAGGATGATGTGGTACCCGGCGAAGAAAAGAAGGTGCGTTTTGATGAAGAGAAACACATCATGATTTCAACAGCCCGCATGATTAAAAAAGACGTGCAGCTCGGCGAAGAGCTCATCTTCCCCCTTGAACCAAAAGATGATTTTGGTCGTATTGCTGCGCAAACTGCTAAGCAGGTTATCGTGCAGAAGATTCGTGAAGCAGAAAAAGATGCTGCCTTGGCTGAATTTGGTCAAAAGGCGGGGGATATAATCGTCGGGCACGTACAGCGCTTTGAACGAGGAAACCTCTATGTTGATCTTGGCCGCGTCACTGCGATCATGCCGTATGATGAACAAATTCCAGGGGAACGATACAAACCGGGTGAACGAATTCGCGCTATTCTTCTTGCGGTTGAAGAAACTTCACGCGGTATTTTTCTCAAACTATCACGTTCTCATCCAGATTTTTTGGCAGGTCTCTTTGCGATTGAAGCACCAGAACTCCAAAGTGGCGCAGTTGAAGTAAAAGCAGTCGCCCGCGAAGCAGGTGCTCGTTCAAAGATTGCGGTCTTTGCACACGACCAACACATTGACCCGGTTGGTTCACTCGTGGGACAGCGCGGTGTTCGAGTATCTACCGTTATGAGTGAGCTTGGTGGTGAGAAAATCGACATCATTGAATGGTCACCAAACCAAACCGAATTTATCGAAGACGCTCTATCGCCAGCTCAAGTACTCAACATCAAGGTGGTGTCTGAGCCAAATGAAGAGACTGGGGAACGAGGGCATGCTACCGCTGAAGTGGCTAGCGACCAGCAATCTCTAGCTATTGGACGAGGTGGGCAAAACGTTCGCCTAGCCGCAAAGCTTACTGGTTGGAAAATTGACATTGTCTCTGCCGAAAATAAAGAAGCGCTGGCAGAAGCGGACGAAACAGGCAAGACAGACCTTGAGGCGGGTACTGACACAGAAATTGGAAGTGACATCGACGTTCTTGAAAATGAAGATGCTACGACTCTTAACCCAGCCCTACCGGAGGAAGATGAGGGCACAAATGACCGAGACACTAATCCAGATGATGAGGAGTTCAACGAAATTGACACTCCCGAAGAAGCAGAAGCATTGGTAGCTGACGAAGAGGAGAAGAACTAATCGGTAACCTAAAAAACAGCTGGCCTCAGGCCAGCTGTTTTTTAATACTTCATTATTTTTAAAGAATGCGTTAGGATACAAGCTCATACGCATTTATACGTAATTACACATATATGAACCTATTACATGATGTCCCATCAGGTACCAGTGAGGAAATGAACGTTATTATTGAGATTCCCAAATTCTCAAAAAACAAATATGAGATTGATAAAGAGACAGGTCTTATCGCTCTTGATAGAGTAATGCACACTGCGCAAGACTATCCATTTGATTATGGATTTGTACCACAAACTCTATTTGACGACGGTGATGCCCTTGATGTGGTACTACTCACCACCTATCCACTTGCTCCTGGTATCTTGGTGAAGGCCAGGCCAGTCGCAATTATGGAAATGACTGACGGCGGAGAACGTGACGACAAGGTAGTAGCTGTTCCGGTAGATGATCCTCGTTTTGACGAGGTGCAAGACCTCGCCGACCTAAATAAACACTTCATCAAAGAAATGGTCCACTTCTTTGAGACCTACAAAAAGGTACAGAAGAAAGAAGTTTCAGTTGGAGAGTGGCATGGAAAAGCAGAAGCCCAAGCTGCCTTTGAAAAAAGCCGCGAAGCCTACACTGCAGCCAAATAATTTAAGTTTAAATTAAAAAAATGCCGACAAGTGTCGGCATTTTTTGTTATCTAATTTTTATAATCAATTCTAATTAAACCAATTTTATATTTTGCGTCACTCTGCATTTCATTTATAGCTCTAATGTTGTTACTAAAATCATGCCCCATCCCATACACAATAGGTACGTATTTTGCATCCGCATTATTAAGGGCAAACTCATAAGCTATGAGCGCGCTCACGTCTTCACGACGCTCGTGAAATTCAGCACCTTCTCCAAAAGTCTGAAATTTTGTCTTAGGTTTATTAGCAACAGAATCCGTAGTCTCTGCCGGCAGTACCTTTACTTGGTTTTCGCGACCCAATTTCTCAGTTGCGCCACCGGCCGTATAAACTAAATCAGAAAATCCTGGAGTAGCAAATGCTTGTTGTTTTATATTTTCAATTCGGTCCAAAATCTCTTCAGTCTGAGCTACTTCTTCTGGTGATAGATTTTCATTTGCTCTAACATACGAAAGTAAAGCCTTAAAATTTTCTAACGTATAATAACTTTCTACATAGCCTCGCCTTTTTGATTGTGGGGTAGTTAACCCAAGTTCATCTACAGCCTCAAAATCCTCAGTTGCAAATTCAGCTACCTTTTTCTGTATAGTATCTAAATTTGGCAATAGAACGTCCTCAAAGTAACTGGCTTTGCCGAAGTTGTTGTAGACTTCTAAAGTGCTCGCCAAAGCAGTTTCCCTATTAGTTTCTATATCAGATGAATCCAAAAACGAACCTTCTTCAAAAATTACCCCTATTCCGTATCTTTGTTTTAGCTCTATAACTAATTGTTCAATATATTTCTGTCGTTCAACGACTTTTTCTGCATACTCATCAGACATCTGATGCACTCCATGAATTTGACCAATATGAAGTATGTACTGACCATTTTTACTTTCAACCTGTAGTTTAGTTGAAAATTTTTTATTAAGCACTTCACCCAAATCAAGCGCGTCTTCACTAATATATTCGTGGTGCATTGTCCTGTATTCTTCAACCGCCGCCGGAATACCAGCTGCTCCCGCTCCAGCAAGAGCAACGGACAAAAGGACCTTGTCCGAGGTTGAAAACTTTTCAGTATTTTTTTGATTTTCAAATCCCATATTGTTTATTATATAATAAAAAAACACACCTCTTCCAACCCCTCCCACTTACCATAGCCTGACGCGGGGGTTATACTATCACTATATCTACGAAGTAATTTATTTATTAAATCTTATTCCATGCACAAAAAACTAATCTTTTCTATTACGCCCCTTCTTTTACTACTCACGCTGTCGTTTAGCTTGTTTATTTTTAGCGCCGGTGCACAAGAGACCGCTACAAACACAAGTGAAGAAGCATCTGACAGCGACCGTCCCACTCTTGAAGATAGAAGCAGTGCCCTTGAAGAACGCCAACAAGAACGAAGTGAACTTATTGATGGGCGGCAGGAGGTTCGAACCGAGCGCGTGGAAGAGCGTGCAGAGCTACGCGACGAGCGACAGACTGTCCTAACTAAAATGCGCCAGCAACGTGTCCTTAATTTATCCGCCAACATCAGCAACCGCATGGAGGCTGCTATTGATAGGCTATTTAATATCATTGAACGTCTCGAGGAGAGAATCAGTAAGCTAAATACTGCAGGAGTGAATACAGACGCAGCTTCAGCGAAACTGCGTGAAGCGGCCCAACTACTCGCCTCGGCTCGCGCAACGCTGGGAAACATTGATACCCTGGTGATCGAAGCCACAACTGCTCCGGAGCCAAAAACTGCTTGGCAAGCAGTACGAGCGGTGTACCAGCAAGCTGGTACGGAGATACGCGCAAGTCATCTAGCTCTCAGAGAAACTATCTCCCTACTTAAGCAAGCAATAGCAAACGGATCAAATCAGACAAGTGATTCTTCAGACACTGAAGAATCAGCTTCTACCACTCCTGCAAGTGAATAATCTTTTAATTATTACGTATATCATATGAACAACGAACCGAACTTTGAAGGAGAAAAAATGAAAATGCCAACAGAACGAGAAACTATCATGAGCGGCGACCAGGCAACCAAAGAAACTAAGGGCGTGTTTATTTTTGGACTTGTTGCCGCACTACTGGTGATACTGGCTGGGTTAGTGTACTGGTACATCGTCATGCAAGAACCGGTAGCCGTAATAGAAACCCCTACTCGTCCGACCCTTGAGACCAACAAAGAACCTGAAACGACAAATGCGGCTGCACAGGTAGAAAGTTTTGGAGCAATGAGTACGTCTGATGAAATTACCGCTATCGAAGCAGACCTTGAGAGCACCAATCTCGATAGTCTTGATACAGAACTACAGCAGATAGATGTAGAGCTCGAGTCGTCGGTTGAGTAACAAACTACATATTTGTAAAACCCCCTGACACTAGTGTCAGGGGGTTTTCTTGGCGGAGAACTAGACCGGGACGGCAAAAACATCGTAGTTTGGGGCAATAAAAATTTCCCAGCGCAGTTTTTCATCCTCCGGAGATTTTGGGAGAGGGGTAATGTACCCTTCTTCATTTAGACAACCACAGAAGAAATACTGGTACGTTTCTGCCTTGATTTCAAGCTCCGTTTCCTTTTCGAAAAATTCTTTGAACCGAGAGTCCCCTTCCGGTAGTTTTTCGAACTCATCCAAAAAATCTTCGTACTTTTTGGCTTCCTTCAAAGACACAACCAGCAAAGTTCTCATCGCCAGGCTAAGGGAACCAACTTTTTGGGCACCGGCCGGAACCTCTTCTTTTGGAGCGTAGAGCACGAGATCTTCATCAGTCACCATGAGCATTTGCTGTTGTAGATCACGAAACAAGACAATCTTCTTGAGCGAGGCATCCATGACAACTCCTTGAGTATGGGAAAGAACAGTATTAGGAACAAAGATCAGCAAGTCACTGACTACTGATTGTTGTGAACAATACAATCCTGTCCTGAATTGTCAACAATATAAGAAGGTAGCGCCTGTTTGGTTGTGTTGCAATTATTGTATATATGGGTACACTAGCGCGTACTATGTCACATTCACATCATCACCACGATATTGATTTTAAGAAAGCTTTCACCGTTACCAAAGAAGAGAAATCTCAGGTAAAAATTGCGGGCGAAATTCCTTTTGCTGAGCTTTTGCATGAACGAAAGGCGGCTATTAAGGCTCTTGGACAACACGTCAGTCTTGATGGTTTTAGAAAAGGTCATGTTCCTGAACCAGTGCTCGTAAAGCACATTGGTGAAATGAATATCCTCGCTGAAATGGCCGAACGAGCAATTGCTCACATGTATCCTCATATATTAGAAGCACATGATATTGATGCTATTGGCTACCCGAAGCTTGAGATTACAAAGATCGCTGAAGGAAACCCGCTTGGCTTTACCGCTACAGTGGCCGTGATTCCAGAGATTACTCTCCCTGACTACAAGAGTATTGCTGCTAAGGTAAATGCTGAGAAACCATCACTTGAAGTTTCTGAGGCAGAACTAGATGAAAAGATTAATGACATCCTCCGTCAAAAAGCCGCGTATGAACGTCTCCAAAAGTCCGCCGCTACGCCAGTAGCTGTTGAAGGAGAAGAAGCCAAAACTGAGGAGGCGCCAAAACTAGAAATTCCCGAACTTACTGACGAGACCGTAAAGACACTTGGTCAGCCAGGTCAATTTGAAACTGTCGAGCAATTTAAGACCATGCTCCGCGAACATCTCGAAATTGAGAAGAACCGAGACGTTACTGCCAATCATCGAGCCGCTATTACAGACGCCATCATCGAAGGAAGCACTATCGAACTTCCACAAATACTGATTGATTCAGAACTCGGTCAAATGTTTGCGCAAATGGAAGAAGACCTCAAACGTTCAAACCTCAAGCTTGATGACTACCTCGGACATATCAAGAAGACCAAAGAAGATCTGAAGAAAGAGTGGTCGCCAAGTGCTGAGAAGCGAGCAAAACTTCAGCTTATCCTGAATGAAATCTCTAAGGTAGAAAAGATTGTAGCTGATGCACAAGCTATCAATGACCAAGTGACCGAACTCGTAACAATGTATAAAGACGCAGACGAGATGCGAGTCCGCACTTATGTTGCTTCAGTCCTCACGAACGAAGCCGTGATGAAGATGCTTGAGGAAGCGAAGTAAAACTAAATACTACCTATACAAAAAAAGGGCCGTGGTGAGTAAAACTCATCACGGCCCTTTGCTTTTTACTCTCCGTTGTCTTCGTAGACTTCAGAGCTTCGACAATCTGTCGACAACTGCAGCTGCGTTGGGGCTGCCTTTCCTCGCGAGATGCTCCGAGCCAGCCTTGCATGCCGAGCGAAACGCGAACTCCGCGAATTCGTCGACCTTCGCTTGGCTCTCAGGGGACATCTGGCTGTAGGCCGCCTGGACCTTCTGTGCAGACTTTCCCGCCGGTGAACTGGAGACATTTTGGTCGCTCATCGCCACCGAAATGAAGAATCCAGTCCATGGGGTAGCCCAGACGACAATCATCATCTGGAAGACAAACCACAAGAAGCTCCACAGGTAGGTCCATTCAAAGTAGTACGAAACCCCCTGTCCCACGAGCAAAAATCCGAGGGAAAGAAGAATCGCCACCAGCAATCCCAGTGGATTAGTTGCCCGAAACAGGCTTCCAACCAAAATGAGAAGAACGGGAAGCACCAGAAGCAAAAACGGTGCAGACTTCAATAAGAGCATGATATGCCCTCCTTTCTGTCTATTATAATAGCATATTTTAATGCTATTGTCAATAATGCCTGACTCTGCTATGATTGTCCCAATATGCATATGTCAAACAAAGAATCAGAACCAATCAACAACTACATGGTACCGATGGTTATTGAAAAAACCCTTGGCGGAGAGCGCGCGTACGACATTTTCTCCCGTCTACTGAAAGAACGAATTATCTTTATCACCGGCGGCATTGAAGACCACATGGCGAACCTCGTGGTAGCGCAGCTCCTTTTCCTTGAAGCTGAAGACCCAAAGAAAGACATCCAGATATATATCAACTCACCAGGGGGAAGTGTGACTGCTGGGTTGTCGATTATCGACACCATGCACCACATCAAGCCTGACGTAGCGACAGTATGTGTAGGAATGGCTGCTTCTATGGGTTCTCTTATCCTTTCACAAGGAGCAAAGGGAAAACGTTCAATTCTTCCAAACGCAGAGGTGATGATCCATCAACCATCAGGCGGAGCGTACGGACAAGCGTCAGACATCGATATTACGGCTAAGCACATCATCAAAACTCGTGACCGGCTCAACAAAATGCTCGCAAAATCAACTGGTCAAAAGCTTGCCAAGATTGAACAAGATGTCGACCGCGACTTCTTTATGGACGCCGAGGAATCGCTTGCCTACGGTATCGTAGACAAAATCTACAAATAAACCTTATTTTGAGAGAACTACAAAACACCCCATTCGGGGTGTTTTGTTTTAGGGGAAACAGGAGGCGGATGTTTTTACAAATTGCTATACTTCTGGTATGGTACGCACAGAAAGTACCCTTCCTGAAACGCTAGAGCCCTAAAACCATTTACTAACTTGTTATAGAAGACCATGCCACCATCATTTGTCATTGCGTTTGCAATGCTCGTGCTTGGCGGAGCCACTGGATACTATTTTCGATATCTACACGCCCTCTCAAAGAAACGTTCATTAGAACTTGATATAAAGGAACGAGAGGTTGCTGCTGAAAAGAAGGCGATAGAAATAATTGAAAAAGCTGAAGAAAAGGCTACCGCTACTCTGCAAGAAGCAAAGCTTGAACGCACAAACCAAACTGAACGTCTCACCCAAAAAGAAGCCTATCTACTCAAACGAGAAGAGTTGATAGACAGCCGACAAATTGACCTTGATTCCCAAAAAGAACTTATTCAAGCCAAGATTGCGGAAGTAAAATCAATCAAAACCCAACTTGATGAACGAAAATCAGAAATTGATAAGAAGCTGGAAGAAGTTGCCGGACTTACCCCCGAAGAAGCAAAAGAAAGAATTATTGCAAAAATAGAAGCAGAACATGCAGATGATCTACGAGCACGAATTGAGAAATTAAATCGTACTGACAGCGAAGCCTTTGAAGCAAAAGCGCAAAATATTCTACTTGCGGCCATTCACCGGGTTGGAAATAACATTCCTTCTAACGTAATGACTGCCCATGTAGAAATACCAAGCGATGACCTTAAGGGTAAGGTAATTGGAAAAGAAGGAAGAAATGTACGCGCGTTTGAGCGTGCAACTGGAGTAGATGTACTCATTGATGAGACTCCGGGTTACATTGTCCTCTCTTCATTTGATCCAATCCGTCGTGAAATTGCACGAGTAGCTCTTGAAGTACTACTTAAAGACGGTCGTATCCAACCAGCAAAAATTGAGGAGGCGGTTGAAGCTGCCAAAAAAGAGGTGGCGGGGATGGTCCGAAAGATGGGTGAAAAAGCGGCGTACGAAGCAAACGTGCCAAATCTTCATCCTGACCTTATCTCTATTCTTGGACGACTTCATTTCCGCACCAGTTACGGACAAAACGTACTCTGGCACTCAGTTGAAATGGCACACATGGCAGCCATTATTGCTGAAGAAGTAGGAGCAGACGTGATGGTGGCTCGAGCTGGAGCTCTCCTTCACGACATCGGAAAATGTGTTAGTCATGAAGTGGCTGGCACACATGTCGAAATCGGTATTAAAATTCTGGAGAAATATGGCGTTGACCAAAAAGTTATCCTGGCCATGCGAGCACACCATGAAGAATACCCTTACGAAACACCAGAATCTATCATTGTGCAGGTGGCTGACGCTATCTCAGGCGGTAGACCAGGTGCGCGCCGTGACTCAATTGAGAACTACATAAAACGTCTAACGGATCTTGAAGCAATTGCCACCACTCTCAAGGGAGTAGATAGAGCGTTTGCTATCGCCGCCGGACGGGAAATACGGGTACTGGTAAATCCAGAATCAATGACCGACCTCGAGACCCATACGCTAGCCCGCACCATAGCGACTACGATTGAAGCAAAGCTTCGGTATCCAGGTGAAATTAAAGTTCACGTGATCCGAGAAACACGCGTCGTGAGTTACGCCCGTTAATAAAAAAGCCGTAAGAGCGTACGCTCTTACGGCTTTTTTAAAAACTTGCTAAAAACACTAGGACACAGAAATACAGAAACGGAAGACGTGGCATCGGTTCCAGCTTGCTATATAATGTTCGTAAGCCATTTTAAATCGGCGGCGTGTATGAGTCATTCACTCACCACAATTTAATAACTCTTAGACTATAAGTTTCTAATCCTATGAATAAAGCAGATATCATCAGTAGCGTACATGAAGTACTAGGCTCAACTAAGGCTGACGCAGAACGAGCAGTAGACGCAGTGTTTGGAAGTATTCAATCAGCTATGAAAGACGGCACTGCCGTATCAGTAGCAGGTTTCGGAATTTTCGAAGCTAAGATGCGAGCAAAGCGAGAAGCTCGTAATCCACGCACTGGAGAAACTGTTATGGTTCCAGCGATGAGAGTACCAAAGTTCCGAGCTGCAAAGGCTTTGAAGGACGCCGTAAAATAAATCTCTATTAAAAAACTACCTGCCATCTCGGCAGGTAGTTTTTTAATATCCACTAGCACAAATAAAAATGGGTATGTTAGAATATATAGGTAGCGGAGGTAAATACGCTATGTGGAGAATGCAGAGTATTCCTCAGCTATTTCCCATCACAGATCAGTAAAAGCCCTATCAGCCATGGGGCTTTTACTTTGCCTCAATAATTTTTCTCCTCTGTATATAAAAAAACGCCAGGCAAAGCCGAGCGTTGGTGCGATGAATCTAATGATTCAATTGTGTGAAAGGAACTAATCAAAGATGATTAGTGAAAGAACTGTTACCGACACGTAACTTACTAAGAAGTAAGAAACTATTGGCACTGCATATAGTATACAGCGATACTGAAATCTGGCAAGAGAAAAGCGCTGCGTAACAAATGTTAAGCAGCGCTTTTGACATCACGGCCGGGAATTAATTCATCCCGTCAATTCGATCTTCACGACGTGGAGAAAAAGAACCTACCCGTTCCCCGACGCAGAGATTGCCGAAGTCAGACCCAAAGTCCCGCGGCCTTCTCTCAAGCCTTTTTGCCGCGTCGCGAGCCGTTTGCTCCTCGGCCTCACGCGCATTTCGCTCCTCCAGTTCACGTATCTCTGCTTCGCGCACCTGCAGCTGTTCTGCTTCGAGAGCCACCATGTCCTCGAGCAAGAAGAAAAGGAAGTCTTTGGGAATGTCGCCAGAGAGGCCTTCTGCTGCAGCCCGCAGCCGTGCCAATTCCACTTCGCGCTCTTCTGCGCTCCAGGCTTCAGGGAACCTGAACTGGTAGACGCGCTCACGCAAAGCCCCTTCCACGCTCCAGAACTGCACGTCAGGGAGATTGGACCCGGGAGCTGACACCTGGACATAAAATCTTTTCATGGAAAACTCCTGTAGGTTGAGAGTGTACTGCCAACCGCTAGTTAATACTTTTTAAAGAAAGAAGTCAATTCATTCTCTAAATCCGCTTTTAAACACCCTTGACCATTTCACAGCAGTATATTATCATTCAACTATATGGTTGAATATAGTAGTACCTTAGATACCATCTTTCATTCTTTGTCAGACCCAACACGGCGAGATATCTTGAAACGTGTATCTAAAAAAGAACTTTCCATCAGTACACTTTCAAAACCATACAAACTTTCGTTTGCAGCTGTTGCCAAGCATGTAGCAGTACTTGAAGCAGCCAAGCTCATTACTAAGCGAAGAGCAGGTAAAGAACAGATAGTATCTGTAGAACCTGCAACCTTCAAATTAGCCAACAACTGCCTTATGCAATATGAAAAAATTTGGAACACTCGCTTTGATGCACTTGAGACCTTATTAAATAGTAAATAAATTATATGAAAACAGTTTATACCTTAGGTGAAGATAAGAAGACCTTGATTGCAGAGCGTTCATTCACTGCCCCACTAGAAAAAGTATGGGCAGCTTGGACACAAAGTGAGCTCCTTGAAAAATGGTGGGCGCCTGCTCCATGGAAAGCTAAAACCAAGTCTTTTGAATTTAAAGAAGGTGGAGCGTGGCACTACTTTATGGAAGGGCCGGAAGGAGAAAAACATTGGTGCCTTAATAGTTACCTCCTCATCACCCCACTAGCCTCTTTCACTGCAGTAGACAGCTTCTGTGATGAAGAAGGGATAGTCAACGAAGACATGCCAATCAGCCATTGGGACCTCCAGTTTGATGAAGAGGGTGATGTAACTAAAGTTTTGGTTACTAGTACCTATGCCAGTGAAAAAGACCTTGCTACTGTCGTAGAGATGGGAGTGAAGGAAGGCTTCAACCAAGGCCTCGATCAGTTGGAGGAGTTGCTTGCAAACTAACTCAAAGACATACAAAATCCGCCCTAGAGGGCGGATTTTGTAAACCCTGAGTGAGTAGACCAAACAGCTTCAGAAATACTTCGTCAACACGTTTTGTCTAAACTTTGTATTTATACTATCTTAATGAACATTCTTCTTGATAAACTCCTCTATATCAGCCGTGTTTTCAAAAAGTGGCCCTCTGTGCTCCTCCATAAATACGCGCATTGCCTCTAAATCAGAGTTCGAAAGAGAATCACTTATTACTCGTTCCATAAATAATTCATCGTCGGCCATTTCTTCACAGTACTCCGCAAAGCCATTGAAATCACCTAAGACATACTTTTCCATATATCGCATCATGATTTCTTCGGCTACCGGGTCATATAAATCAGCGGTAATATAAGACTGTATCTCGAGTGGTGTCATGTAGTTAACCAACTTCTTCTGAGCACTCAAAGCAGCTGCAGTAGGCACCACCTCCCTTCCGTGATGAACGGTTTTATATTCACTGCCGCCAATTGATGGGAATCCACGTTTAGACATATTCGTATATTATAACACTCTGTTTTTGGGTGCGGCTGAGAAGATCGGTCACAAGTTACTAAGCTTTTTATTTCGCTCCGCTCATAAAAATCTAAGTACTCTCGACCCCAGCTCGCTCGTTGCTTCGCAACATCGCTGCGCTTTTCGATTCTTCACGCAAGTGCCTCAATGGCACTTACTTCACCCGCACATATGAAAAAGCGCCCGAAGGCGCTTTTTCATATGTGCACCTTGTGGGACGACGTTAGAACGGTATTGGTGGAAATTGAAAAATAAAAAAGGAGCTGACCGAAGCCAGCCCCTGGGTCGTGGACCCATCGCAGACTAGAGCCTGCTTGGCGACCACTTGAAGCGATCATGCGTGATCAAAGATCGAGCCGGGTCAACCCCATACTTCCTCCAACCCTTCCTGACTTCAATCTTGGAACCTTTCATAGTTGAAGCGTCAAAGTAAGACAGGGTCTCGCCATTTTCTGGTTTGATGTAAGTGATTGACCTCATGGTCGCCAGGTCAAGATGAAACCAGCCATTCTTGGTGCAAACAGCAACGAAGCTGTCGTTAAGACGGTGAAGCCCAAGCAAATCTGAGGTTTGAGTACCATCAGATTCAGAGATGCTGACTGGGGTGTTGTCGCTCTTTTTTACGATGCGACCTTTGTTGTCATACATCCCAAGCACATACAGGTAAGCGCCCAAGTCGCAGCTTGCCCAGATTCGATAGGCGGGCAAATGCACCATGTTTTCCGGCTGGTCAGCCGGACTATCGAAGTAAGCGATTGGCGCTCTGGTCTTCTTACAAATGTGGTAGTTGTAGAAGTTGTAGATTCCGCCGACGTACCTCTGGATCACAATCCGATCGCCTAGGTCTGCCACGCAGTTGTCATCGCTTTCATGTAAAAGTGCGAACTCATATCCAATGTAACTCTTGTAAACGATCACCTCGCCGTTGTAGTCGATGTGGATTCGAACACCGTCAGATGACCTCTCGAATACCCTGTATTCAGGATATTCCCGAATTAGTTTGAGATCCATTTCTGTCGACTCACCTTTTAGGGTCACAATCATGATGGCTCCTTCAAAAAATGGTTAGAACACGATGTGTAATTTTAAATTTACACAGCTTTTATATAGTACTTAGTTATTGACATTTTGTCAAATTAGTGTGCGGGTGAGAGGAATCGGTCACGAGTTACTAACTATAATAGTTCGCTTCGCTCCTATTATAGTAAGTACCCTCGACCCCGACTCGCCGGCCCAGAGGGGCCCCGGCTCCGTCTTTCGATTCTTCTCACCCGCTACAAACAGCAACGGCCCAGAAACTTTCGTTCCTGGGCCGGCTGATTTGTGCGGGTGAGAAGAATCGAACTCCCGACTACTGCTTGGAAGGCAGTCGTTTTACCACTAAACTACACCCGCAAACGAGAGGCTAAAGAAAAGTTCACTTTTCTTTATGCTTCGAGTGCAGCGGGTGTATCCTTTCAGATACACCTCGCAACACTAGTTTGTTACTCAACTCTATCTTTGCGTTCCGAGCGCAGCGGGTGAACCGAAGGTACACCTCGCGACGCTACATTTCTACTTGCTCTCTATTTTGACTGACACAGCGTGTTATATCATCGATACACTACGCGACTCTCGCCCACCTCCTACTCCGTCTTTTTCCTGAACTTACGACATTTCAGTACCGACGATTCTACCACCAAAAGCCTAAAAATTCCACTAACTCTTGCTATACTTCTATAATATGCAATTTGTCATCGATATCGCTGTTACCCTGTTTACAGCGTACCTAGCTTTTACCAACCACACGGCTGAAACCATTTTAAGTTTCTTCCCTACCGAGGATGAAGACGTAGAAATGGTGGAAGAAGAAGTAGACGGAAGCCTCCCGTCTCTTCCTTCCCTCTTCAGTTCAAAAAAACTGGACATATTGCTTCGTAGTGCAGAATATCAAAAAGCCGCGGCGATTGAGTCCTTAGAAGAAAGTGAAACGGTTACTGACCCCGCCCTCGCACTGGTAAATATCTTCTGTACATTCAAAAGCCCGACTACCATCAGAACTACCACTGGAACTGGATTTTTTGTACATAGTGAAGGGGTCATCATCACCAACGCTCATGTGGCACAGTACTTGTTACTTGAAGAGACAGACGCTCTAGGAGACGCGGAGTGTACGGTTCGGCAAGGTACGCCAGCTGAACCAAAGTATCGGGCAGAGCTTTTGTATATTCCACCAACTTGGGTAGAAGAAAATGCTAGTCTGATAGACGCTGTCGCACCAACAGGCACCGGTGAACGTGACTATGCGCTCCTGTTTGTAACTGAGAGTATTACAGGAGAACCCTTACCATCAGTATTCCCTGCTCTTGAGATTGATTCTGATCTACTCCCACGAACTATTAAAGACACTGATGTACTGGCTGCTGGATACCCTGCTACAGACTTACTCCGAAATGGTGCCAATAGTCCACTTCTGTCTGTAGTAGCGCCGACCACTATCTCAGAACTCTATACCTTTGGGTCAAATTACGCTGATGTTTTCTCAATTCGCGGAAGTGCAGTTGGTGCCGAAGGTTCTTCAGGCGGACCAATTATCACGGAAGAAGGGACCGTAATTGGTATGATTGTAACTCGTGGCGACGATACTGTTGACGGAGAAGGGAGTCTCCGAGCAATCACCATGTCTCACATCCACCGCACCATTTTGGAAGAAACAGGTTTCTCGCTCGAGCGAAACCTCAGTGGAGATATTGCATTACGGTCTGAAGTCTTCACAGACACACTAGCTCCGTTTCTCACCAACCTCCTCTCAGTCGAGCTTTCAAACTAAACTTACACACAAAGAAAAAAGCCGCTTGGTTTCCCAAGCGGCTTTTGTATTGTTGCATACTAGATGCAATTTTATTTAATTGAGACGAGCCCCAATCACGTAGGTTGTCACTTTGTTTGTGGCCATGGTAAGCGTGAAGTCACGCACACCCTGAACCACGAGCAAAGTCACCAAGCGACGAGCGGCTCCAGAAATGTGCTGAGGCAAATTGGGCTCAATATTTCCAGCCTCAACCCGCACCTTCAAAAAGGTGTAGCCCTGGAGAAATGGCTGAACCTGATACCCGACACTTTTCAGAGCGGCGGTTATCTTTCGGAACTCAGCCTGAGTCTCTGCTTTTTGCATCGGACGACCATCAAGCGGTTTGATGACCACGGGGAAATCAAACCTGAACCGGTGGGCCATTTGATTTTTTTTCACCACTTCGGTTCTAGGAGCCGAACGATGTTTTATGGCCATAGCCATAAAAAGTGCCGGGTCCGCCACTTCAGATCGAGCCAACTCAACCGCTGCTCGCAACCTTACTTTTTCATCTGAGCTGGGATATTTTTGACACCCAGCTTGTCTCTCTCTACTTTGTACTTCTTGAATCAATTCAAACTCCTCAATTTTTTAAAGAACATCCGCACTTTGCGGCCTTTTTCGGCTTTTCCAAACCGAGAACAGCACTCTATTACTGAGCGCTCTTCTCGACCTGTAAACGAACCTAACGGGCTGCTACCAAATGAGCAAAATTATGCAGGATAGTATTTGAGCAAATATCCTTTTTGTAGAGAGTCTCAAGCTCTACTCCTTCTGGCAAGTACCCGGCTGAGCCCCTCATCCGTTCAAGCATATCTTGATAGTTGAGCTCTGGGTGGAACTGGACAGTATATATATTCTTTTTATATTGTAAAGCTGGCACCTGACACTCGTCTCCTCCTTGCATTAGCAACATGGCACCTTCTGGAACACGATCAAGCACATCTTTATGTCCATAGTAGGCATCAAATGCATCTGGTAGATTTTGAAGGAGCGCGCACTGTTCCTGCTTTACGACAAGTGAGAGGGTGTGGGATTTTGTTTTTTTCTGGACAGGATCGCAACATACCTCTGCCCCGGCAAAAGCACCGAGCATCTGGTGTCCATAACAGATACCGAGCGTTGGTGTATCAGTTGCAAATAAATACTCAAAGAGTGGGGAGAGTTTACGTACTAGTTCTTTTGAAGCTATTCGCACAGCATCTTCCGCTGGACGATTGCCATCAAAATCCAGATCTCCCGAACCTCCGAGCACTACCCCTTGATACGCAGAAAGTAGCGTAGATGGGTCAGAAAAATCAATCTCCTCATTTAGCACGTTCCTAAACTCAAAATCAACAAGGTTGCCCATCTCCCTTTCCAAACACAGCTGTTCCTGTTTTACAGTAAAAGGATTAACTCGAAACTGCAGTGCCAAAATTTTATTTCGCATTTGTGAATTCTGTCTGGCAACTTAATTACGCTTCAGTTTCCTCTACTACTTCGGTTGAAGTAGCGCTTGAAGAAGCGGTTTCTTCAGGGTTTCCCTCAAGTACTTCAAGAGCGTCTTCTGGAACTTCTTCAGGAGCTGTGGCTTCTCCCTCAGTACCTATTTGTACTGGGCCGAGCAAGCTCAGTATATCTGTCATAACATTGTACGCTTCAAGACTAAGCATTGAGAGCGCAGGCTCGTCTATTGGTGCTGCGTCTAGGATAGCTTTTGCTTGCGCGGCTGAGGTGCTACTCTGCTCCAAAGCTGGGGTAATTTTTTCCAAAACTGAAGGTTCAATCGCCGGAGTTGAAGTACTGGTAAGCAGTTCAACTACTTTGAGGCGGATAGCTTCTGTCTCCTCTAGTTGCTTTTTAGCGGTCTCAATCTTTTCATCAGTTGTAAGTGTCACGGGCACGATCTCGTCGACTGTCACACTCGCACGAACATCAATGTTGGTCATGAAGACAATGAGACGATGCGTTTGTTGAAGCGCTTCCACAAGACCTTGACGTGAAGCTACCTCATCTTGTGTCTGAAGTTGGATAGCAGCTAGTATTTTCACATCAATATCATCGAGTCGACGCTTGATATCCACCTGCTCTTCAGCTGTTGCAACCCCAGCGACCTCACGAAGCAACTCGTGTGCACGCGTTGTTTCACTTTCGATTTTAGCGCTCAACTTTTCGTATGCTGGCAAATTTTCATCTTCGGAAGTTAGCTCAGCTGCTTGTGATTCTTCAAGTACTATTTCGATAAGGTTTGTTGACTGTCCTTCAGTTGTTACCTCTGTGCGATTTCGGAGTGACGTACTTTGTACATCAAGCGCCGTTGTGAGCTCGATAGAAGCAAGAGTTGCATCGTCTTTATCAATAAGCTTTAGGTTTTCGATTTCCTTTCGGGCGTTATCACTGTGTTCTTTTACAGCACTAGCCACTTGAGCTTCCACCTCTTCTGTCAGGCGTCCTTCGTCTGCCAAAAGCCGCGCTTCAGAAATGCGCCGATTGAGTCGTTCAGTTTCCCAAACCACCTTATCGTATGAACCTAAAGCCAGCGTACTTCGTACCTCTTCATTAAAATCAACCTTTACTGCATAGAGTACGTCTCCCGGAATCGCTCGTTCAGCTAAATATGAAATGCTGAGCGCAAAAAGAAGGATAAACGTACCAGCAAACTTAAACACTCGCGATACATCAAAATTGAAAAATCGATATGATTCACTCCCCACAAAAATAGCTTCTGGTGACACTGCAGTCAAAGTAGCTGGATGATACTCCATATACGAAACCACGCGATCCCGCAAATCACGCTTTTCAGCCACACTCAAAGTGAGCTCTTTGGCTTTGTTATTTAGTTGTTGGCTGAAGCGTTTCATTTTTTTGTGGTTCGTTTGTTTTCGGCGGCGGCATTACCTGCCTCAATCTTATTTCTAAGTAGCTTTAAGGCGCGGTGGATGCGTACTGACACAACGTTTTCTGACTCTTCAATAAGCTCTCCTATTTCCTTAGGTCCCAACTCATCGACGAAGCGAAAGACAAGGACTTCTCGGTATTCTTCGGGTAGTTCTTTAAGGAGATCAAAGGCTTTACGGCCATCAATTGTAGCAGCGAGAGCCTCAACCGTACTTTCAGAAAGTTCCGGAAAAGAACCTTCGTCTATTCCAGGTTCAGCGAGCAAGGCGTCAAGTGATGCTTCTTTATGTTTCCGATACTCATCAATGATGAGATTATTTAACACTTTATATAAAAATGATCGGTAAGAATCAATTTCGTGACCAGCCCTAACGTATGACCAGACCTTGGTAAAGGTGTCATGGACAGCATCAATAGACTTTTCTCGATTACTAATTCTCATCGCCGCATGGCGAAAAAGAGCATCACTATACTCCTCGAAAGCTTTCAAAAAACGTTCTTCCTGGCTTTCTGCAGTGTCGTTTGTCTGTTTGCGACTCGGCATATGTGAAAACCATTATATACGTAGACGCGGCATTACACGAATTCTTACCAGCGAAAAACCTTAGTTTTCAGTCAAAATCTGAACTAATTCTGGAAATTCTGGACTTAGAAAGTGGTTTTTATCTTTAAAGACTACTAATTCAGCGGTAGGGATAGCTGTTTTATATTGAAAAGCGGCCTGAATTGGCACAACAAAGTCGTCTTCTGAGTGGAGAATAAAGACTTTTTTGGCTCTTTCTGCAATTTTTCCTACCTGAGCTACGTCAAATTGAAAGTTACCGCAGTCATTCCCGTCGAGGCTTTCATATCGACCACAAGGAGCAGCTAACAAAAGAAGTTTTGCGATAGTGAACGGCACCTCTCGCTCACTGAGATATTTCGCCAAAAACATTCCTCCTAGCGACCACCCAACTAAAATTACCTCTCCTTGAAGATACTCAAAATGGCGCTCAAACCATAAAGACCACTCATCAAAGTCGGCGTTCTGTTTATTTGGCATGCCTGGCATGAAAACTTCATGTGTCTCACCCAAATCTTCAGCCAGCGTTTGTGTGAAGTGAGCAAATGATTGTTTCCCCGGTAAGTTCCGAATTGGAGCCTGCTTTAGATGCGTGAGGAAGTCTTTCTTTTTTGAAAATGAATCACCCCCATGAATAAATACAACCTGCTGTTTCATAGACTAAAACCAATCGTTACGTCTAAAGACAAAAGTTAGTACACTCAAGATAACAACGTTAAGGGCGAGGATGAAGTAGAACGTGTAGGCTCCATCAGCAAACGGTAGGCTGACATTCATTCCGTAGAGCGATGCAATTACCAGTGGTACCGTAAGTAGAATAGTGAGTACTGTAAGAATACGCAGTGCATTGTTTAAGCGACTGGTCATAATTGCTTCAATCGCACCGCGAATGTTTTGTATTGTTTTTAAGACCGACCGTGCGGAATTTACCACCTGTCCATTTGCAATCACTAAGTCTTGCATTGTTTCAAGATCTTCTTGGTATAGTTGCATATAACTTCCGGTTGTTATCTGTTGTAACCAAGAGTTTGTTGGTATCAGAGCATCACACATACTATTAAGTGTGGTCTCAAAGTTTACCAAACGTTCGATTTCTCTGGTTCCAATACTTTGTAGGCGCACTCTATCTTTATGTACAGCCTTTCTTAGGCGGAGCAGTTCTTTATCAAAAGACTGCGTGATAATGTCCATCACTTCCATAAAAAACTTGGCTTTCTCGTTGGTATACACTACCGTCTCGCCTGAAACAAGCTTTTTAAATAAGGGTATTTCTCGTACTGTTATCGTTACAATAAAACTCTCGCCGATAATAATAAGCAGTGGTGCGGTGGTGTTATCTTGCTGCTGGTCACGGAGTGGGTAACGTGTAAAAAAGTACGTTGCTCCTTGAGACTTCTCCATACGAGGAACCTCATAAAAGTCTTTTGCATCTTCTAAAATGTCGTCGTCAAGAGAAAAATTCTTTATAAGTTCTTTTATTTCTTCATTGGTTGGGTCAACAGCGTGCGCCCATACCCCGGCTTTTGGCTCAGAAATTTCTTGCAGCTCTTCATCTTTTGAAGTTCTAAAGTAGTAGGTCAACATAAGCCACCATTGTGCCTGAGGAAAAACAATTTGCAACCGTTGATGTGTGCTTTTATTTTTTCGCCACCTTTCCTAAGAGCTCTCGCAAACTTGATACGTACTCTCGGTCGTCAAGATTGCTTGGGTCTATCCATTCGTACTGGTCATGATCCCCACTCAAGCGCACTTCAGAGGAAGTTGACTGAGCGGTATAAAAAATACGAACAATGTGACACGCTTCCCCTTTTATCGTTGGAAACGTCTCAAACACCCCCACCACCTCTCCTACTTCGACATTGAGTCCAGTCTCTTCGTGTATTTCCCGAGACAAACCTTCAAGAATTGGTTCCTCCGCTTCAATTCTCCCACCTGGGATATCCCACTTCCCTTCATTAGTACCCTCATCGTACGTCGCTTCGCGCAACACAAGCACTTTTCCTTCGTGGCTAATTAGTGCCTTTGCTCCAATAAAAAGTTTCATATGAAACAGTATACTAAACATATATTGCCATAGCATTTTTTCTTGTGTGATGGTATTATCGTTCACACAAATCTTGCTCTGCAGGGTTTGTGATTGAAGGTGAAGTTGGGGTGTATCGAGGATGATTCTTGGTGCACAGCTGGGTGTAAGCAAAGCTTTCACCTCCTCTTCGTTCGGTTATGGCGTGGCACAAGCAAAGCTTGTCCTCGCTTCAGGCCAATTTTATTTAATGAAAGCAAGACTTTCCTAAATAAAATTGTCTTGAAGCGCCACGCCGAAACCCTCTCTCATCGGGGTGTAGCATAGTGGTAGTGTACTCGGTTTGGGACCGAGTGGTCCGGGTTCGATTCCCGGCTCCCCGACATTAAAAGACGGCCTTTGGGCCGTTTTTTGTATGTCGGGGAGCAGCAAGCAAAGAATTTTGCTTGCGTCGGGAATCGAACACCGGAACGATGTGAGCTTGCGAACAAGTGAGGTGTGTCCCGCGGCACTTGTTAGTTTGTGAGTAAAACGAAACAAACTAACTTAGTGACCGTCAGGACGATTCTGTAATATAATGAAAAGACGGCCTTTGGCCGTTTTTTAATGTTTCATGTGAAATAAGAGCTAAAACGTTTCACGTGGCACACAATTACCCATTTCACATGAAACAACTACAGAATAATGTTTGGCAGATGCTTTACAACAGCATACTTTTCACGTGGCACTATCTTTACCGCTATAACATCAATCTGCCAGTCTCCTTGGTAACAGCGTTCAGATATCCAAGAATCAATTGCTCTCGATAACTTCCTTATTTTATGTTCATGTACATTATCTTCAGGCTTCCATGTACCACGTGAAACGTGGTAGTCCAGATCTTGCTTTGTTTCATATGAAACTGTTTTCACTTCCACAAAACATATAATGTTGTCTTTCTCTGCAATTACATCGATTTCTCCCCATTTCTTTAGATAATTCAGCCCTAACACTTTAAAACCTTTGTTTTGAAGATATTTTGCAGCAATTGCTTCCCCATATTGGCCTATCTGCTTATTTCCAGCTTTATTACTAGAGGTTTGTTCCATATGAAACAGTATAGCACTGGGGTATTATTAATATCCGATAAACGTTTCACGTGGCACACTTTTAACTACTCTTTTAGAATATCTTTATTGTTGGGCCTATATTGTTTATAGCTGTCTTATATATTTTGTCCTTTATCCCCTTGTGCACCTAGTTTTCCCCAGTTATGCACACTTTGGTGGATAATGTCCTTTATGAAAACTTAGGGGTCGATAGGTTGCGAGAGGGGTAATTGCTGGTCTAGAGGTAACTGACACCGTAAATGCTTATTTATTCATCGAAACCTGACGGTCACTAAGTTATTTTGCTATTACGGCTGCTGCAGAGGCAATCGCCGACTTACAGTCGCAGTACACCTTTTGGCTAGATTATTTCATAAATTCATAATCTAGCTCAAAAGCTCTTTCGATTACCTAGGCAATAACGAACAAACCCCAGGATAATTCCTGGGGTTTGTTCGTTATGTGCGGCCAGAGGTAATCGAAACCTGACGGTCACTAAGTTATTTTGTTTCGTTTCACTCACAAACTAACAAGTGCCGCGGGTCACGCCTCGCCCGCCTTCGGCATGGCTCCGGCGGTTTCGATTACCCCGAACAGTGCGCAGGCACTGTTCTTCTGGCCAGCAAAAAGCTCCCCTAAGGGAGCTTTTTTGTGCGGCCAGAGGTAATCGAAACCTCGACTAATCCTTGGCAAGGACTCATTATACCACTTAACCATGGCCGCATTTACTTCTGTAATTCCTTTGTTGCTAGCTCAATGAACTTGAGTAGTTTTTTCTTCAAAAGAATACTGCCGATTATAGTATTTAGAACTCCAAATTGCAACGTTTGTTTGTTGCTTTTACCTGGAATAATCTGATTTTTGCTAAATTGCGCTACTGACAGACCAGTTTTTTGACTCCAGTATTTCATAGAGCGGACTTCATTATGAGCAGGGTAGAGCAAAAGCCACAAATGAAGCGCTTTTTTATCCACTCCAAGGAATTCTATGGCAAAGCGAATAAATACCTGCTGTAAGTCAGTTTTGCTCGTTGAGAGACGAATGACACGAGGATCAGTCATATCTCCAGCTGCCAAATACACCATTAGTCCGGCAGTAAAAAGTGGGGAGGAACGATAGTGTTTATACTCAGTCTCGGCATGTTTCAACATTTCTGTATATTTGGTGGTACGTTCTGCGTTTCGCGCCTTATTTACAAGCTTTATTCTAGCTTTATTGTCTTTAGCTGCCTGTTTCTTATTACTTTGTGCTATTGCTGCAGAAAACCCTTCTTTAGCAAGCCAATTTGAGACCGTGCCACGCGAAACATTACATATCTTGGCTATTTCAGTGTAGGTAAAGCCTCGTTTACGAAAGGAAATAGCCTGCTCATAAGCCTCTTTCTTATACTTTCCACGTGAAACTACCATAACAAAGTTTATATATTATATACGGTAACGGTTGTTCATTTTTGAGATATAAACAAACCGCCAAGTGTTGGCGGTTTGTTTAGGTCTTTTAAAAGTCTCCGTCAATCATCTCTCCAACAACGAGTTGGCAACCTTGCGAGCCAACAATAGCTGAGTAGGGGGTTTCTCTTGGTATATCGATACGGTCTCCAGCTGCCAAGTTCTTACTTTCCCCTGAAAGAGATATCTCAAAAGAACCTTCAGTGATGAAAAGTGTGACTTTGCCTTCGTGTTTGTGTTCTTCATAGATTGCACCTGGGGCATCTTGTGTTTCATACACAAAAGGGAAGCCCTCCTTTTCTAGCGTCTGAATACAACGTTCTGATAGTTCCATAGTGATATTTAAGCGCGCATCGCCATTCTAACCTGATTTACCACCTCTTTCACAGGGGTATTGGCTTTAATAATATACTCTTCACTACCTTGCTCTACCGCCAAAAAAACATTCTCAGCGTCGCTCATATTGGTAAGGAAAACAATCTTGGCGTCTTTACCCCAAGGATCAAGACGAATTTTCTCCACAGCTTTATGCCCGTGCATTACTGGCATTCTAATATCCATCAAAATGGCGTCTGGGTGACATTTGAGAGCTTTCTCCACACCCTCTAAACCATTTTTTGCTTTTATAACCTTAATTCCAGCCGCCGTAAAAGCACTGGCGTAGAGCTCTAGGATATTTTCATCATCTTCCACAATCAGTACGAGTGTCTTGGTCATACGTACTTCAATAATAACATAATACTGCCAGGACTCGGTCCGATTTTCGTACGTGGTCACGAATCAGGGGCTTTTTTAATTTGTGGTCATAAGTTATATGTAGACTGCCAGACTCGGTCACGAATCACTAAGTATATTTGTTCACCACAAGAGTACTTCTTGTTTTCTAATTCGCTAACTCATAAGAAAACAATGTCGCGCACGCTCCAAATCTACTAAGTGTTCTCGACCCCACCTCGCTCGCCTACGGCATCGCTGCGGTTTTCGAGTCCTGGCCGATAGAGCCGCAGGGCTCTATCTCAGGTGCACACATACAAAAAAGCCCCTGTTTGGGGCTTTTTTGTATGTGTGCACCTGCCAGGACTCGAACCCAGAATAACTGATCCGAAGTCAGTTGTGATATCCATTTCACTACAGGTGCAAACGAGAGACTATGGAAAAGTTCACTTTTCCATATGTTTCGAGTGCAGCACCTGTATGCGGAGCATACAGGTGCATGGATATAACGTTTATCTTATATGCGGAGCATACAGGTGGAAAAACTTAATCTTCCCACCAACACACTTCTACATACAGGTTGCAAGGTTGGTTGGTTGTCTTATATGCATAGCACACAAGCCTTAAACTCCTTACCTATACTTGTTTCGGGGCAAGTACAGTGCTCAACATCATACGTCAAACATGAGAAAAAGCAACGATTTTCTGCTACAATAACGAACGATGATTTCCGTTCAGCAAATACCACTTTCCATTCGAACAATTAGCGAAACGCTTACAAGCGCCGGTTTTGGAGCGTATCTAGTTGGTGGCTGTGTCCGCGACCTCCTCTTGAATAAAAAACCAAAGGACTGGGACTTTACTACGAGTGCTACTCCAGACCAAATCCAAGCTCTTTTCCCTGAGAGTTTTTGTAATAACGACTACGGGACTGTGGGCATAAAAAATGAAACTGAGACTGATGAAACTTTGCAGGTAGTTGAGGTTACCCCATACCGTAGTGAAAGTGGCTACAGTGATAACAGACGTCCAGATACCGTTACTTTTGGAGTAACTTTAGCTGAAGATCTCGCTCGTCGTGATTTTACCGTAAACGCCATTGCTTTTGATATCAAAACGCAACAAATTGTTGATTTATATGAGGGAATGACTGATCTAGAAGCGAAGCGGTTGCGTGCAGTAGGAGACCCTGATGCTCGTTTTGCTGAAGATGCGCTCCGTATGATGCGAGCAGTCAGACTAGCGGCTGAACTCGATTTTCTTATCGAGTCAGAGACAATGCACGCCATCAAACGCAACGCTGAGAGCCTTTCCAAGATTGCGATGGAGCGTGTTTTGATTGAATTTGTTCGATTAATTGACTCAAAGACACCGATGCAGGGTATTTTGCACCTAGAAAAACTAGACCTCCTCCCACATCTTATTCCTGAACTATATGACTCAATTGGTTGTGAACAAGGTGGAATACACGCCTATGATGTATACGAGCACCTCCTTCGCACCCTCCAAGCAGCTGCGGATAAAGGATACTCGACAGAAATCCGCATAGCAGCGCTGTTGCACGACATCGGAAAACCAGCTACAAGGCGGACTGGCGGAAAAAACAAGCAGTACACTTTCTTTGGTCACGAGGTGGTGGGGGAGCGGATGACTAATCAGATACTCACTCGCCTTAAGTACCCAAAGGCAGAAGCAGCGATAATTGAAAAACTCGTGCGCTGGCACATGTTTTTCTCTGATCCAGACCAAATAACTCTAGCAGCAGTTCGTCGAACTATTGTCCGAATCGGGGAAGATCAGATAGAAAACCTTTTAAACCTTCGTATTTGTGACCGAATTGGGACCGGAAGGCCAAAAGAACAGCCGTTTCGCTTCCGAAAGTATAAAGCTATGGTGGATGAAGCTCTCCGAGACCCTATTTCTGTTAAGTTACTAAAGATAAACGGTACTAGAATCATGGAACTAACCCAAGATAAGCCAGGAAAGAAGCTTGGTTATGTGCTCCATGCCCTACTCGAAGAAGTACTCACGGAACCAAGTCGAAATAGTGAAGAATACTTAGAAAAGCGAGCTTTAGAGCTCTACAATGAACCGGAAGAAGCGCTGGCAGCGCTCGCTTCAGCGGGTAAAGAGGCTTTGGCAGCAGAGGAGGCTGAGGCTTTAAAGGCAATTGCGAGGGAACATAAGGTGGGATAAGAAAAACCGCTCAAATGAGCGGTTTTTTGTGTTTAAGCTGTAGCTAATCAGAATCTGTTAGCCGACCGCTGCAGCTGACCGCTCCCTGCGGGGTCTACCACAAGAGTATATCCATTTTTATAGTCGTTTCACTCCTTAAAAATTAGGTCAGATCCGGTTAAGCGGCTGCATAAATATTATACAAAAGTCACTTTCCCAGACTAGTTGCTATTCAATTAGCAGACCGCTGCAACCGGATTCTCTCCCGGAGGTCGAATCCGGTTAAGCGGCTGCATAATTTCGAAATAGTCGCTACGCTCCTTTTCTCAATTAAAAAAAGGCCTGAGGGGAGCGAGAGCGAAACTGTTTCGCTGTCGGTCTCCTCAGACCTTTATCATTGTTCGAGCTTTTATTTTTGAAAGGATATTATAATCCTAGTGGGCGCCTTTATAAAAATGGCTAACCTATTTTAAAGCTCTACGTTGTTTTGAGAATAGAGAGAAATCAATATCGCTAACACAAACTAGGGAGTCATCCGTCTACTCCGGGTTATAAGGGTTAGGAGACTTCTCGCTTTCTCAATTAGGGTGGGATTGTTATGAACGTTTTTTATTTGAGTTTTTTGGAGGTAATACTCAATTGTTTTTGGAAAGATCTCTTGAAGGGGAATCCTGTGATTCCTGCTTGCCCTCTCTGGGCCTGCATATATACTATGTCCTTTACAATAGTGTGTAAAGGACAGCGATGTGGATACCTGTGAATAACTCAACTACAAATGTCCTTTATAAAAGACAGGGGGTTATTTTATTTTTTGAATATAAAAAACAGCTCTATTTAGAGCCGTCTTTTCATTCTCATTTTGTTACTATTGACTTTATTGAGAAGTGTATTACTTTGCTTTTTGTTTTTTCACGCTATGCTTCGAGTGAGAGCTCCACCGAAACAGGGCAGTGGTCTGAACCAAAAACATCATCGTGAATACGTGCGCGCTTGAGTATTGAGACGAGCGACTTACTCACTAGTACGTAGTCAATTCTCCACCCAACGTTCCGTGCCCGAGCTTGGGCAAAATGTGACCACCACGTGTAGTGACCACCTTCTTTTTCAAAGACCCGAAATGAGTCTACGAACCCTGACTCAATGATATTAGAAAATCCAGTTCGCTCTTCTTCAGTGAATCCTTTCTTACCTTTGTTGTCTTTTGGCCGAGCGAGGTCGAGCTCGGTGTGGGCGACATTAAAGTCGCCGCAAAATATAACTGGCTTTTGCATTTCTAGTTCTTTAATGAATTCTAGGAAGGCTGGATCCCAGGCTTGGCGCATCGGGATACGTGAAAGATCGTCTTTGGCGTTTGGTGTATAGACCGTACTGACAAAAAAGCCTTCGAACTCAAGGGTAAGGACCCTTCCTTCTGCTGTAGTGTCACCATACTGGTCTTTTAGAGCGTATTTTTGAGCGATATGCTCTGGAATGCCTTTATATACCTCAATTGGGCTATGTTTGGTAAAGATTGCTGTGCCAGAATAGCCTTTTTTATCTGCGGAATGCCAATACTCTTCATAGTCTTCTAAGTCTACTTCGACCTGATTTTGCTCAGCTTTTGTCTCCTGCAGGCAAAGTATGTCGGGGTCGTGGGTGCTTATAAAGCTTTGTAGGTCACCCCGCTTCAAAACCGCTCGAATGCCATTCACATTCCAAGAATATATCTTCATTAAAACAGTATACCGCATTCTAAGATAGCCCAAATAAGCCCTTGCGTAGTCTCAATATGAGCATACAATTAATGAGCGAGGGCCTATATTAGGCAAATAATTATCTAAACCTAACTTTACCCATATATATGGATAACAATCCTACTGAAAACCAATCAACACCAAACACAACCCCCGTAACAACTCCAGTTCCTGTAGCAGCACCAGTAGCAGCTGAGTCCCCAAAAGGGAGTGAGGCATTTGAATTCAACAAAACAACCATCCTTGCCTCACTTTCATATGTGGGACCGCTGGTGGTTGTACCCTACCTCACAGAAAAGGAGAATCCGTTCATCATGTTTCATATCAAACAAGGCTTGGTTGTGCTGATTCTTGATATTGCTCTCTGGGTAGCGGGAATGTTCTTCAGTTTTATGTGGCCGCTCTTACAAGTGGTAAACTTTGGACTCTTGGTACTTTCAATTATTGGTATCGTCTATGCGCTCCAGAAGAAGGAAAAAGAGCTTCCGCTTGTTGGTTCATTCTCAAGCCACATAAAGCTCTAGAGCCTGCCTTCGACCAAAGTCCTTGTGTTTATACGTAAATGTGATTTAATACAAGCAGCGAAACAAACTCCTCTGAAGCAAGGTGAAAGCATTGATCAGGTGAAGTGACGTTTTGTGTTAATCAAAGTCTAAGTAAATAAAAATGACAGGATCAATTGTACGCAAGCGAGATAACGGTTATGGTTTTATTAAGCCAGATGACGGCGGAAAGGATGTATTCTTCCACGCACAGTCACTTGTAGACGTCGCTTTTGACGACATCCAAGAAGGCGAGAACGTAACGTTTGATGTTGAGCAAGGACCAAAAGGCCCAGCTGCAACAAACGTGCGTCGAGCATAACTATACCCCTTGGGTAAAACAAAACACCGAGAGCGAAAGCTCTCGGTGTTTTGTGTTTATTATTTACGCAGTTTCAAACAGATAGTGGATGTATACTATGCATATGCTCTTTACATCTATTTTGCATCACTATCTTATTTGGCACTACAGCCACGCGTTTACGCAGATAGCGCACGTCTGGTCAAATTTATTTTGGTTTACATTTCACTTCTTTTCTATTCCCCAGCTCCTGCGTTCATATATTGCACCTTGGAAACGAATGACCGAGGAACGTGGGGAGACATTTAATTTTGAGGACTTGGCTGGTTTTGTTGTCATCAATCTCATATCCAGAATTATTGGAATGATTCTCCGTACCATTATTATTGGTGCTGGCCTTATAGCGCTTTTAGTCCTTTGTGTTGGTATTATTGGTACGTATGTATTTTGGGTATGTGCTCCGGCACTTCTCATTGCTTGTTTCTACTACGGATTTGTACTCATGTTTTCATAACATACATATATATGTACACCATCGCAGATAACATCACCCGTTTCACCCCAGCCCTTCTTTTGGCTAAGGCGGTAAGTCGAAAATCCCTAACGAGATTTAGAACTCTCTTTTTTTTCTGCCTGCTTTTTACTGGTACAGCAGCGGGCGTGCTGCCATTCTTGCTGCCAGCTATCCCAACCGCACTCTTTTTGGGTAGCTGTCTTATCTTTACTGCGCTTTGGATTGAACAGGTACTGGTCTATAGTTTTCACAACAGTTTTTACTTTTACGGACTCAATTCAATCCTCGGTATATCCACCAAAAAAATCAGCGGCACTACCTATGAGGTGGCGGAGGCTCTTCTCGGGCACGAAGCAGACGTCACCAAAGCATTCTGCACTTCTCGCATTGGTACCGTAGTACTTCTCAGAGCAGGTATCGATCTTAATTTTGTTGATACGTACCTCAAAAGTAGTCGTCCCAAAATTACTACCACCATGATCCCTTTACCTGAAGATACTATTTTTAGTTTCATCACCCTTGGGCAATATTTACTCCAGCAAGACAGTTCTTTTAAGACCTTTATCAAAGAGTCTGGTACCACAGAAGCAAACTTTATTGGAGCACTCAAATGGGTAGTGCTCGCACATCACAACGAAAAACGAACTGAGCGGTGGTGGAGTAAAGATAATCTTTCCAAAACACAAGGTATCGGTCGAGAATGGTCATACGGAACTGCCTACATCTTAGAAAAATTTTCACGCGACATTCGCACGAGCGCGGTCTTCTCAAACCTTACCCAAAGTGACTCTGCGTTTACTAAAGAAAAAATTGCTGAGGTAGAAGTGGCGCTCGCCCGAGCAAAAGCTTCTAATGTTTTGGTAATCGGCGAAGCGGGAGTAGGGAAGATTGACCTCCTGCTTGAAGTAGACAGACGAATGCGAACAGGAAAAGCAATTAATGCAGTTGAGAATCAGCATTTGGTTCTCCTTGATACCAATCGTCTTTTTGCTACCCATCAAGATAAACAAGAACTTGAGCTAACTCTTCTTTCGATTTTTTCTGAAGCAGCAAAAGCGGGGAATGTGATTATTGTGATTGAAAACTTAAGTGCTTTTATCCGTGAAGCAGAAGCGCTTGGCATTTTTATACCCGAGCTTCTTGATCCGTTTTTGGCAACGCCAGCCCTTCATGTAATCGCAACTGACACACCAGGTAGTTACCATACCTACCTCGAACCACTCGGTGCCTTTTCGCGCCGCTTTGCCGAAGTCCTGATCGATACTCCAGACCTTGGTAGCACCACACGGGTACTTGAGGGAATTGCGCTCCAAAACGAAAGCCGTTACCAAGTCCTTTTTACCTATCCGGCACTCGCTGCCATCACAACCGCCGCTGATAGATATTTGGTTGAGGGAGTCATGCCGGATAAAGCAATTGAGTTACTCATTGATATTGCTACTCGAGCTGAGCAGAAAAAACAACCAGTGATAACTGCGGAGTACGTATATGAAATTGTCAGTGAAAAAACAGGTATACCATCGGGACCAATCGGCGAAGAAGAAAAGGACCTTCTCTTAAACCTAGAGGAAAAATTACACGAACGAGTAATTGGGCAACAACAAGCTCTTGATTCAATAGCAAGAACCATGCGCCGAGCACGAGCCGGTATTCAGTCTAGCGACAAACCAATTGGCTCGTTTCTTTTCTTGGGACCAACTGGAGTAGGAAAGACTGAAACTGCAAAAGCACTGGCGCATATTTTCTTTGGGGATGAAAAAAACATGCATCGTATCGACATGTCAGAGTTTAGTGGAGGAGATGCACTGCCTCGTCTTATTGGCACAAGTAATGAGTCTGGGGTGCTGCCCGACATGCTTCGTGAACATCCATACTCAGTACTTCTGCTTGATGAGTTTGAAAAAGGAGCACGAGCAGTTCATGACATCTTCCTCCAAATACTCGACGAAGGGGTATTCACTGACGCACGGGGGACCAAAGTAAATGCTCGCAACACCATTATCATCGCAACTTCAAATGCGGGCAGCCAACTCATTTTAAAAACCGTCACACAAAGAACTGAGCTTGCGACACTTAGTGAAGAGATTATTAATCACATAGTGAAAGAAGGTATCTATCGTCCAGAACTCCTCAATCGTTTTGACAGCACGATTATCTTTGAGCCACTTAAGCTCGAGGAACAGGGACAGGTAGCAGGCCTTATGCTCAAGAGTCTGTATGAGCGAGTAAAGGAACAGGGATACGACTTAGTGATCAATCGCGACTTGATGGACCTCTTGGTACAAAAGGGATACAGCCCACAATTTGGAGCACGGCCAATGCAACGAGTCATCCAAAATGTGATTGAAGAAAAAATTGCTAAAAAAATTATTGGCGGAGAAGTTGTAAAAGGTAGCACTATTACCCTTACAAAAGAAGACTTTAGTGAAGCTGAGCTCGCTGCCACCTAAAAATGTTAAAGCCCCGACAATAGGCTCATGCCTATTGTCGGGGCTTTGTGTTGCTCAATTTGAGCTTTCGTCTTCTGCAACAGGGACCATTCGTTCACGCAAACCTTCTTCATACATGCGCGTCATGGCTTTGCAACTTCCAAAGACGATTGAAGCCACTGGTCCGTGAGGAGTACTCACAACCGAATGGTGGAAGCAGGTATCCGGCAACCTCAGGCCAATGCCGATTTCCCGCACCAAATCCAGTTCTCTGCTGGCCGCGTGAAATGGCTCAGGAGATTTGTCAGGACGGTAGAAGAGCGAAAGCTCTTCTACCGAATTGAAGCAGATTTTTTTCAAGAGGGCAGGCGAAAGCATTTGCATGTTTTCGTCCATGAGCCAGACCTCATAGAGTTGGTATCCAGGCAGAGACAACCGGTTGCTCAAACGTGCAACCTCGGTGTTTTCTTTCTGTACTGCAGTCAACCAAGACCCGTGATGATCATCAAACTGTTGAATGACTTTCATGATTCTTCCTTTCAAGAAGAGAATGATTTCAAAAACCGCATAGCGGAACATCTGTTTTTATTTAACCACAAATACGAGAGAACACAAGTGGCCGTTCGACAATAGTCATTCACTTCAATCAGGCATACAATAAATAGCTATGAAAAATATTGTATTAATTGTTATTGCTTTACTTATAATTGTCGGCGGAGGTATTTATTTTTTAACAACAGCTAACGACTCTTACACAAAAGATCCTATCCCACAGACACCAGCTCCCGAGGAGACTTCAGTCACTACTCCTGATACAGAAATTGCAGAGCCAGAGGAAGTGGAACGAGGGCCAGAAAGTACTATTGGTGAGTCAGCAGGGGGTACAGAAATTACCGCTTACCATTTTGGTACTGGATCAGAAGAAATTATCTTTATCGGCGGCATTCACGGGGGTTACTCTGCCAACACAGCCCTTCTCGGTTTTGAACTGGTTGATTGGTTTAAAGAAAACGAGGACAAAATTCCTGAAACGATAACCGTTACTGTCATCCCAGTACTAAACCCTGACGGTCTCGAGAAAGTAACCGGTGAGACAGGACGATTTGAGATGAGTGACGCAGCTGCCGACACAGCCACAAAAGTAGCCGGTCGTTTTAATAGCAACAACGTCGACCTCAATCGAAACTTTGATTGCGAGTGGAATGCCGAGGGAACTTGGCAGAACCGTACCGTAAGTGGAGGAAGTGCTCCGTTCTCAGAACCAGAAAGTCAGGCAGTGCGAGATTATGTACTTGAAATAAAGCCGACCGCTGTAGTTACTTGGTACAGTGCAGCCGGCGGAGTATATGCGTCAACTTGTGGCGGAGAGGTAAAAACAGAAACGCTTGCTCTCACAAAGCTATTTGCTGAAGCAGCTGGATACACAGCTCACGAAGAATATGATTACTATGAAATAACTGGTGACATGGTTAACTGGTTTGCTAAAGAAAACATTCCTGCTATTAGCGTACTTCTCACTAACCATACCAATACCGAGTTTGAGAAAAATCGAGCTGGTGTAGAAGCAATTCTTAATTACTTCAAATAAGAATGTCTGATCAATCAAAAAAATATATCGGGGGGCTAGTAGCAATCATTTTGATTGTCGTTGCAACTTGGTTATTTTTCTTTAGCGAAACACCTTCTCCGGAAGAACCTCAAAGTATTCCGATCGGGGAAGTATCTGTACCTGAAGTAGTTACCCCAACTACTAAAATACTTGGCTATTCTGTTGAAGGGAGAGCGATCGAGAGTTACACCTATGGAACAGGAAGTACTACTCTTCTTTTTGTCGGAGGAGTACATGGCGGTTACGAGTGGAACAGTACACTTTTGGCTTTTGAGTTTATCGACAATCTTGAAACTAAAACGGTAGTCGTCCCAAAAAACATTTCAGTGATTGTCATTCCGACACTCAATCCCGATGGACTCTTTTCAGTTGTCGGGAAAGAGGGTCGCTTCACAGTAGCGGAAATTCCACCCAATGATGCCCATACCACCGGGCGTGGGCGGTTCAACGCCAACGATGTCGACCTTAATCGAAACTTTGATTGTAAGTGGAAGTCTGAAAGTAGCTGGCGAGGAAAAATTGTAAGTGCTGGCAGCAGTGCCTTCTCAGAACCTGAGGCTCAGGTACTGCGAAACCTCGTAGTTGAGAAGAGGCCGTCAGCAGTTATTTTTTGGCACAGCCAAGCAAATGCGGTGTACGCCTCAGAGTGCGAGGAGGGAATACTTGAAGGCACACTAACTCTCATGGACACGTACGCAGCAAACGCCAACTACACTCCTATTTCTATTTTTGACGCCTACCCAATAACAGGAGATGCGGAGGGTTGGTTGGCTTCAGTCGGAATCCCCGCCATCACGGTTGAGCTTGAGACCAGAACTGAGAGCGAATGGGAGAGAAACAAAAAAGCCATCGAGGCGGTTCTAAAGACTTACACACTAGCTCCATAAAAAATAAAAGGCTTGGGAAATTTCCCAAGCCTTTTATTTTACTTTTCGATTGGTGTGAAATTTTTTATGAATCTCACGCAAATGCGCGTCAGTGACATGAGTGTACACCTGAGTGGTGCCAATATGAGCATGTCCGAGGAGTGCCTGCACTGAGCGAAGGTCAGCTCCATTGCTGAGGAGGTCAGTAGCGAAGCTGTGGCGAATCA